>DATHPI010000338.1:0-6801 GCA_035484035.1 Chthoniobacterales bacterium
AGAAGATGTGGAAGCTTCCGGATATCGAGGAAGTGAAGTAGCTGATCTACCTAACGAGTGGAGAAATGAAATGAACACACAGATGAAACTAAAATGGCGATTCAGTTACGTACTCATAAGCTCGTTCGCTATTTCACCTGCAGAGTTCACCATAACAGTCAACTGGCGTCGAAAAGACGGCAACATCGCGACGACGCAATTAGGGACGCTGGACCGCGGCGCTTGCCGCTCGGCTGAAGATGTGGGTTTGCAACTCGCGGACGCCAAGGCAATTCTCGGGCGGCTGTGGGTTTCCAGCGGTCAATCTTGACCAAATCTGTCCCTAGTTTCTGCTTTGCTGGCCTCTAGCTTGTCTACGGTGTCGGGCCGAGCCATTTGCAACTGATTTGCGATTGTCGTTGCCACAGCCATCGTGTCCCAATGCGACGTTTCAGCGAGGACGGCGTTAGCCGGGACATTTTTGGAGATAGGCGCGTTGTAAGAGTCTCGGATGGCACCACGCCTGCCGTGGATGCGTTCTTTAGCAAGAGGCGTGGTGCGGAAAGATAAACGTGAATGGTCTGCATAGGTGTAGTTCCTGGTTGCTGTGCAATCCTCAGGTCGGATGGCCAGATCTCTAGGTCTTCATCCAGTTACAAATGCGTTGCGATCTCTGAGTTTCAGTGTTTCTGCGAAACCGTTATGACACTGCAGAAAGGTAAAATTTCTGATCGCTCCGAAAACCCCGTGATCTGCGCCAGCAACTTCATACCGCGCCTCTCCGCTGGCGATGGATTAACCTGTCGCACAAGTTGTGCTGACCGGGAAACCTGCGCGCGACGTGTTCTGGTCCACCGATGTGGTGGATGCTGAGTTTTCATAAGGGCCTGACGATGGCTCCATCGAAAGCGTTACACTTTGCCAAAAACCCATCCCGCATTGGCTCGTTGCCGTCGCTGATACCACTGACGGCCGGATCGAACACTTGCTTTTCGCAGTCCTCATGCCTAATGGATATGAATTGTACCAACGGTATCTGAACAACTCTAGATGGGTCTTCTGCTGGATCGAGCGGGATGAGATTGGATTGGTCGCGTTGGATGCGCTCGTGGTAGGGCATTGAGCGCGCGGGTTTCTTCTGGCTCGAGAGGCAGATAGCTGAGGCGTCTATCGCATGCGAAGCCTACCGCTTCAACACGAGCAAAAAGGTTACCGAAAGTAACGTCGTGTAAACTCCGAGGAAAGCGGTCCATTTTTGGAACGCCCACTGCGGGCTTGACCTGGAAACCAGCGACCTTATTCTTCCGAATATGCCGGCCGATTCAGCGCAAATTGCTTTGGAGCGCGTGCTTGCGGCTGTCGGGCAGTGTCTTGACCGACAGAGCGCCGAGTCGCTGCTCCGTCTCCGCGCCGACACGGAGATGCAGGGTAGGATCGAGGAACTGGCCGGCAAATGCACCGAAGGGAGCTTAACCCCTGAGGAGCGTGACGAGTATGAGGCAATGATCCGTGTCGGAAATTTCGTTGCCATTCTGCAGGCAAAAGCTCGTCGGCTCTTGGCTGAAGGCCGTGCTGCCTGATGGACGAGCGGCTTCGGCAAACCGTCCGTGAACGTGCCGATCATCGCTGCGAATACTGCTACCTTCCGCAAAACGCGGAGCCGTTCTTCGCCTACCACGTCGAGCACATCGTTGCTCGCCAGCATGGCGGAACAGACGACAACGAAAACCTGGCTCTTGCCTGCTACCACGACAATGCGCACAAGGGACCGAACCTGAGTGGACTTGATCCAGAAACCGGCGCGCTCGTCCGGCTGTTTCATCCTAAATGCTTTGTACGGAACGTCTTGCAGAGTACGCCAGTGCTGGCTATGGCTCAGGCGCGGTCCGCAAGTGCACCAAAGTCGCGTCAGAACCGAATTAAGTGCAGTAAACTGTACAGTCTACGATAAGTGCAGTGCGACAGCAGGCAAGGAACCGCCCCGGGTACACGCGGAACATCTGCACCCGGGGAAGCTGTTGGCGCTAGGGGAGTTTGGTTCCAGTTGTTTTTATGACGGCAAACCGGCGGCGAAGACAAGCGCGCAATTTATAGCGGCCCGAATCCGTGGACGCCCTAGCAGGTGGTTCGCGTTCTACCGCGTCGTTGACAGGCTAGTGCCCATAACGCGCCGCTGTATTATAAAATCCACGCCAGCGGGTTATTTTGCCGTGCTGCACTGTGAGGACATGCACCCATTCGCTCTGAAACCTTTGTTTCGTATCGCGTGCGGTGGCTTCGAGGTATCCAAGTACCGTGACGTATTCGTCCGCCTCAATGAATTGTCGCACGTCGAAGACAGTAATATCTTCGGCTTGATCGACGGCAGCAAAAAACTCACCTACTTGGGCTGGATTTCGACGCAGCCCAGAATAGGGCACACTCGCCGGGACAGCCTCCTGCCAATCAACTTCGTCGGCGACCAGTTTCAAAAGCGCCGGTATATCTCGGCGACCAAAAGCTGCGTAACCTTGTTTTGTTATCTCGAGCGCGTCGCCCATAATTTTTTTGGGGGGGGTTGATACAGGAACTTATATCACCGGATATTCAGATATCTTTCAAGAGTAATTACGAAATGCGGTATCTGCCGCAATTCAGGCATTTATTGCCGCGTCGAAGTAATTGTTTTTTCCCCTTCCGATCCTCACAACCGGGCTAAACCCCCCGAGTCCTCGCACACTGCCTGCCTCAATCAGATGGGTCGATACATTCTGATTACGACCCCACCGTTTGCGCTTAGAGCGGATACTTCATTCGGACCCCGGCTGCGAAAGCCTCGCTAGCCTGACCAGTTTTTCGCGGGGTTGGACTCTGGAAAGTTCAAGGCATTCCCGATCACTTAAGCAAAGTAGCGACGGTGTTGGTGAGTTCTTTTCAATTCAATGTTCCATCAGAAGTGAGCCAATGCGGTCCAATTACCGCGACCAGCACGTCGCATTCACCAACGGTCTTCTCGATTGCTTTAACGTAGTCTGCGTCAAGGGCTATGGAATCGATACCCATGAAGATTTGATTTCTACTAAAATGCTCGGACAGCAGGTCGCACAATCTTATCGCTGACCTACTTTCCTCGCGACGGTAGCTGACGAAAATTTTACCGCTCAGCTTCCCATATATCAGGTAATCAGTACCGAATCCGCTCCAATTCGTGATTCCGGTAGCCCTAAAGAATGGGGAGAGAATGCATCCGACAACCCGGCGTCTTTGAGCCGGCGTTTGAGCATTCTGGCTGCATCGATTCTGGTTGCCGGGCGGTTCCCGAGCTTTCGCGTCTTGCCTACGGCAATCGGAAAGAGGGGTGCGGTTGGCCGATTTCTAAGACCCGACTTCTCCAAATATTGGTCAAGTAGCTCGTCCAGTTTGTGGTGCACCGGGATCTCCGTCTCCTTGCCGCCTTTCTCCCGGAATCGGATCATTGATCGCTTTCCGGTCTGGAAGTAGTCCTCGACCTTAAGGTTCACGACCGCTCCGATTCGCGCAAAGGTATAGGCAAGAGTCCCAAGCAGAGCGCGATCGCGCAGGCCGACTTCGTTGCTCGTGTCAATTTTATCCAGGACGTTCTGCACCTGTTCAGTATCGAAGGCCGGGGTTTTGCCTTCGGTGCGAGAAAACTTCTCCGTCTTGACCTCGCCGACCACCAGTTCAATCTGGTCGAATGTTCTGGTTAACGCGGAAAAAGTTATTCGGATCGTATTTCCGTTTAATTTTCACCAATCGATCGTAATTGTCCCGATAGGTCGCTTTGATTCGGTCGATTCCTTCATCCATCATAAAGTTTACGTAAGCGCCGCCCAGACTGTAAGGATGAAGCGCCGCCCAATAATCTTTCGTCCAGGCCGTGATCTTTTCAGTGTTCGCAGGGTCTGGATCGACTCCGACCATCACCATCGACCACTTCGCGTCGCGATAGCTGAATGCGGTTGCGTGTCGGTCAACCCGGCCCGCCGCGCCGTCCACCGGATAAAAGTGCATCGTCGAGTGGAGAGTAGGTAATTGTTCACCAAATTTCAGATGTTCGTCGATCGCCTCATCTGGAATTTCCCTCAAAAAATCTCCTCTCCAATACCACTGCATTCCTGGCGGATATAGGGCGTCAAACATGCTTTGCAGCGCCGTATAAGGCATTTGTCCTGTCAGTTCGAAGCGCGGTGCCCGAAATTTCCGTACGGGACGAAACGCCTCTTCGAGCTTGTCCGGGGGGCCGCAGTAAGCCCAGATGATGCCGCACATCGTTTTCCGGTGCAACTCCTCCGGAAACGGTGGTGCCGGATACACCTTCAAGAACGCGAAAAAGCCATATAGCTCTTCCGGCAGCTCCAACGAGATTTCCCTGTACCACTGGATCACCTCACGCGCGTGCTCCATCTCCCAAAACATGGGACCAGCAAAGACCTGATCCACCGGACACCCACGAAAGAGGAACGACGTAACAATGCCAAAGTTACCGCCACCACCGCGGATCGCCCAAAAGAGATCCGTATTATCTTTGGCGTTTGCGGTCACAAAGCGGCCGTCGGCCAGTATGAGATCGGCTTCGAGCAGGTTATCCAACGCCAAACCATACTTCCGGGTCAGGTAGCCCGTTCCGCCACCGAGGGTAAGCCCGGCGATCCCGGTGGTAGAAACAACTCCGACTGGGACTGCCATGCCGAAGCCATGAGCCGCGTGATTCAGATCGGCCTGAGTGCAGCCTGCCTCAGCCCTCACCGTGTTTCCGGCCGGATCGACTCGCACCCCCTTCATAAGCGAGAGGTCGATCACAAGTCCGTGGTCACAAACACCCAGTCCGGCACCATTGTGGCCCCCGCCGCGAATTGCGACCGTTAGCCCATCCTGGCGGGCGAAATTCACCGCAGCACGCACGTCCGCCACATTCGCGCAGCGGACGATCGCGTCGGGGCGACGGTCGATCATTCCATTGTACACTTTGCGCGCGGCCTCATATTCACCGTTGGCGGGGGTAATCACGCTCCCCCTGAGGGTTGGTGCCAACTTGCTTAAGGCTTCTTCAAGCATATGGTTTTTCGATTCCTTTACTGAGGCGAGACGCGAACTGACTCAGCTTTCCACTACCGTTCGGTCAGAGCTCACCTCACTTTTTTCGTTTCACTGACTTGGTGCCCGTAGCACTCGCTAGTTAGCCAGCTAGCTGTTTTCCTCGCTGTCAAGATTTTGGGGACCAGTTGACCTGCAGATCCGCTCGAACCACCGCACAGACCGTAAGACACCATACTGAAGTCGAACTAACCTTCAGGCAGAATGTAGTCGACCACACCGCTAACCGCGAAGTTTAAGTCTCACCTCACAGTAACGGAGAGAAGACGAATGAACCTGTCCCAAAAGAAAGCTAAACTATAATCAATCATTGCAATTTGCCATATAATTCTTTAACTTAGGCAAAATATTTTCTGAAGCCACTCTCCGTAAAGAGCGCGGGTCGATACGCCACAACGAATAATACGTTATCAATAAAGTATGCGCTTACTCACCATGCACGACATTTGACAATATCTCATCCGAAAGGCGGGTATCTTTCTCACCGCCGGATGTTCAACCGTCTACTATGCCTCGCAAAATGATCTCTCGTGGCCAGACGGATGGCGACGCAGCCAGCTTGGATTTCGTAATAGAGATTGGATTAGTTGAGAACTAAACCGGCTGCATTGGTCTACGATTGGATCGAATACGAAAATTGCTTCCAAACGCTTTTAAGGACAGCCAGGCGGGCACATCAAAGTAAATTATTTTCTATTCGGAAAGCGCTCTCGGATCCTTTTGAGATCTTGACGGAGATCGGGGATCGCATGAATAACGATCCTGTTTGATTCGACAAACGTAGAAGATACCAAAAAAGACCGCGGAGGCGTTTCGCGGTGCGTATTGCACTGTCGGCGACATGGCCCGTCGTGACCAGGACGGCTACTATTATCTCGCCGACCGCAAGAGCAATATGATCATCAGCGGCGGAGAGAACGTCTATCCATCCGAAGTGGAGCAGGTTTTTGGCGCTCATCCCAAGGTCAAGGATCTAGCTGTAATTGGCGTCCCTCACGAGAAGTGGGGAGAGGCGGTTCATGCAGTGGTCGTCTTGCATCAAGATAAGGGCGCATCGGAGTCCGAACTCCTCGATTGATGCAAAGACAGGATCGCCGGATACAAACGCCAAAATCAATCTCGTTCATTAATGAAGACGAGATGCCGAGAACTGCGACCGGAAAGCTTCTGCACCGAGTGCTCCGGAGCAGGTACGGTAGGCACGAAGCGATTAGCACTCTAGGGGGCCCGCCATGACGGAGCCCGACAATTCAAGCGAAGCGCTCTCGGGCGTCGTCATGGGAAAAACTGCGGGGAGCGGACCCGCACAGCATCGAGCTGGCGCTCGAGATCCTCCTTGCCGCCAAACGCCCGTTAATCGCAGCAGGCGATGGAATATTCTGGTCCGGTGCGGCAGCCGAGCTACGCGAATTCGTTGAACTCACCAACATACCCGTGTATGGCCGGCGCAGCGGGCAAGGCGCCGTGGCGGAGGACCACCCACTTGCAATCCGAGGTCCATGGAAGAAGCCGTTCACCGGACGCGCCGACGCGGTATTGGCGATCGGCTTTCGGTTCTGGAGCGGCGAGAAGTTCGGTGAGGCGCCCACTTGGAGTGAATCCGCGCGCTATATTCAAGCTGACGCTACGCCGACGCGGATCGGCCTCCATGTGCCGGCAGAAATTGCCATGGTCGGTGATGCGAAGCTCGTTCTCCGGCAGCTTTGCGACGCGGCGCGGGCGAACGAC
>DATHPI010000339.1:0-3158 GCA_035484035.1 Chthoniobacterales bacterium
CGGGGAATCTGCTTTCGCTCAAAGGCTAACCCCTATAGGCTGAAAACAAGCCGTTCGAGCACAGTTCGTGTACAGTAAGGTCCGTCAGAAATCCTGTAGAGTGAACCCCTCGCTGAGACAAAGCTGTGTATCACACCGTGCTTCGAAGGGCATTGCGCTGCTAGATGTCCGTATCCTTCCCCTTTTCGATTCATCTGGTTTCGTCCGGGTGATAGCCCATTTCGGCAGTTGCAATTGGGATTTTCTTCTCGGGCTTTTCCAGGAAATTCCTGACCACCGGGATCACCCGCTCTTGTTCCGAAAACAGGGCGAAGTGGCCGGCATCCGGGATCACGGCGAGCTCGGCGTTGGGGATGAGCTTCAAGGTCTCAACGGCGTGTTCAAGGCGAACAAAATCGTGATCTCCGATGGCGATGAGAAACGGCGCTTTGATGGAGGCCAACTCTTGGTTCGAAAATCCTCCCCACTGAATGCTGCACACCTTGCCCCAAAACTTGGGCCAGTAATCAGGATCGGGAGCCACTTTCTTATAGTTTTCTCTTTGAAATTGGAAGCCCCTGGAGTCAGGGGTAGGCGCAACATTAAAGCGCAGCATTTCCATATTCAGAGCAGTCTGCGGAGGACCAAACGTTGCTCCGTAGGTCGCCACGCGACCGACAAGTTCGGGGTGGTGAACTGCGATCATAGTCGCTATGGCCCCACCGTAGCTTTCGCCGAAGAAGTCGGCCTTCGAGATTCCCAGATATTTCAACAGGCCGACCACGTCTTTGGCGTTTTGCTCCAATGTAATTGGACGCTCCGGGATATCCGCCGTGCGACCATGCCCTTGGAAATCGACCGTAATCATCGAATGGCGTTCGACGAGCACCGGAAATGACTTCAACCCGGCGAATCCAAAGGCAGGTGGGAGGTAAACGAGGGGCTCGCCGGTTCCCTCGATTTCGAAATACATCTTGAGATCGTTTACAGGCGCGTATCCGCTGGTTAGCGTTGTTTTACCATTCAATGAGTTCATAGACTATTTCTCCCTGCGTGAGCTATTTCCAAATTGCTCGGGGAAAATATCCAAAAAGTGGTTCCAACCTTTCTCGTGCCCTCTTCCCGCTTCCGTATCGGGAATGCCGGTATGCACGAGGGTCATGAGCGTGTCTTCCCCCTGTTTTTTGAAGGTCAGAGTCACTGTCGTCTCCTCACCCAAGGTGCTTCGTGACATCCATGTATGCTGAATTCGGCTTGGTCGCTCCATTTCCGTAAATCGCCCGTAGTGGGAGTTCCCCTTAATGAGCCAGTAAAAAAAGCCGTCCACTTTCGGATTCAAGAGAAGCTTTTCAGCCATGTTCCAGGGATTGCCAGGGATCTTTGGATCGAGCCAGCCATCAAACACCTCGTCCGTAGGAGCGGGGATTGTTCGCTCGAACTTAAATTCAACGGTCTTCTTTGAGTTCTCCATTACTTTTTCTCCTTCTTCTTTTTGGCTTTGAAGTATTGTTGAAACTGATCGAGGCGTTCGTTCCAGAACCGTTCGTACTCATGCACCCAGCCCGCTACTTCCCGAAGTGGCTCGCCTCGAAAAGAGATCAGGACCTCGCGACCCTGCTTTTGGCGTTCAATGAGTCCTGCTCGTTCGAGGACTTTGAGGTGCTTCGTAGTCGCGTTTAATGCGGTGTCGAAGGGCTTCGCGATATCCAGGAATCGGGCAGGTCCATTAGCAAGCTGCCCAATGATCGCTCGCCGGGTCGGGTGAGAAATGGCGGTCAGCACATCTGTCAGTTGATCCATAACAACATTACACCATATGGTGTAATGTTGTGCAAGCACTTTATTTTTAAGGAAACAATGGGGGAATGCCTATCCTGAATTTGATGCGGGAGTTGACCTGAAAAGGGGCTGTGGAACTGCAGTTCCAGCGCGCACGACTCCGCTCAACCTGTAAGCGCCAGGGACGACGGGCAAGGCCTTTTGTCACGCGTACATGTCCAGTGGTCCCGCGGTCATGGTCGTTTGTCCCACTTCAATAAGGTAGCCGTCTGGGTCGCGCATGTAGCAGCGGATTTCCGTCGCGTGGACCTTGGGCTCGGTGATGAATTCCGCGCCCCGCGAAGACCAAACTTCGTAGCAGCGCCGGATATCCGCCACGCGAAGATTGATAAAGTTGCTTAGCAGGTTCGAATCACGCGGCGGCGCAGCGATGACGTCGGGTTTGTCATCGGTCCCTCCACCTCCGCCGTTGATCGTGATCCAGATATTGCCGAGCCGCAGAAATGTGGGTTCGCCCTCGCGCAGCACCGTGGCGCCGAGCACGTCGCGATAAAATGCCACCGAACGCTTTATATCCCCAACGATGAGAGTGTTTGTCACCACAAACTTAAGTTCAAGAGCCTGATTCGCCATCGACGTGCTCCTCCCTTTGCGGCCCTTCTGCGCCCTTCCATCTTGCATTACTGCGTTAAGAGCTTCTATGGCAGGTAGCCATCCGCCATCCACTTCGCGAATAAATCAATCTGCGATTGTGCCCACGGACCTTCCCCTCGTGGTGGCGGAGGCGGCATGACGGCGCCGCCGATGCCACGAATGCGGTCATAGATGACAGCCGCATGCGCCTTCACCTCGTCGTAACTCGCCAGATTGAACGCCTTGCTCATGGCATGAATGTCCCGATCCGTAAAGAGCGGTCGAATGTCCGCTCCGTAACTCGTCAGCGTCGGCATCGCGCCTCCTCAAAAAGCTGAAGATCCCGCACGTATCAGACCGCCTCTCCATTTCTAATCGGGTCGAAAGCAATCTTTTTTACTTCGCTCGCTGCATCCATAGGGTCACCTGGATCGCGCTCTACGTGAGCACCACGATCTTACCGCCGGCCTTGTTTTCCTCCATCGTGCGGTGCGCCTCGACGATTTGGTCGAGATGGAATACTTTGCCGATCTGGACGCGCAACTCGCCAGAGCCGATCTGGTCAAGCAGCTCTTGAAACGGCATCCGCATAAAATCCTGTGACTCGCCGGCGTAAATCGTGAGGCAGACGGACGTCGGGATCACCTCCATCGGCTCAAAATTGTCGAACGACCATTTGTTCCCGACCAGGCCGGTCATGCACACCACTCCGCGCTCCTTCGCGCAATGTAGCGAGTCCGCCAGCGTGGTCACGCCGATCAATTCCA
>DATHPI010000340.1:0-23305 GCA_035484035.1 Chthoniobacterales bacterium
CAATGGCTACCCGAAACTGGTGAATGCCCTCAGAGAAGCGATCGTGGCCTTGGAAAAGGTGGGCAGCGTGGAAAAAGCGAATTTGCTGAAGCGCGAACTGCAGGAGCTCGGTGAACAAGAGCAACCTGAAGCCGAAAACAAAAAAAGCACCTAAAGCTCACGCGCACTTTGCCGATTGTTCCTTCAGATTGCGCTCTGCCTTTTTTTTGAAGGCGGAGCTGCAGAACCAGGAAATGTGTCGATGGGCTGGCGAGTGTCACATTCGCAGTCTGAGGGCAGAACATAAGGGATATCAATGTGACAGTTGGGCTGCACCTGTTTCATTATGTTCAGAAATCGCCGATTCCTCGTTTTTCTCGCCGGCGGCACGATCCTTTTCGTTTGTGGGGCGGCCCTTCTGGCGACCTGGGTCCTGACCGCTGCTAAACCCGGCCAGCTTTCTTGGGATCCACCGACGATTCGTAAATCGGTGATGAGTTTTGGCTACAAGGTGTATGCCAACTCGCAGATTGGGGAGGGCCGATATTTTTTGAGCAAGCTAGTCCTGAAAAATATCGGAGGACGACCAATTCGGGATCTGACCGTCAGCTACCAAGTCCCTGACTATATCCCCTGGACAACGCCGGAAGTGAGTAGTGTGTTACCGGCTGGGACCTCTTCAGTCGCGGTCTACTACCCTAAGTTTCCGGAACGGATTGCTCACTTGGCCAACCAGACCACGGCGTCGCTGGAAATTAAGCTGCAGTGGCGAGACGATACGGGTCCCCGGGAACAGGTGCTCAGAGACGATTTCACGATCTATGGCGTCAACGAGGTGCAGTATAGCGATTTGCCGGCGGACGACATGCTTACCTGGTACGACCAATGGAATCTGGCACAGTTTATTGTCTGCATGGTGACGCCAAACGACCCGGTCGTTAAGGAGTATGCGGCCGCGATTACCAAACGCCTCGGAGGCACCCTCGCGGGCGCTACCCAGGACCCCGAACAGGTCGCGGAACTGATGAAGGCAACCTACAATTATATGCGGGAGACGGGAATGCGTTACGCCAGCGCCGAAGGTGTCCCCGTCAGCATTGGCGACATCAAAACTCTTGTCCAGACGGTCCGGTTGCCCAGGGATGTGATCACCTCGAACAACGGCCTCTGCATCGAACTGGCGATTCTTTGGGCATCGATCCTCGACCAACTTGGTTGCCAGACGTACATCGTCATGCGACCTGGGCACGCGTTCACAATTGTTCAGGCGGGTGACAAATACTTCCCAGTGGAATGCACTGCGATCACGCCGAAGGCGGTCGGGGCAAACGCCGACGTCCCTTTCGAAAAAGCAGTGGAGATGGCGACGGAGGATCTGCAAAAACAGCAATACAAGATCGTCTATTCCGTGCAGCAGTATCGTGGCCAGGGTTACGCGTCACCCGAACTACCAGATGTCGACACTGACAAGGTCAAAGCGATGTTAGCCTCACGTGAGCAGGCGGAGGCGACCAAGAATGTCGCGCAGAATGAGAACCAGAATCAGGGGCCGCCTCAGGAAGGGGGCGACGGGGCTCAAGGACAGAATCCACCGGCCCAAGCGCAATCCCAACAAGGGATGTCGCACTTCGAGCATAGTGCGGGGCTGGTTTCATTCTCCTATCCGGATTCCTGGAAAGTTCTCCAGCCGCCCATCTCGTTGGGCATCACCTTTCGCGTCTACGATCCGTCGACTTCCATGGGAATGGACGTGGTGGAAGTGCCAAACGCCAACTCGGCGAATGACGCATTGAAGGCAGTTGGGAGAGCTTTTGCTCGGGTCGGCAGTCGGCTTCGGGTGGATGATTCCAGGAGGCAGGGTGACTTGACCGTCGTGCTCGGGCATACCGTCGGTTCGTCTGGGGATAACGAATGGTTTGGGGTTTTTCGCCCGGTGCGTGGGGGTGTAATCGGTGTCGCGGCGGGCTCTCCGGCATCTAATTTCCAATCGAATCGCCAAGTTCTACTCCAGTTGTTGGACACGGTACATTTTCCATGAAGAGACCCATCGTCAGTTTAGTGTCCCTCTTAGTGGCCCTGGTTGCCTCCTGCGCCGCCGGGCTGGCCGCCGATACGATTAACATGGATGTCGTTGCCCGAGTCGATCCGTACGGAGACGGATCGATGAAAGTAACGTTCCACCTATCGGCCAGCCAATGGGCGATCTGGAGACAACAGTATGGGGATCACCCGGATGTGCTCTGGCGTGATTTCAAGCAGAAATTTGCCAAAGCCGCTTTGGATAAATTCGATTTAACGAGGAACGACGTCGACCGCACCGCGACGGCTAACATCGAAGCTCGGGCCCTTACCACGGTCCGTACGGACGGGAGCCGCGGGATCGAGATTCTCAAGGGTTTCAGGCTCATCTCAAATACCCCGCAGGAATTTGTTTTTGAATCGACCAGCCAGGAGTCACCCTACTCGCCCATTCTCACCCAAACCTCACGAATTATTCTACCTCCGCAGGCCGTTAATGCGCATTTTGAATCACCGGGGACCTCATTTCAGCAAATTGTCTATCAATTACCGGAAGCTGGGAATAATGGTGCGCTTTTTTGGGGCGGGATTCTGGCCATGGGAACCGGCATCCTCCTTGCAATTGTAGGGATCGTCTCTTCATTTGCAAAGAGACCACCGCCACTCCCTCCCAAGCTAGTCACTCAGTAGGCAGGAGCCAGGAGCCGGGAGCCAGAATTCAGGATTCAGGAGCACCCGCGGAGTGAACGTGTGCAGATTTGAGAAAAAAAACTCAGCACTCGGACTCAAGATGATTTTCAGAGAATCCAGGAGTTGCAGAATGGATCTTTGACCGGACCGTTGCGGTGCGCGATTCCGAACTTGAACTCTTGTTCTTAGATTCAATTTCGTTTTTCCTCTGTAGCTCCCCCTCGTGAATCCTGGCTCCTGAGTTCTGACTCCTGCTTCATAAACACCCTGAACAGATCGATCGGTATTGGCAGAAACGTTGTCGTGTTGTGTTCGCTGGAGATTTCCTTCATCGTCTGCAAGAACCGAAGTTGAAGAGCAATCGGTTGCTCCGAGATCATCTCGGCGGCCTGCACAAGTTTTTCTGCGGCTTGAAATTCTCCCTCCGCATTGATGATCTTGGAGCGTCTTTCGCGTTCGGTTTCCGCTTGCCGGGCCATCGCCCGTTTCATGCCATCCGGTAAAACGACGTCTTTCACTTCCACCGAGGTGACCTTGATCCCCCAAGGGTCAGTCTGCCGATCGATAATTTCCTGCAACGTGAGATTAATCTTCTCGCGTGCGGACAACAGCTCATCCAGTTCGGACTGACCAAGCACACTACGCAACGTTGTTTGAGAGATCAACGAAGTCGCTTTCAAATAGTTTTCCACCCGAATGATGGCGGACTCTGGATTAAGCACGCGAAAATAAACGACCGCATCCACCGCTACGGGGACGTTGTCACGGGTCATCAGTTCCTGCCGGGTGACATCAATCGTCACCACCCGCAGGTCCATTTTGACCATCCGGTCCACGATCGGAATCAGGAAAATCAGGCCGGGTCCTTTGGTGCCGTACAGCTTCCCCAGCCGGAAAATGACGCCGCGCTCGTACTCGCGCAAGATGCGGGCCGCCTGTCGGAGAATGATTATGGCCAAGAGAATGGCTGGAACTAACCAACCCGTCAAACTTGCGATTTCCGTGAACATGCGACTCTTGCCTCAGGTCTTGGGCACGACCTTCACCGTCAATCCTTCGACCGCGACGATCCGGACCGTCTCTCCCTGTTTGATCGACTGGTCGCTCCGGGCGGTCCAGTATTCCCCTTCGACGAAGACTCTTCCGCCGCTTGCATCGATTGGCGTAATGGCCTGAACGAACTTGCCAAGCATCGTTTCTTTACCAACTCTTACCGGCAAACGCTGGGCCTGGAGTCCTTTTCCGACAATCAGCAGGAAAAAACCGGAGGTCAGAATAACGCTCGGAATGATATAATACAGCGACAGGCGGAAAAGAGGATCCCGGCGATCGAACAGCATCAGAGAACCCACGAAAAATGCCAGAATTCCGCCGCCGGTGAGCACACCGTGTGTCGGCGCGAACACGTCGATCAGGAACAGTGCGACGGCCAGACCGATCAGTAGTAATCCTGCAACATTGACTGGCAAGATCGCGGCCATGTAAAGCGCAAGGATGAGTGCCATGGCCCCAACCACTCCTGGCAGGATCGCGCCCGGCGTGGTCATCTCACCAATCAGACCGTAGATCGCAATCAGCATCAGAACGAACATCACCTCCGGCCGCCAAAACATTTGAAGTAATTCTTCGGTAATGGACGTTTTGATTTCCACGACCTGTGCGGCGGCGGTTTCAAGCGGCCTGCCATTCACCACTCGTCCATTGAGCTGGGCGAGCAAATCGTCGAGATCGCGCGCCACGATCTCCACGACTTTCAATTCCAGGGCTTTTTCCGCGGTAATCGAGGCGCTCTCCCGCACGGCGGATTTGGCCCACTCAATGTTTCGATTGCGCCGGCTCGCGATGGCTTCCATGTAACTGACGGCGAAGTTTTCCAACTTCTGTGTCATGGTCTGGTCCGGTTTCGATTGGTCGCCACTGGGCAACCCACCGAGAGTAACCGGGTGGGCAGCACCGATTGTGGTTGCAGGAGCCATCGCGGCGACGTTGGCTGCCAGGGTAATAAAGCAACCCGCGCTGGCCGCCGTGGCGCCGGTCGGTGCAACGTAGACAACCACCGGGACCGTTGATCCAAGCAGTTTCTGAACAATCACCCTCGTTGAATCGAGCAGACCGCCAGGTGTGTTCAACTCGATGATAAGGCATTGGACCCCTTTAGACTGTGCTTCATCAACGCTCCTGGCAATGTAACTTGCGGTTGCCGGGCCGATGGCACCGTCCACCTTGCTCAGGCAAACTCTCGCCCCGCTCGCCATGGTCGCGAACGCACCAAGCCAACAAGCCACCAGTATTTTCAGGAGTTGCAATTCCAGGAGTTCAGGAGTTCAAGCTTGGATGGAAAGGTGAGGATGGGGTTAAATGACTACTGGATCCAATCTTCCCATTCTGCAACTCCTGAACTCCTGCAACTCCTGAACTCCTGTCTTATTGGTCCTCGAGTTTTGACCATTCGTCATCCGACTCAAGCGAAACCGCGCCTTTTTGGAGCGCCCATTGAATAAAATCAGCCGGCGAATTTCGCACGCCGAAAATATTGGCCAATTTGAGGTTAACGATTTTCGGCCATTTGATGTTGCGAAGATCCGCATAGCGCAAGTCCGCTTTGCTGAGATCCGCTCCTTCCAGATCCGCCCCATCCAGGTCTGCGCCTTGCAAATCTGCGTCCTGCAGCGTCGCATTGCGCAGGTCCGCATTCTGCAAGCTACCATTCCGAATATTGGCTGAAGTTAGATTGGCGTATTCCATGCGGGCGCCCTTGAAGCTGCCTCCTCTGATATCCGCGGAGCTGAAATTGGAACGACCCAGATCTCCTCCTTTCAAGTCAAGACCATGAAGAAATGCGTCGCTGAGGTCGACCCCGACCAGTGCGACTCCATCCTCGTTCAGTTCCTCCAGGGCGTCTATTCTGCCTCCCGCGCCTCCCTTACCCTGAGCCGTGTTGATCACCTGCCAGGCCTGAAAATGCTTCTGCTTGAGCCGATCACCGCTTTCCGAAAAATAAGAAATCACCGCAAAAACAATGGAAAGTGTCCCCACGTATTCGAGAACTTCCAGGAAGGCCCACCCACTCAGCCAATAGACAGCCCATCGGCATGCCCACTCCAGCCAATGCAGCGGGAGGAGAATCGGGTGCCGAGCCTCTCCATAATAGTGCGACAACGGACTGGGACGTTTTCGCTCGGTTTGAATGAACATTCCGGCAATCTGGACATTTTACCAAGCCAAGTGAAGCTCGTCCTTTCCATTCGCGCAAAACTCCACGTGCTCTCGCCTGCGGAAGGCGAGCAAGAGCACAATCTAGGGATCGCCCGCCGAACGCCGAGCGCCGAACGCCGAACTCAGCCCGTATGAAGCACGTTAAACACGATATACAATGCCCCGGAGAAGGTTGCGGCCCCCAGCAGAACGCAGACCGGCAGCGTGAGGATCCAAGCGAGTAAAATGTTCCTGAGTGTTTTGGCCTGAAGTCCCGATCCGTTCGCCGCCATCGTGCCGGCGATTCCGGAAGATAGGACATGCGTTGTGCTGACCGGCAACCCAAATGAATCGGCGGCCATGATGGTTCCCATCGCTACAAGTTCGGCGGAGGCGCCCTGCGCGTAGCTCAGATGCGTTTTCCCAATCTTTTCTCCGACGGTAACAACAATCCGTTTCCAGCCGATCATGGTTCCGCAACCGAGAGCGAAGGCGACGGCTACCTTGACCCAAATCGGGATGAACTGGGTCATCGGTCGAAGCTTCGATCGAAAATCGACGAGAATCGCCTTCTGTTGAGGGTCGGTTAGCTTACCCTGCTTGTTCAGTTTGTTGAGGGATTCCGATACGAGGTACAGGTCACTCCGGAGTGCCGATCGATCTTGCTTCGGGACCTCGGCAAAGCTGTTCTTGCCGTTCAAACGATTCACGATGTCGCGAGTTTTCGCTGCCAGTGCCGGGAAAATGTCTTCGTTAAATTGACCTGTTGTTTTCAGGAAGGAGGAGAGCACGTCAGCCGACGCTTTGTCTTCAAGGCTCTTGCCATTCCCAGCCAGATCGAGCATGGCCATCGTTTTCCGGGCAGTAAGCTCAAGATCGGCGATTGCCTTCGGATCAGCGTCGAGGTTAAGTGCGTAGACGGCGGGAATGATACCAATGAGAATCAACATGACGAGCCCCATTCCCTTTTGGCCGTCATTCGATCCGTGAGCAAAACTGACGCCGGTGCAGGTCAGGACCAGGACACCGCGGATCCACCATGGAGGCGCTTTGGTCGGGTCCGCAGGTTGATAAAGTTCGGGTTTGCGAATCAGGAATTTGACCAGCAACAGCAAGATCGCCGAACAGACAAATCCGACGATCGGTGAGACGATTAAGGAGCTGAACACCTCCGATGCCTTAGCCCAGTTGACGCCCTCCCCGAAAACGTGTCCGGAGATCATCGAGTTGGCCAGTCCAACGCCCATGATCGAACCGATCAAAGTATGCGAGCTGGAAGCGGGTAACCCCATATACCAGGTGCCAACGTTCCAAATGATCGCGGAGATCAAGAGCGCAAAGACCATGGCAAATCCGGCCCCCGACCCGACGTTGAGCACCAACTCGACCGGCAGTAGCGCGATCACCGCAAAGGCAACCGCCCCGCTCGAGGTCAGCACCCCGATCAGATTCCATAGTCCTGACCAGGTCACCGCTATCCATGGCTTCAGACTGTGAGTATAAATGACGGTTGCCACCGCGTTCGCGGTGTCATGAAAACCGTTCACGAATTCGAAACTGAGCGCCATGAGGAGGGCCAGCAGCAGAAACAGAGCAGTCGCTACGCCGAGAGTTTCTCCGAATATTTCCATAATAAGAGCGCCGTTTGACGCTCTCGGAAAAGATCAGCTGCTGGCCTGCTAGGCAAACGGCGCTACGTTACAATTCCGTCACATTGGAACGGCTTGAGCCAAACGAACGATTTGACTTCATCCCTGTTCATAAGGTCAAATCCTTAATTACCGAGCGATGAAAAACATTCTTCTAAAGCTGGATGCCCACACGCGGTTGTTCCTTGCGCTCGCGGTTTCGCTTATTGCTTTTCTGATCACGCTCGGTCATCTCCAATGGTCAACTCAAGCCATCACCATTTGGAATGTCTTTGCCTGGACGGTGACGGTGCTGGCTTGGATCCGGATTCTTTGGGTGGGCGCCAAGACCAGCGTACAGGCGGCTAAACTGCAGGATTCGGCGCGCGTCGCGATCTTCATTTTCGTGATTTTTGCCGCCGTGGCGAGCTTGGCTTCAGTCGCTATTCTGATCGGCGGCGCTAAGGGCTTGGGCCGGAAAACCCTGACCGAACATCTTTTGCTTGCCGCTGCCACGGTGGTTTCCTCCTGGTTCCTCATCCACACCGTTTTCGCGATGCACTACGCTCACGGATATTATCACGACGAAGACGAAGGTCCGGAGTTTTCCAGCGCGGGGGGACTCGAATTCCCTAATGAGAAAGAGCCGGATTTTCTGGACTTCGCCTATTTCTCCTTCGTGATCGGAATGACCTGCCAGGTTTCAGATGTGCAGGTCAGTTCACAAAGTATGCGGCGCCTGGCGTTGGTGCACGGTTTGCTGTCCTTCGTGTTCAATACGGTGATCTTGGCGCTCTCGATTAATCTGGCTTCCGGGCTCCTGTAGCGATCTGAATGAACATGCAAGTTATGCATCGTACCTGGCTCACAGCCCTTTCCGTGCTTGTGCTGCCAATGGTCTGGTTGACGGGCTGCGCAAGTTCCCCGTCGCGCCTGTCGGCACCGATCGCCGGCGGGCAGACTGTCGAGCTGGAGCGACAGGGAACCGGGTTTAAACACGCCGAGAATGACCGAGTCATTATTACGGAAGCCAGTCTAGAGGCGGTTAATTTGGACGGGAAAAATTATCTGCGCTGGAATTTCGTTATCACGCCGAAGCAAACAACCACGCTCAACTTGATTCGCATTGAAGACGTCAGCGACTCTGCGCCCTTGATCATGGTCAACGACGTCGCTCCGCAACTCGATGCCGGCAAATGGACGGAAACCGCGGGTTTAATGGACGTGTCAGGCCCGAGTGTGCGGTGGCTCTTTCAAGCGAATAAATCGGTCCGGGTCTTCCGGATTACGATCAATGAGATGGATGGCCAAAGCGCGGTGTTGTACCAGGGCGTCCAGTACACTCCGGCTTCGAAGGAGGCAATTCGCGCCATGATCCGGTAGGTGAAGCGCACTTGTTTGTCGACCGATGCGGATGCGCCGAGATTCGATCCATGAACAGACGTGTTTATTTGCTGTTCCTGATCGTCGGGTGGGCGACGCTCACGGTTCCTGTTCTCGGTGAAGCGCGCGGTATTTCCAATGTCACCATTCAAGTTCAGGATAACAACGGAACTTACACTGTTCGTGCCATTCAGGAAATTATTGAGAAGAACGGTTCCCCGGATCTGTGAACATGGTAGAATAAACGGCCGGTCGTTACGGCCGACAAACTCCCCACCAGCAAATACCAACCTCCGCACTCTCTATGAAAGCGATCTCTCTTACTCTCTTGATTTTGGCTGTCGGAATGACTGTTCAGGGCAAGTTGGTGACAAAAACAGTTAGTTACGAGCAGAATGGAACCAAGCTGGAGGGCTACCTGGCCTACGACGACTCGATCACGGATAAGGGCAAAGTTCCGGGAGTTGTCGTTTTTCCCGAATGGTGGGGACTGAACGACTATGTGAAAGGGCGTGCGGAGCAATTGGCTGGGCTGGGGTTTGTCGCATTTGCGGCGGATATGTATGGCGCCGGTCAGTCCACCACTGAACCGGCAAAAGCGAAGGAGCTATCTAGCCCGTTTTACGGCAAGCCGTTGATGGCTGAACGTGCTCAAGCCGCCCTCGATCAATTGCTAAAGACGGGTTTGGTGGACGAAAGCAAGGTCGCTGCTATCGGCTTCTGTTTTGGAGGTTCAGCCTCCCTGGCCCTCGCTTACAGCGGTGCGCCGCTCTCTGGAGTTGTGACGTTTCACGGCGGATTGATTCCAGCTCCAGCGGGTACAGCTGAAAGGACTAAGGCCAAGTTTCTGATTCTTCACGGCGCTTTGGACCCTCTGGTCAACAAGGAGGCGGTCGACAATTTTGTGAAATCGATGAATGACGGGAAATTGGACTTTCAGTTCATCGAGTACTCCGGTGCGTTGCACGCCTTTTCAAATCCCAACGCCGATAAAGCGCATGTTGCAGGTCTTGCGTACAATGCCGAGGCCGCAACTCGGTCCTGGAATCAGATGAAAATATTTTTCGGCGAGATCTTTGGACAATGAGGAGTTGCGCTGCTTTTACCAAATCAGGAACAGGACTACGCTCCGGTCAGAACCTGTTCGATGTCCTGCACCATCTTTTTCGAGTCACTGAGTTGATCAAGGTTGTACAGCAATTTCCATTTGCCGTCCGGACTGATTAAATAAGTCAAGGCCGAATGATTTACGGAATAAACCTCCGGATTTGTTCCTGCATCATGGACGATCTCGAAATAAGCTCCGTACGCTTTTGCGGCCTCGGTAAGTTGGGCTTCGTTCCCGGTCAATCCGATAAATGAATCGTTGAAGTAAGGGACGTAGTTCTTCAAGGTTTCAGGCTTGTCGCGGTGCGGATCGACGCTGACAAAGAGGACCTGCACCTTCCGGCGATCTTCCGCCGGCAACGCCTGATACACTTTCGCCAGATCACTCAAAGTCGTCGGGCAGACATTCGGACAGTGAGTGAATCCGAAAGAGAAGAGCACTGTTTTCCCTCGCATCTGGCTCAGGTGAAACGGCTTGCCGTCCTGATCCACCAGGTGGAAATCGAACGCTGCCTTCGCAGGGACCAGTGCCTGCCCGTAAAAGTTTTCCTGCACGGTTCGGTAGGCGAAGTACCGCGTGAAAAGAAAGCTCACCAGTAGGGCCAGACCAAGGGCAATTGCCGCCACAAACATCCGTCGGGTGACAGCCGGTGGAGATCCGATGGGGATCGGATTTTTTTGGTGCTCTGAGAGGATCTCGCTCATTTTGGCTCCTGCTTAAAAACCGGGATCTCAACATCGAGCCGTTGATCGCCAGGCGCAAATTGGACCGTCAATTTGACACGCTCGCCCTCTTTCGGATGAGAGGTAAGTCCCATGATCATGAGATGATTTCCTCCGGGTTTCAGCTCCAGTACCCCGCCAGGCGGAATTTCCAAGGTGTCGACCCTCTCCATGCCCATGATCTCCTGGCCGTCGTGCAAATGCCTGGTCGTGATCATCAGTTCTATTTCCGGGGCGATCGAAGAGAATGCGCCCGTCAGTTTGAGTAGCGATTGGCTGAGATTTCTAATTCTCATGTACGCGGCTGTTGCTTCCGCAACAGGCGGAACTGCCTGCAGCCAGCCGCTTTCAACTTTGACCGGGACGTCGTCCGCCAAGGCGGCTTTGCAACCGCAGCAAAAAAACAAGAGAAGAAGGGGAGTGATCGGGACGGAAGGTTTCACAGGATACAGGATACAGGATACAGGATACAGGAGCCAGGAGTTCAGGAGTTCAGGAGTTCAGAATGGGCTGGAGCGGCTCTTCCGACTACTGACTACTGACTACTGACTACTGACTACTGACTCACTCGTAGCCCTCGAATGTATCGGACCAAGGATTGGATTTGGGCATCCGACAAATCCCGGTTGGGGGCCATGGCAGCGCTACCGCCTACAGCCTGTGCACCGTTCCGGATGGCAGATTGGATCGTTTCATCAGAGGTAGCGTCTTGCCAAGAGGGAGTGGTGAGGTCGCGTACTGTGGCGCCAAGTCCAGTTGAGGCTGGCCCGTCCCCTTTTCCATGCCGTCCGTGGCAGACAAAACAACGTGTTTGAAAGATCGCTTCGCCTTCGGGTAATGACGACACGTCGGCCGTTTGCGGGTTGGGACTGCTCTCCTCCGGAGCCTTCGAACACCCGCCAGCGAGCACGATCGAAAGCAATCCAAATCCAACGATCCTTTTAATCACGCTGACCATGAACTTAAGCGAGTCTCCCGGCTGAGAAAGCCGAGGAAGTCGAGGAGCAAGAAACTTCATGGCCCAACGACATAGCTCAAAGTTCAGTCGAAAGAAGGCCAAACTCCTTATTTGCTCGGATTATTGGCTTCTCCACTTCGCATCTCAATCACATCTCTGTGAACGAAGTGTGCAGAGCAACGATCTTCCAACTGGAATCGAATTTTTGAATATTCATCGTACTCATGCCGACAATTTCGGCGGCGTGCGCATTTTCCGGATATTGAATGGTCCAAGAGATCACACCAAACGCCAGATCAGGTTCCAACAGCCTAACCTCGACTCGCGTCGGATTGACAGTCCCCATGTTGGTCAGATTTCGGTATTGCGTCTTGTACGAGCGATACAAGTTTTCCCATCCGTCAAATTGCTCCGTATCGATTATCGCCAGGAGGCTTGGCGAATTCCAAAAAACAGACATCAATCCGTCGATGTCGTGAGCATTCCATCGATCGAGCATCTTGAGCAGAACCTCGTAGACGACTTGCGTGTCCGTCTTGGCAACGGGTCTTGACAACGTCGAGGTCGCTTCGAATTTGGATACGATCAAACTTTCAGCCATGGCCGGCCACGGTTGGGCAAACAAGAGAAGGAAGGCGTAAGCCTCTATCGGGCGGTATCGCATTTTCAACCGTGATTTACCAAACGAACAACCCCCGGGGTGAGTGGCCAAGTCCCATGATCATTTGAATTCGTCAAAAATGGCGATCGGAAACGGAAAATACCAGCAACCTGAGAAGTCAAATGCCTGATCTTTCACGTTGAATATGGAAAATAAGGAATTTTATTCTTCTCGGAGCGCCAGGATTTATGATCACCTAGTCGGTATTTCGAAAGACATCGACCTATGAATAGAAGAGAAGCCATTGTAGCAGGTGTTGCCGGCATTGCAGTTGCGGTCGCCGGACAGCCCGTTGCCCGCGCAGAGACCTCCGCGGCGGAGCATCCGGAGGTGGAATCGATTCGCGCTCTCTTGCGGGCGCACGACGAAGCCTTTACGAACCAAGATCTTAAAGGGGTTATGGGATGCTTTGCCCCGAAAGCCGCTATTATGGGCACTGGGCCCGGGGAGGTCTGGTCTGGTCCGGAAGAAATCAAGGTCGCTTACGAACACTTCTTCGAGGGCTTCGACAAAGGAGAACAGAAATTTGAATACCAATTCAAGATCGGGGGAGTGACGCCCCAGATGGGTTGGTTGATGACAGCCGGAAATGTGACGGGCAAAAAAGACGGAAAAGACATCGCGTTTCCTCTCAACATCTCGATGACCGTCGCTAAACACCAGGAAAAATGGCTGATTGCGGCGATGCATTTCTCGACGCTGACTGGTTTGGATGCCGGGAGCAAAGGCACCTGAGAGAGGATAAGATTTTTGTTATGAGTCGTGAACCATCCATAGACAAAACCAGCCCGGATCAGGAGCTGGTGGGGCGACGGCTGTTTCTCCAGAGTTTGGGGAAATGGTCAGGCGCGGCAATCGCGGCGGCGGTATTTGGAAGCACCTGGGTTGCTTCCCCGCCTAAAGCAGAGGCGGGTGCTGCTTGGGTCAACCGGCGGGGCGGTTACGGTGGCGGGTGGATCAACGGCCGCGGCGGTGGTGGCGGGGGTTGGATTAATGGCCACGGCGGTGGTGGCGGTGCTTGGGTGAACCGGCGTTACTATGGTGGCGGAGGTGCCTGGGTCAATCGCTGGTGAATGTTCCCTTCCTACGACAAACAAAGTTTGCCCTTTTCCTATGGATGACAATCTCCTGAGCCTCATTGTCCCGGCATTTAACGAAGCACGAACCATCGAAGCTGTTCTCGACCGAGTATTCGAATACCTTCCAGACGTGCACGAAGTCCTGGTAATTGACGACGCTTCGATCGATCCGACACCTGAAGTGGCCCATGCGTACGCCCTGAGGGATCCGCGGGTAAAGCTGTTCCGGCATAGGACCAATTTGGGAAAGACGGCTGCTCTCCGGACGGGCTTCGCGGCTTGTACCGGTTCGATTGTCGTGGTCCAGGATGCCGATCTGGAGTACAACCCCCGTGAAATAGCCGACCTTATTGCCCCAATCAAGGAGGGAGCTGCAGACGTATGCCTCGGTTCGCGCTTCATGGTCCGGCGAGCAGGGCGCGTTTTGTATTTTCGGCACTTTCTGGCGAACAAGTTTCTGACCTTCATCAACAACCTTTGTACCGACCTCAATCTGACCGATGTGGAGACTGGTTATAAGGCCTCGCGGGCAGAGATCGCCAAGAACATGACTATCGAGTCAAGCGGCTTTGGATTCGAAATCGAGTTTGTCGCAAAGTGTAAGAAAATCGGAGCCCGGATTTACGAAGTTCCAATCTCTTACTACGGCCGAACTTACGAAGAGGGCAAAAAGATCGGTTTAAAGGATGGTCTGGATGCACTTTGGTATTTGATCAAATTCAACATTCTGACCGACTTAAACCAAAGCTTTAGCAAAGAATTCCTGGAGGCGAAAACCTACCCGAAAAGAATCGAATAAGAGACACTCTGAACGGGTGGTCTTGGCGTCAATCCTTCAGGTGGGGGTGAAGTGTTCTCCTCGTTCCTGGTGTCCTGTCCACTACAATGCCTAAAAGGCGTAGTTCACCGACAACGAGAGCGTGTTTTGAATGTAGTTATCCGAGGCATTAACTCCTCCGGAGGAACCCGATTCGCGTCGAATGTAATCATAGGTTAACTCGGTCGACCAGCGTTTGCGAGGTCTCCAAGTCAAACCCGCCTCGAGACCTAGCTGCGTGTAAGGACCAGTGGGAGTGCCTGAACCCACCGTGGTCGTCTCGACGTTGCCGAAGTTGACAAAAGGAGAAACCTCAAAGGAAATAGCGCGTGTCAAGCCCAGTTGCGTCCCGAGTCGTATCAGATTTTGTTCTGTCAGGGCAGTTCCCGTGGTAAACACCAGGTCGTGCGAGCCGGAAAGTAATATTTGCCAGCGACGATTGACCTGGTAGCGAAGCGAACCGGCAAAATAGTACGTTGGATCGACAGGCGGTTTCGTGCTGACTAGAGTCCCGCCGAGCGCCAACTCGAACTCCAAGAATTTTCCCAACTTGCCGTTCATAAACGGTCCGAAGTTGAGGTTATTGACATTTGCGGCGTTCTCTCCAGTGCTTCGGGTTGCTGTGGCGTTAACGCCGTAAAGAATTTCCGGCGTCATCCGGAACGTCAAAGAAGGGCCCACGCGGAATGACTCTCGGCTGCCAGTCGTCCCTTGGTTTGTCTGACCTTGTGAATTTTGGCCGCTTTGGTTGTTGTACGTGTAGTCAGCCGCCAGCGAGACCAGAGCAATATTCAAATCCTTCTCGACCACCACGCCGATGGTATTGGTGAGGTTGTTAAGGTTAGCTGTATTAGACGCGTTAGGATTGGTGGTCGGATTTTGCGTGTAGGAAAAATTATCAAAAAGGCGAATCTGCACATCTGAAACCACAAATTTGAAATCAATCGTCGAGTTCGGAGCGATCGAGAACGTCAACTGATTCCGCCCGTTTCCGTAGAAATTCTCTGTCAATGCCCCGCCGAAACGAAAAGTAAGCTGATTAAGGTGGCTAATGACCCAGGTGGTGTCCATGCCCAACCCCAAACTGAAGCTGAGGTTAGAAATTTTGTCGGTCGGCGTCAGGTTGACATTGTCGGTGTATTGAGTGCTGACGGATCCGATGATCACTTCCTGGAACGGTCCAAAATAGAAAAAAGCGTCCGGTGAGCGGCGGTATGCCTGAATGAGGGGCGGCGGCGCCGACGAGCGAATCGGCTCCTGCGCGTGGAGCCACCCAGGAAAGATCAAACATAAAGTGACCCACCATAACGTCGCTCGGCTGCCGCGAAAAATACGGCAAATGATTTCAATAGTGGAGATCGCATGACTTTCCCTAGGCATCTCTCGTAGCGGTGTATCGCACATCCGTCATCGATTCAACGCATATCTCCAAGGATGCGCACCAATCTTCGCATTTAACCTCCTCAAGCACTCGATTTGCACCAAAAGGGTCCATTTCAACGCTTGGGACTTCTCCATCGTATCCATGACGAGGCTTCTTCTTTATTTTTTTACTCACCATTTTGGTCAACTCTAGCAATTATTATAAAAATGGCAGATGAGGCGCTCCCACGGTTAATCTCCTAAACACTCCCAATCTTCGGTCGCTAAACCTCCTTACACCGGCACCTTTGCCGCCCTTCCAAGACAGCAGCCAAACAAATGCACACCGTTAACGCGACTTCCGATCCCTCAAATTCTTTAGGGGAGTTTTCCGCCTCCAATGTTCGCGTCTCCCGCGATTCCGGCGCGCACGGCGAACTTCAGACAACTTCTCCGCAATTGGGTAACAGGACGATGGCTTTCGAGCAGACCCTCCACCCATCGGAGAACAACTCGAAGATTCCTTCGGCCGGCGGATTTGCAATGGCCTCTTCTCAAGTCCCTTCCTGGAAACGCGTTCTTGATGTGACCTGCATTTTGCTGAGCCTTCCGTTATGGCTGCCGGTCGTGATCGTTCTCGCGCTCTGGATTAAGCTCGCGTCACCTGGACCGATTCTTTTTCGCCAGGAGCGCATCGGCTACCGGGGAAGGCGTTTCATGATCCTGAAGTTTCGAACCATGAAGGTCAACGTCGAAACCCAAAGTCACGAACAGTATTTGGAACAACTCATTCATGCCAATCGTCCGATGACGAAGCTGGACTCCTCTGGTGATCCCCGCATTATCCTTGGGGGACGTCTCCTCCGAGCCTCGGGATTGGATGAATTGCCGCAACTTTTCAACGTGCTCCGGGGCGAGATGAGCCTGGTTGGGCCACGTCCGTGCACACCTCACGAGTTTGGACGATATCAGAAATGGCAGCAGGCTCGAGTCAACGCCCCTCCCGGACTGACCGGATACTGGCAGGTCAACGGCAAGAACAAGACCACCTTCACGGAAATGATCAACCTGGACATCCACTACACCGAAAAGATGTCCCTCTGGCTGGATCTTGTGATCATGCTCAAAACGCTTCCGGCCGTCATGGCGCAAGTGATTGAAACGCGGATCAAGCCCCGTGATGGTGCCCGCTCCAGTGCTGCAAATAACTCGAACAAATCAGTCGTCGGGCGGTGCTAAGAGCAAACTAATCTGTCTCCAAGACCACCGGTCTCGCGCAAGCGACTCCCCCTGTGGGCGCTGTTGAGCGGCGCGTCAAGGGAGTCGGCCTCTCTTTTCTGACAAGCTCCTCTAGCCCGTGAAACCGAGCTTGCTCTGCCCACACGCTAGAAAACCCGAAATCGTTTGCATCAACCTGCAAGCGCAGACACTTTGTTTGAGGGCGCATTACAACGCACTCGAAGTATCGCGAAATAATTCTTAATCAACCCTAAGACCAGTCGATAACTTGCCTAAGGCGATCGGCATTATGTGATGCCTGGGGTTTAGACCCCAGCCTGAGGAAAGAGTAAATAAGAATTGCCATGGAGAGGACAGCGACCCCTTACAGGAACCGGCCGGAGAGCACCGAGCTTGCTTGGTATTGCCTTCGCTCACAACCCAAACACGAGTATATTGCAGCTGCGCACCTTCGTCTAATGGACGGAGTGACGGTTTTCTGCCCCCGAATCAGATTCAAAAGGCCGACCCGGAGAGGGCTGGTTTGGGTAACGGAAGCAATGTTTCCCGGGTATCTATTTGCCCGCTTTGAGCTCGCGTTAATGCACCGCCACGTACGCTATGCACATGGAGTGAGCGGAATCGTCAAATTCGCTGACCGTTATCCCACCATAGAAGAAGAAGCAATAGCCCAGTTGCGTGGCCATACGGATGCAGCGGAGGTGAAAGAGATGGTTTATGAACTCTCGGAGGGCGACCAGGTGCAAATCGTCGGAGGCGCCTTTGTCGGCCTGGATGCTGTGGTCACACAGGTTTTGGAGGCCAAAGAACGAGTCAAGGTTTTGATGGATTTTCTGGGCCGGAAAATGGAAGCCGAAGTCCAGTTTTCCAGCGTGATTCGGCAGGTATCCCACCCGCTCGCGGCGTGAAGCTTTCAGCGGAATCAGGATTCACGAGCCGGACAAAACCCGACTTTCGGAAAATCCTGAGTCCTTTTCTCGGTTTCGAGAACGAAATCGCGACTGGATCATGAGAGGCGGCATTTGCCCCGATAACGAAGTTCAGATGAAAGGAGCCTGCGTGCGCGGCTCACTATCGCGCGACCCGCCGGCGAAATTTTGAGCTTCGGATTTACGGTAATGAGAGCTGCATTGCAAGCGGCGATGGAGAAAGGCTTTTTCGAGGAAGATGGAAAACAGCCAATGGCGGAAGCCTGTCGTCAAAATCAGCGGAATGGTCAACGGATGCACCGGGAAATAATATCGGATTTATCGCTTAATCGGCCCAAAACGCGGTCGATATTTCGCTTTGGCCGCACCGAATTCTTTTTCGCCTTTCATTTGTTTTGGAGTCATAAGGGCAGGAGCCGGGTGGCCAAGGCGAACCGTTTTCCAGGGACAGAGGAAAACGACCAAGGGCGGTAGCTTGTCTGTAGCGGAGGCGGTAAACGAATGTTTCGCGGAAATGGTCAAAATGGCCGGTGCTAACAATAAATTAGAAACTTTGTATCGATCGATGGTGGTGCTATGAAACAACCAATCGTTGTGGGTGTTGTGGGTTGCGGATATTGGGGACCCAATCTGGTTCGTAACTTTAAGGGGCTGCCCAATTGTCATCTTAAGGCGATGTGCGACGTCAGTGAATCGCGTCTGAAGCACATGAAGAGCCTGTATTCGGACGTCGAGGGCATGACCGATTTTGACCATTTAGTGAACGGCGTGGGGCTGGACGCGGTAGTCGTTGCGGCGCCTGTCAGGCACCACTACTCGCTGGCCAAGGCCAGTCTGCTGGCCGGTAAACACACATTGATCGAGAAGCCGATGGCGTCATCGTCCGCCGAGTGTGAGGAATTAATCGAAATCGCCGAAAGCAAGGGTCTGGTCTTGATGGTTGGGCATACCTTCCTTTACTCGGCTCCGGTCCGTAAAATCGCGGAGATCGTCCAGGCCGGTGACATTGGCGAGATCCGATATATTAATTCGCGAAGACTCAACCTTGGATTGTTTCAGAAGGACATCAACGTGGCCTGGGATCTCGCACCCCATGATATTTCAATCATCCTGCACATTCTGGGAGAATTGCCGCTGGTGGTGAATTGTCAGGGAAACGCCCATGTTACGCAGGGCATCGAGGATGTGACTAACATCTCCCTCTCATTCCGACATAAGCGATTTGCCACGATCCAGAGTAGTTGGCTCGAGCCCAGGAAAATTCGGGAGATGACCATCGTCGGCACCCGCCGAATGATTGTCTACGACGATTTGCAGCCGCACGAGAAAATCCGGATCTATGATGTTCGGGTTGAGCGCCCGCCGCACTATGACACGTTCGCCGACTTCCACTACTCCTATCACTATGGGGACAGCTACATCCCGCACATTAAACAAGAAGAACCGCTCAAAGCCGAATGCCAGCATTTTCTCGAGTGCATCGAAAAGGGAACGGCTCCGCTGAGCGGTGGGCATGAAGGGCTGCAACTGGTGAAAATCCTCGAGGCTGCTTCGAACTCACTTAAAATACAGGGCGGTCCTGTGACCTTCTCGCGATCCCACGACTTAACTTCCTCCTCGGAACGAGAACTGGTGAAAGGAACTGTGCCGGCGATTAGAATTCCGCTATGAGCAACCAGTTGCCCGATTATCAGCGCATTTCGGCGGACGTGAAATTAGGTCGCAACGTGCGAATTCACGGATTTGTGAACCTCTACGGTTGCGAAATCGGCGACGAAACCAGAATTGGCACCTTTGTCGAGATTCAAAAGGGAGCGAAAATTGGCGCCCGCTGCAAGATATCCAGCCATACATTTATTTGCGAGGGAGTGACGATTGAATCCGAAGTGTTCGTTGGCCACGGTGTTACTTTCATCAACGACCGGTATCCTCGAGCGACGAATGCAGATGGGCAGGTTCAAACGGAAGCGGACTGGGCCTGCCAGCGCACGGTTGTGAAGAGGGGAGCAACGATCGGTTCCGGGGCGACTCTCCTGGGAGGGATCGTTGTCGGAGAGAACGCCACTGTCGGCGCGGGAAGCGTGGTTACCAAAGAGGTGCCTCCCAATACTACCGTCGCGGGCAATCCCGCCAGGATCCTTAATAATTTTTCCACAAAGGATGTAAATGAAAGTTCCATTTCTCGATCTTAAAGCCCAACACGCACCCCTGCGGAGGGAGATTGACAATGCTATCGGCCAAGTCATTGACGAGGCTGCTTTTGCGGGTGGGCCGTTTGTCGTTCAGTTCGAAGCGGATTTTGCAGCATACTGCAATTGCCCCTATGCCATCGCAGTCGGGAGCGGAACGGATGCACTCTGGCTGAGTTTGCTGGCGCTGGGTGTCGGGCCGGGAGACGAGGTGATCACGGTGGCTAACTCGTTCATGGCTACTGCGGAAGCGATAAGTTATTGCGGAGCCAGACCGGTCTTTGTCGATGTGGACGAACGCAGTTACACGATGGATCCCGCGGCGCTGACCAAGGCTCTGACCGCTCGGACAAAGGCCATTATTCCTGTTCACCTCTACGGTCAGCCGGCCGACATGGATCCGATCCTGAAATTTGCCGACGAGCATGGTCTGTTTGTCGTTGAGGACGCTTGCCAGGCGCATGGGGCCGAATACAAGGGACGAAGGGTCGGCACCCTGGGCAACACCGCTTGTTTCAGCTTTTACCCCGGGAAGAATCTCGGCGCGTTCGGTGAGGCGGGTGCGGTGGTGACGAATGATGCGGAATTGATGGACAAAATCCGGATCCTTCGGGATCACGGCCAAGTTCGCAAATATTATCATTCCGTGGTCGGGTGGAACTGCCGGATGGATGGGATCCAGGCGGCCGTCTTGAGTGTCAAGCTACGCCACCTGGAGAAAGGGAATGAACTTCGCCGGTCTCACGCTGCACATTATGACCAGACTCTAGCTGGTCTTGAGGAGGTGATTACACCTCTTCAATCCGCCTTCGCACGGCACGTTTATCATATCTACCCGATTTGCGTTCAACAGAGAGACGAAGTGATGCAGTTTCTCCATAAGAATGGAATAGGAAGTGGAATTCACTATCCCGTTCCGATCCACTTACAGGAGGCCTACCGCAGTCTGGGCTACGAGCGAGGAGCTTTCCCGGTTGCTGAGCGATGTGCCAATCAGATGGTTTCTCTGCCGATGTTTCCTGAATTGACTCCTGCCCAAGTTGAAACGGTAGCGCAGTGCGTCAGAGAAGCAGTCTCCGTTTGCGCGCTTGCTTAAATATGAAACCCGATAAATTGCCGGCAATCACGGAGGACTTGGACCACCTTTCGGCCATGCAGGTCGAGTCAATGAACATGTCTGACTCAGCGCCCGAAGCGCCGCGTTCCGGCCTCGGTACCTATGATATTCTTTTTATTCTCTTCAAACACAAGTGGAAGATTCTAATGTGCGCCAGCGGCGGTCTTCTCGCCGCGGCCGGCCTTTATTTTCTTCTTCCCCCGATGTACGAATCCCAAGCCAAACTGCTAGTGCGTTACGTCGTCGACAAAAGCGCCGTGGACGGGCTTGATTCCTCCAGCAAAACGATGGGTTCGCCCACTGAGGGTGCCATCAATTCCGAGGTGGAGATTCTCACCAGCACCGATCTAACCATGCAGGTGGCTGACGCGGTAGGGGTTGAACGCCTCGCCAAGGAAGCTGGCGTCCAAGCCACGACCGCTGATGTTGCCCAAAGCATCTTCAAAGCACTAAAAGTGGGCCCGGTGAAGGAAACTAATATTATTTCCGTCGCCTATCAAAACGAGGATCCGAAGCTTGCCATGCAAGTCCTGCAAGAGCTGGTGACGAGGTATTTTGACAAGCATCTGGAGGTCCACCGCTCGGTAGGGGCATTCGATTTTGTGACCCGGCAAACAGAACAGCTGCGAGCACAGTTGAATCAGACCGATGCGGAATTGAAAAGGTTGAAGGATACCGCGGGCATCACTTCCCTGGCGGAAAGCACAACGTCTCTAGCTGCCGAATTGGCGAATACCGAGGGAGAGTTGAATAGCTCGGAGGCGGAAATCGCGTCGCAACAGGCTCGCTTGAAGGAGATCGAAAAATCGCTTCTGGGAGACGAAACGAAGGAGTCGAATAAGACGAGTCCACAACAGGTCAGCGCCGAAGTCGTGCGCGACTACCAGACGTTGGTGGCCCGCGAAGCGCAGTTGCACCAAATACAGACTGAGCTGCTCGCCAAGTTCACTTCGGAGAATCGCATTGTGAAAATCAAGCAGGCGCAGATTGACGCCTTGGTTAACCAACGGCGCGATTTGGAAAAAAAATATCCCAGCCTGCTTGCCACGGTTTCCAGCGCGACTTCTTCAGACGGCAATCGGCTCGACATTGTGTCTGAGAGAGCCCGCCTGGCGGAATTTGAATCAAAAAGGGACACCTTGACCGCTCGGTTGAGCAGCCTGCAGGAACGGGCGAAACTGCTTTCGGAATATGGACCGCGTATTGGGCAACTGGAGCGTACCAAGGAAGTTCAGGACGCCAACTACAAGTATCTGGAGGCCAGCTTGGAAAAAGCCAGGATTGATGAAACGTTGGATCCGACCAGGATGCCGAACATCAGCGTGGTCCAGAAGCCGGAAATGGGAGTCAAGGTCACCAGAGACGCCTTGAAGAAAATCGTGATCGGCCTCGCCGCGGGGGGGCTGGCGCTCGGAACCGCCATTGCGTTGCTGATCGAACTGGTTTTGGACCGGACGGTCAAACGGCCTCTCGAGCTCGAGACTCAATTGAGCATCCCGCTCTTGCTTTCGATTCCCAACTTCGCCGGTGCCGGCCATCGGCGATTGCGGTTGCATGACGCCGGCAATGGTTCAAAGGGAGATTTCTCCGATGATCCGGACCGCGACACCGACCCTTTGGACGAGACCGGCGCTTTGCTTCGACCTTTCTGCGACGCGATCCGCGATCGGCTGGGCCTCTTTTTCGAGCTCAATCGGATGACTCACAAGCCAAAACTCGTGGCAGTCACCGGCCTCTCGAAAAACGCAGGGGCCTCCACCCTTGCGACCGGACTGGCCGCCAGCTTATCTGAAACGAGTGAAGGGAAAGTGCTGCTGGTGGATAAGCCACTCGGTCCGAAAAGGTTTTACGATATGTTGCAGGAATGTAAAGAAAGCGACTTTAATTATGTCGTTTTCGATATGCCCTCCCTCGGTAACACCAGCGCCACCTTGCCTTTGGCAGGTTTCATGGACAAGGTTCTGCTGGTCGTCGAGGCAGAAAAGAGTAATCGCGACGCCGTCAAGCGCGCCTATACGCAGCTTGCCGCTAAGGCGGATGTTTCCGTCATTTTCAATAAGAGCCGCTCCTACGGACCGAAATGGCTCGAAGGCGAAATCTGAGCGGATGTCGAACGTTCAAAATGCGCTCCTAGTTCTGAGATCTGCTACCACAGCATGCGATCGACTAAAAATCTCAGTTGAAAACGAAGAGCGAGGAATGACTGCCCGGCCATTCTCTCGTGGAAAAA
>DATHPI010000341.1:0-11429 GCA_035484035.1 Chthoniobacterales bacterium
TCGTCAATCCTCCCATGGGACGACGGTGTAGACCCAGGGGCCAGAGGGCGTGTTGAGCGAGGCGATCTTGGACCTAGACGAGTCCAGTAATTCCTTCGAAGAGTGCGAACTACTTCGTGTGGAGGTCGCAAACCCACGAAAGAATACCGCCATTCGGTGGACCAAACATTGCTGATCCGACGAGGAACAGGCTGGAAACAGAAATGAACCCGCAGAAAGAGTTTTCATAAGCATTTCATGATCGATGATTAGTTATCAATGATATATTACCACCGATAATACCTACTCAAAGGTTCGTAAAGCGATTTCTTCGATCAGCCCGGTTCTCGCGCGAAGCCGTGGTATTACCGTTCAGTGTTACTGACCGGCTTCACAGAAAGCGCCCCGGTCAAAAACAGATCCAAATCCTCCTTCATCTTTTCACGCGCACCCTTCTCGATATAGAGCATGTGACCGCTTTCGTAGTAGGTGAGCTGGATATTATCGCGAACCGCCGGATCCAGATTCATACCGCTCACAACACTCCGGGCCGCATAGTAGGGCGTCGCCAGATCGTAGTAGCCGCAGCAAACCCATATCTTCAAATACGGGTTCCGGCTCATTGCTTCTTTGAGACTGGTCGCCACATCCAGATATTTATTTTCGGCGAGATTCCACGGTTTCACCTCCGCAATGGTCTCGTAGGGGAGGTCGGTGGTAAACTGTAATTCGCGCCGGACATAGTCGTTGAATGCGGCAGTGAACGGTCCATTGACAGCCTCATCACTTGGATCGAAGTCTTCGTCATCGGTGCCAGGATGGATCCGAATGCCGGTAAAGCGGCTATCATAGCGTCCAACAGACCGGTTCTGGTCCTTCAAGAGGTCGTTGATGAAGCGGTCGATCGGTTCACGCAGATTTTCTTGTCTAAGGTAGGCGGCATCAAGTCCGGTAAACCGGGACAATTGATTCGCCACACGATCCGAATCGCTTTGAGGGACCGAGCCGCCCTGAGCCAGAGTGAGCAGATACTCGGCCGATGAAAATGCTTCGGTCTGGTTCAGCAAATCACGCAACGGCAACTGTTGTAAATCGGACGGCAGCCGTTTGTGATACCAAGCTGTCGCAGCGTAGGTCGGCAGGTAAAGCGGGTACGGAACATCATTACCTGTCTCGAATTCCAGAGTCTGGAAGTTAAGAACCGAACTGATCAGCACGATGCCGTTGACATACATTCCGTACCGACTTTGCAGATATTCACTCAGCCCCGCCGCCCGGGTCGTTCCGTAACTCTCACCGGCAATAAACTTGGGCGACGGCCACCGCGAATAGCGGGTCGTCCAAATCCGGATGAAATCCCCGATACAAGCCAGATCCTGTTTATATCCGTAAAATTGCTTGGGATCCTCGCCCCGCACCGCACGGCTAAAACCTGTCGAGACAGGATCAATAAAGACCAGATCGGTCCTCTCTAACCAAGTCGATTGATTGTCCGTAATCTTCGCCGGTGGAGGCAACGCTTCGCCTTGGTCAGACAACACGACACGTCGCGGCCCAATTCCCCCCATATGCAGCCAGACAGAGGCTGAACCAGGTCCGCCATTGAAGGCAAAAGTCACAGGCCTCGCAGCGGCATCATCGACCCCGTCCAGCACATAAGCGACGAAGAAGATCAGAGCCTTGGGTTTCCCTTTGGACGGATCGAACTGATCTTGCCCACTCTCTTTGCCCGATTCTTTGCCGGCATCCTTTTCCGGCTCATTTTCTTGTTTGGCATCTCGAATCAGGAGATAACCTGTGATCGCTTTGTAATTGAGCACTTTGCCATCGGCCAAAGTGACGGCGTGTTCCGTCACCACCGGTGGCGGTGGTTGATATTCACCCCTTTCCCCTTTTTCATCCTGGGAAGCGGGTTTCTCTTTTGCAGCGTCTCCGGCCGGCTTGACGTCTGGAGGAGCGCCAATAGAAATGCTGGCCAAGAGGGTGGAGAGGAATAATAAGCGGGCAGAATCGAGCATAGAGATCGAGGTCTTCAACGAAGCAGGTTCTGCTCCGGAAACAAGCCCTGTGGATGCACTAGTGCAGCGCCTCTAAGACCCTTGAAGCTAGAGCCGCGGACTAAAGTCGGGCCAAAAGTCTGCTGGCAACGGATTGCGCGCAGCGTAGCAAGACGATGAACAGAATCAATAACGGTGCCAGCATACATCCGCAGCATCCACATCCGGGACGTGGCTGGTGAAAATAGTGGGCATGAAAACGGCCCGGTCGTCTCCGAAAATCCAAGCGCATTCTTTTTTACGCGGGGGGCGTGTAATCAACATGCTTTGCCATGGCCCGATCAATCTCCTCAGGCGTTAGAAGCTCAATCGTTTTCATCCGGGTCGCCCCGGCTCCGGCGACGGCTAGTGAGATAGCCGCGGCGGTGAGGTTATCGGGAACATCGAGAATCAGGTAGGCGTCGTTTTCGCCGAAGGCAAAATAAAATGCCTCAAGATGACCTCCCAGGCTCTTTAGCAGCTTTTCGACGACAGCCCGTCGCGAGGCTCCCCCAGCTTTGGTCAAACCCTTAATTCCTTCCGATGTATAGGAAGCCACCGCCAAATATTTGGGCATAGATCAACTCCGATGAATGATTATCGCGATATTCGAAGGGAAAGAGACCTTATTAACGGGGGGCCAGTTATTCCCGTGGAAGCTTAAGAGTCGGTACCGGTCAAAGCAAGCAACAAAAATTTGGTTGATAAACAGGGTCAGTTTTCTCAGGAATTGGTAGTTAAGCAGTGCTAAAGTATCGGATTAAAACTCCGTTCTTGCAAAAGAACTGCATGTCAACTCCGCGCATTACAGATAAACGAACCGCAATAATCATCGCGGTTTGCGGCGCTCTTCTGCTGACCACACATGGAGGTTGGGCGCAGACGCCCTACGACCTCGCAGCCAGAGTCTCGCTGGCTAATGATATCAATCAAACCTACGGCATCCTGGTTACGCCTTCCCTCTCGATCGCTGCGCTCTTCGATATCAAGAATCGCCTGGACAAAGCCGATAGCATCAGCCGAAGTTACGGGGTTGACCTCGATTATCGGGAACACAGCTTTATTGAATTGTGCGACATCGAAAGTAGGATCCGGATCGCTGTCACAATCAATCAGCAATATGGGAAGAATATGGACTGGCGAGCTTATGGGTACTCTCAGTTAGTGCAGATAGAGCAGCAATTGGATTCAAAGCTGCAGGTGCAAAGGTAGTGAAGTAACGGAAATTGACGATTTCCTTCGTTGGCTTCCATTTCGGAAGCTCAACTATCTCATGCCAGACATCCGCCAGCTATTTGAACAGAATCGCGCCTGGGCTACGCAAATGGAAGATCGTGAGCCGGGATTCTTTGCGGCTCTGGCCCGACAACAGTCGCCTGAGTACCTTTGGATTGGCTGTTCCGACAGCCGCGTGCCGGCTAACCAAATCGTCGGGTTACTCCCGGGCGAGATTTTTGTGCACCGCAACGTCGCCAATGTCGTGGTCCATACGGACTTGAACTGTCTTTCGGTTCTACAATATGCGGTGGACGTGCTGCAGGTGAAGCACGTCCTGGTCGTGGGTCACCACGGATGCGCCGGCGTTCAGGCGGCCCTCCTCAATCGGCGAATGGGTCTCATCGACAATTGGTTGCGCCACATCCAGGACGTGCGCTTCAAGCACGCGGCTCTGCTGGAGTCGCTACCCGAATCACAACACCCGGATAGTCTCTGCGAACTGAACGTGATTGAGCAAGTAGTGAACGTGTGCCAAACGACAGTGGTTCAAGAGGCATGGGATCGGGGTCAGCAACTCTCCGTGGTCGGTTGGGTTTATTCCCTCAAGGATGGCCTTATTCGCGATTTACAGATGAGGGTCGACGGACCCAGTCAGAAGTCCGAAGCCGTTCAGACAGCACTCGTGGCGCTGCGATCGCGCGCCTCTGGATGAACCAACCATCCCCTTCCTCAAAGAATTCTTACACCGCAACTGACACAAGTGCATCGTCTCATAAGGGTAGGCATACCGTTGGCTTCAAAAGGGTTTGGATTGCTAGGCGCGAGTGAGGAGCGTATCCGGTGCGATCCGTAACGAACGAGCAACGACGCAGACGAGCCCTTTTCAAGCCAAGCCGGAGGACCGATGGCGCTTTTGCTTCCCACTTATGAGACGATGCACTAACGAAGCCGCCTCAATGCGACTCGGCCCGCGGGAGGTGCAGGTTTGGGCCATTTGGTTGACCGCCTCCGAAGCCGCCTTGGCATTTTATCGCTCAACGCTTTCTCTGGACGAGCGCGAGCGTGCAGAGCGTTTCAGGTTCGAAAATTTGAGGCATTCTTATGTCCTCTCCCGCGGCGGGCTGCGGATTTTACTCGGACATTACCTGGGCTGTCCAGCGAACGAAATCGAGCTCTTTTATGGACCAAAAGGCAAGCCGGCGCTTCGAGAGGAAAGCCGGATCCGATTCAATACCTCGCACTCAGGAAAGATGGCACTCCACGCATTCACTTGTGATTGTGAGCTTGGAGTTGATGTGGAGCAGCTTCGGGAGTTGGACGATCCGGAAGCCATTGCGACGCGCTTTTTTTCAAGTGCTGAGGTCTCCGAGTTACTCTCCCTGCGACCGGGGGACAGGGGTCTGGCCTTTTTGCGCTGCTGGACCCGTAAAGAAGCGTACATCAAATCGATTGGAGACGGGTTGGCGATACCCCTGGATCATTTCCAGGTAACGTTCCTCCCTGGAGTTCCGGCCCGGTTTGTCCAGGTAACAGGCAATATGGGGACCGCGAGCGATTGGACGCTGAATCATCTCGAGCCAGCTGCAGGTTATGTTGGCGCCCTTGCCTATCGGGACAGTAGCCGGCCCACTACGATTCATCCGGCAATCCGAGCGGAGAAGCTTACAGAAATACTCACAGTGCAAGAAAACGGCCTGCTCCCACTTTCTTTGCCACCGGAACAATTCGAATGAAGCGACGACTCCTCGGAGAATCGGATTTTCAGTTAACGCGGGAAGCTCCGGCGCTGGTAGGAGGGCGAAGCTCCGCCTGAGCCGGGGCTTCCAGCGTGACCCTGCTCTGTCGCATGAGCCCACGCGAATTCCTGGGTCGATATTCCCGTTTCCGGCGTCACGCGATGCGATTCGGATTGAACGACTGATTTGTCGGGGGTCACGTCTTGGGCGCGTTTATGCGGGAAGCCCCGGCTCGGACGGAGCCTCGCCCTACCTGCGCCGGAGGTCCAGCTTCAGCCTGCCCTCGGCGTGGCCCATCCGAATTCCTGGGTCGACATTTCGCGTTGCATTCTTCAGTTAGAATTCCGCTCTGACACTGACACTTTCCTCAAATATGGCCCCAATCTTCCAGCCAGCGTTTGGTGGTCGCGACGGTCGTCTCTGTCAGACCGTGACCAGCGTTTTCAAAAAAAGCGGTCACATCGGCACCCGCGCGCCGGAGCAATGTCACGAGTTCCCGGGCGTTCTCCACTGGAACGATCGGGTCATGGTTACCTGCCGCCACCAAGACCGGGGCGCCGTTCAGTTCGGGCAAGTCCGGAGGAGTGAGCGGCACCATGGGCCGCAACAGTGCGGCCCCTTGCAGCGTCTGGGGCCGCAACAGTAAAATGCTCCCCGCGATGTTGGCCCCATTCGAATAGCCAACTGCAACCGATTGGCTCTGATTAAAACCGTAGCGCTCAGCGGCGACCTTGATGAAGTCGGCCAACTCGTGGGTACGAAAGACCAAATCCTTTTGGTCAAAGACACCTTCCGCGAGCCTCCGAAAAAAACGAGGCATTCCGTTCTCAAGTACCTTTCCACGAAGGCTCAGCAACGCCGCCTCAGGGTCAAGACGGCGGCCCAATTCGAGCAGATCGGTTTCCGTTCCCCCTGTGCCGTGTAACAGGATCAAGGTTCGCCCGGACGTGCCCGGAATATACCTGTGAATGAATTCCTCGTTACCGCTCATATCAAAAAGAAGAAGCCCACCGGACCAGTGTCACCCGCCGTTCGCTATCCATGAATGCCTTGCGGCGTTACTGCAGCGATTTTTTGAGTTCGGATTGAACGAATTCGACTGAGCGGGCGGCCTCTTCGTCCAGGTCGCCATCGCCAAGAAGGTCGCGAAACACTGAAATATCCCGGCCCACTTCGCCGCCGGGAACCAGGAAGGGTTCCATCACCACTGCGCCCTCATATTTGATTTCGCGCAGCGCTCCGAAGACCTCTGGCCAGGGCACCCGCCCGCGCCCGGGAGGACGGCGATTAGTTTCGCCCAAGTGAAAATGGCCGAGCCAGGGTCCAGCTTCGATGAGACAACCGCTGAGACTGTCTTCCTCGATGTTCATGTGGAAAGTATCCAGGAGGATTTTACAGTTGGGGCTTCCTACGCGCTCCGCGAAAGCGATTCCTTCCGCGGCAGTGTTCATCATGAATTGTTCGAAGCGATTGACCACTTCAACGCAAAAGATCACATCGCAGTCTTCGGCGGCTTTGATCGCTTCGCGAACACCTTCGACCGCACGGTCAGTTAGCACTCGCTTATCTTCGCCGGGCGCCAATTTTCGCGGCCAGGAGCTGTAATTAATTCCGGCCATGATGGTTCCACCCAAATATTTCATGGCTCGCGAGACGTCCTGGAGAAAGGCGATACCATTTTTGCGGACCGCAGCGTCCTCCGACGCCAGATCCATGTCGTCTTTGAGGCCGATGCTGTAGGTCAGGCTGAGACCTGCCTTTTCCGCCGCGCTTTTGAGCACGTCCCGCTCTTTATCACTCATGCGAGTGATCTTTGGAGCGTTGATCTCAAGGACGTCGAAGCCGCATTTTTGGGCTCGTCCAATAAATTGAATGGGGTCCGAGTCCCAGTATTGAGTCCAATATCCGTAATGTATGCCGATGGGGTTCATGTGGAAGTTTTCGTGGTGGCCCTGCCGATCCATGCTGGGGGGATGAGAGAGCGCATAGTTCGATGATACGCTGGCAGAAAATAAAACGTCAACCCTGCACCAATCGACCGCAAGGCAGACCAGCGGCGTTTTTCAGTGAGCTATCAGGTATGGGCCGACGCAATACCTGCAAACGCTGGTGCACCGTCTCGGTGCACTAGGACTAAGCGGGCTCTTTTTGACAAAAGAGGTCGGGAAGGTCGCCCAGCGAGTCGAGCACTCGGTCGGGGCGAACGGACGAGTTTTCCAACTGGACAGGGCGGAACTTTCCGGTACGCACGAGGACGCCCTGACAACCCGCAGCGATTGCTCCACCAACGTCGGCCTCCAAATCGTCCCCGATAACGATCGTGTCCTTGGGAGCCACACCCATGCTTTGACAAGCGCCGAGAAAAAATTCCGGCGCTGGTTTTCCGATGAGAACGGCAGTTCTGGTAGTCGCGTACTCCAATGCGGCAACCGTGGCGCCGACGTCCAGGCAAAGTCCGTCGCCGCCTCGAAAATAGCGATTTCGGGCAAGCGTGATGAAGGCAATTTCATGATCAAGCAAGAAACGAAAACCGCGATTGAGTGCTCCGTAGTTGAGCTCTTCCCCAAGATCGCCGAGGAGCACCGCTTGCGGCGAGTCCTCGACAAACTCAATGCCGTGTAAATCTTCCCGCAGCGAATCCCTGACCAGAGGGTAACAACGGGTAAGCCCCCTCTGGAGAAGATATTCACGTCCGATCAGCGGCGCGGTGATGACGGCGTCGGGCGGAATGTCCAACCCGTGATTTCGAATTTTTTCCATGATGGCTGAATGAGGCTTGCTGGTCGTATTGGTGACAATCCGGTAAGGCACCTCTCTGTCCTTCAGGAAAGCCAACGCCTGCGCCGCGCCGGGAACCAGGTTCTGCGCTTCCAACAGTGTCCCGTCGAGGTCGATCAAAAAGCCACGGGCTGTTGCAGAAACCGTCATGTCACCCCAGAAAGCACATTGCGGACCGCGTAAATAAGAAGTGTAGAAGATCTGCGGATGATTGAGGAAGGACGAAAGCGCCTGACGGCCTATGCTGCTGTCGGGATTTCTGCTAATCTCCGCAGCCATTTTTTTTATGAATGTTAAAATCATCTTCTTCGGAGTCGCCTTGCTGCTGGACGCCGCTTCGCTCTGCGCGGAAGACAAGTCGAACACTGTTCCCACCGGGCAAATCGCCGCCACCGTAGGCCGTTTGTTGGAAGAGGGCCATTACAGCAGATGGAAACTCGGGGGTGAAATGTCAGCGCGCATCCTGGAGACCTATCTTGAGGACCTGGATTACGATAAGGCATTTTTGACCCAAGCCGATGTGAACCAACTTAACGCTCAATATGGGACCAACATTGGCGCGAAAGTACTGCTCGGGGATCTCCGCCCGGCCAAAGCGATTTATGACATTTTTAAGGCGCGAGTCGAATCCCGGATCGTGAAAGTCCGCCAACTTCTTTCGAAAGACTACATTTTTACCAGTAACCGCTTCGTTGATCTGGACCGCCGAAAGAAGCGATGGCCAGCAGACGTCGCTCAGTCCGACTTGGTCTGGAGGAATAAAATTGAAAGCGAGCTTTTGCAGGAAAAGCTCGATCAAGGCGCGGTCACCGAATCAGGACGTGAGGCGGTGGCTCGGAGGTATAATGGGCTCCTGAAAGGCGTGGAAGAGAGAAGCGAGGAGGATATTGACGAGATTTTCCTGAACTCGGTGGCTGAATCCTACGATCCACACTCAGAATACATGGGACGTTCGAATCTCGAAAGTTTTGAGATCACCATGCGACTTTCATTAGTGGGGATTGGCGCCGAGATGCGTTCTGAGAATGGATACGCGAAGATTCAGCGACTGGTGCCGGGGGGGCCCGCTGAGAGGAGCGGCAAAATCAGCGTCGGCGACAGAATAATCGCTATCGCTGAGGGAGAAAATTCGTTTGTCGAGGTCAGAGACCTGAGCCTCGATAAAGTCGTGGAGTTAATCCGCGGCAAAAAGGGAGCGGTGGTCCGCCTGCAGCTACTCCCGCCAGGCGCTGCCGATCCATCCAAGCGGCGTATTGTCGCGCTCGCCCGCGATACCGTCCAACTCACCGATGAAGAGGCTAAGGCGGAAATAATCGATCAAGTCCTTCCGAGCGGAGGTGTTCGGCGTCTGGGATGGATCACCCTGCCACTATTTTACCAGGACCCGGCCATCTTTGGGAGGGGCAGGAGTGCTTCTCGAGATGTGGCAGCTCTGCTTACTCGGCTAAACAGGGAAAGAATCCAAGGACTGATCTTCGACCTTCGGGCAAACGGCGGGGGATCACTGGATGAGGCTGTCAAAATGGGTGGGCTCTTTATCAACCAGGGACCCATCGTTCAGGTCAGGGAAAGCACCGGAGGAGTCGATGTCTTGAGAGATCACGAAGGCAAGGCTCTTTATACCGGGCCTCTGATAGTCCTGGTCGACAAACTAAGCGCCTCTGCGAGCGAGATCTTTGCCGCGGCGATACAGGATTATGGACGAGCCGTGATTGTGGGAGACTCCAGCACTTTCGGAAAAGGGACTGTCCAGACAATACTCGACCTGGGCTCATCCTCGTCTGCCGGAGCCTTGAAACTGACCGTCCAAAAGTTTTACCGGGTGGCCGGAGGATCCACGCAGCTGAGAGGAGTTATCTCCGATGTGAAAATCCCCTCGATCACAGACAATGCCGAGTACGGCGAAAGCGCCTTGAACTATCCGCTTCCCTATGACGACATCCAACGGGTGCCAATCGTTATGGCAGGAAACCGCAAAGCGCTCTTTATCGATGAACTACGCCGGCGCTCCAGCGCCCGCATCGGCCATGATCCGCTGCTCCAGGATATTGCCAAAGACGCTCAGCAGCTCAACGAAAGGCTCAAGAACAACCGCTTGTCACTCAACGAACCGGTTCGCCGCGCTGAAATGGCCCGAGACGCCAGGCAAAGAGCAGCGGAGGAGGGTGAGCGCAAAAAGGAGGAGCGAATCGATCGGAGCAGGATCTACGAGTTGAGTCTGGCGGATGTCCGGAAACCAGAGTTGCAACCCTTGGAGAGAACCCGCACTGCGGCCAAGCCTGCCCTGAGGGGCGATAATCCAGTCGAAGCCGCTCTGGGAGAAAGTGAAGATAACAGCCGGGATGAAGGCGACCCTGTGAAAAGAGAGGCTTTAAGCATTCTTTCAGACTTCATTGACTTATCCAAAAATATGAAGCCGGAACAGGAGCCAAATAAGAAATAAAAAATGCAGTAAATTCAATAAATATAAATATCTGAGGCTGTTCCAATCGGAGAGTTTCAGTGCATTGCAAAAAGAACTCGACTTCAAGTACAAAATACGTCACAATGTCGGGCGTTCTCTCCTCCGCTGATGGGTTCGGTACCTGTGTTTTAGAAGGCGGAATTCCGTCTCCGGCGAAGCTAGACGTAGAAAGTGGCATTTATGACTTCCATTCCTGCCAAGGTCCTCGCTGTCGCTCAGCAGAGCAGTCAATTCCGAGTGATCGTGCAAATCGAACACGACAAATATCTGGGCTCATTCCGCAACTTAAGATTCGGAGAAAAGATACCGTTCACCGGGTCCTGCTACCGTGGTCAGTTGGATCTCTTTTATTATCGCGATCCCGGCGTTAAAGCAGGGAAGTCGTTCCCGCTCTGGACGATTCAGTGACCACGTAAAAGCCCGGAAACGCCTCAGATCGCGGGCTCATCGTGATCTCGGGTAAGGTGAGGTTCTAGCCAAGGCCTCCGATTAGACGCTGACGCTTTGGAGCCGGCTCAGTTGCTTCCTGGAGTATCCGGAGCTGGAACTCTCCAACGACCTGGCCGAAAACGCGATGCGCCCGGTGGCAATCCGCCGCAAGAACTGGATCCACTTGGGGCAGCAAGGAGGCTGGACCAAGGGTAGCGGCTATGATCTCGATCGTCGAAACCTGTCGACACCTGAACATCCGGGTCCGCGACTACCTGGCTTCCGTGCTCCCTGGCTTAGCCGATTTTCTGATCAATTGAGTCGCTGAACTTACGCCCACCGCTTGGGCCGCCCGGCACTAATCGCCAAAATGCCGCGCCACGATCAACTGTGCAGTTAGTAGAACGCTCACGAAAGATCAGTTGTTCAACTCGGGTCACGATGTGCATGGATTTCGACATCGTGAGACAGAAAATGGCCATTGAGAGGGGACAGGTCAATCAATGAGGGGACATCAATGAGAGGGACAGGTCGATGACCAAGAGAGATCGTCGAGGATCGTCGAGGGGGGACAGGTCAAATATCGAGCGGTAAACACAATTTTAAGTACACATTTATTATATGTTGTGTACACTCGCTCCTCGTTATGCGATTTCCGCGCGTCAAAGCTCAGGGTCGGAGTTTTTATCACTGCATTTCCAGATTCGTGCATGGTCTTTACATCTTCGGAACCTCCGGAGGGCGTTGTGCAGAGGCCGAGGAATTCCTCTCTCTGATGCGCCGCTGGGC
>DATHPI010000342.1:0-9061 GCA_035484035.1 Chthoniobacterales bacterium
CAAATCCTCGGTCTGAAAACTCAGCAGTTCGTGCTCGCCGCGCGGAGCATTGGTCAAAGTCATTTCAATATCATCTTTCAGCATTTATTGCCGAACCTGGTTGGTCTCGCGCTTGTTTATCTGACTCTCACGGTCCCTGCTGTGATTCTGGATGAGTCATTTCTCAGCTTTCTGGGGGTGGGTGTTCAGGCGCCGCTGGCGAGTTGGGGATTATTGCTCAGTGACGCGGCGCAGGTGATCAATCCGATCAAAGGTTACTGGTGGTTACTGGTATTCCCGGTGATCGCCATGTCCTTGACCCTTTTAGCCCTGAATTTCTTGGGAGATGGTCTCCGTGATGCGCTCGATCCGAGGCAACGAAAATAATTCCAGGAGTTCAGGAGTTGCAGTAGTTCAGGAGTTACAGAATGGAGAGGAATGACTTACGATTTACTCGTCATCCTGAACTACTGCAACTCCTGTAACTCCTGATTTTTGATGCGAATTGTAAGATCCGTGCCTCGGATGCAGCAGCTTGCGCGCGCTTTACCAAAGCCGGTCGTTCTCGTTCCTACGATGGGCGCCCTTCATCAGGGACACCTGGCCCTTGTCGACCAAGCCAAGAAACTGGCCGGCCGGAAGGGATCCACCGTTGCCACCATCTTTGTGAATCCAACCCAATTCGGACCACACGAAGACTACGGAAAATATCCACGCCCCTTTGAGCGAGATTGTCTCCTCCTCCGGAAAAGGGGGTGCGATCTGCTTTTTGCCCCAGCTCCTCCAAGCATGTACGGGCCGGACGCGTCCGTGACCGTGACCGAATCACAGCTCGAAACAGTGATGTGTGGAGCTTCTCGTCCAGGCCATTTCACCGGGGTTTGCACGGTCGTCACCAAGTTATTCCACCTGGTTCAACCCGACCTCGCCATCTTCGGTGAGAAGGATTTTCAACAACTGGCGATTCTGCGCCGAATGGTGCGCGACCTGAATTTTCCGGTTCGCATCGTCGGACATCCAATCGTTCGAGAGCTAGACGGTCTGGCGTTGAGTTCCCGAAACGTCTATCTCAGTGCCGAGGAGCGGCAGCAAGCACCTTTCATTCAACAGGCGTTGCGCACTGGCGAAAGAGAGTTACGAACCCAGTCAGTCTCGCGGCAGACTCTGGAGAACTTGATCCGACGCCAGATAGAGCGAGCGCCTCTGGCGAAAGTCGACTATGTGGCGGTGGCCGATCCTGAAACCCTTCGAGCGAAGGAACCCAAAGAGCTGCCGGTCCTGCTCGCCGCGGCTGTTTTCTTTGGCGCAACTCGCTTAATTGATAATATTTTGGTTAAATAACAAACCGCAGCTAGCATGTCCATGCCATCTCAGGTACCGCCCGACCCTGATACAGCACCAATTTACTAACAGCGGATGATCATTCGATGGATTTTCTAGAAGAATTAAACTCCTCAGTGCTTTGCGGCGACGGAGCCATGGGAACAGAGTTGATGTCGTCCGGAGTACCGGTGGAGGTGTGCTTCGAAGAATTGAATGTTTCTGCTCCCGAATTGGTCTCCCGTATCCATGATTCTTACGTGCAAGCAGGCGCTCGCCTCATCGAAACCAACACTTTCGGTGCTAACGCGGCGCGCCTTGCCAGGCATGGACTACAGAGTCGCGTTCAAGAATTGAACCAGGCAGCCATTCGGTTGGCCCGGAAGTCGATTGGCCAGCGCTCCATTTATTTGGCGGCCAGCATCGGGCCGCTGGGTATCGCGGACCCTCAGGCAGAATTCCAGGAGATCGACCGGGCAAACCTGTTCGAAGAGCAAGCCAAGGCCATCCTGGAGGCGGAGGTCGATGTCCTTATTCTGGAGACCTTCCTGGATTTCGAGGAAATTCAGATCGCCCTCAATGCGGTCCGAACACTCGACACAAAAATTCCGGTGATCTGTTCGATGGTTTGCTCCGAGGAAGGCCGCCTTCCCTCAAGCCTGCCGATCGTCCAAGCGTTTCGGGAATTGATTCGGCTGGGCGCAAATGTCATTGGGGTCAATTGCGTGACCGGCCCTAACGCAATGTCCCGCATCTTGCGGCGAATACCGCTTGAATTTCCGATCAGCGCTTTTCCCAATGCAGGTTATCCCCGTTATCATGACGGGCGGTTTTTTTACAACGCCGCACCCCAATATTTCGCCGACGCGGCAAAGGAGTTCGTCGCCCAAGGTGCGGTCTTGATTGGGGGGTGCTGCGGCGTCGGCCCCGAGCACATTCGCGCGACGGCACAGGCCATTGCCGGATTGAAGCCCCGTCGATCGAAGCCGGTGGTGCAATGGGTGGCCGAACCGGAATTGCAAATTGAAAAAAGGCCCGTTGAGACCAGCCTCCTTAGTTTGATGGACAAGGGACAGACCGTGATTGTCACGGAGCTTGATCCTCCCAAGACGCTGGTGCTTGAGAAATATTTCGCAGCGGCGCGGGCGTTGATCGACGCCGGAAGCGATGCCATCACGTTGGCGGACAATTCGCTGGCGATCCTTCGGGTCAGTAACCTGGCGATCGGCGCGATTCTGAAGCAACGGCACAACATCATGCCCCTGCTCCATATCAGTTGCCGGGACAAAAATCTGATCGGCCTCCAAAGCGAACTCATGGGCATCGCCGCTCTGGGTATCAGACACATCTTGCCTTTGACGGGAGACCCTGCGAAGTTCGGCGATCAGCCAGGAGCATCTTCTGTATACGACGTCAACTCCATTCAACTGATGGAGATTATCTCTGGATTGAACAAAGGTTACAATTTCGCCGGCAAGAACATTAAATACCCCACCGACTTCGTGATGGGTTGCACCTTTAATCCCAATGCCAAGAACCTCGATGCCCAGGTCGCCCGCCTCGAGCGCAAAATCGCGGCGGGGGCACGCTATGTCATGACGCAACCGGTGTTCGATAAGGCACTCGTCCAGCAGATGCATGCCAGAACCAAGCATCTCCAAGTCCCGATTCTCACAGGGATCTGGCCATTGTTGCACGCGCGGCAAACCGAGTTTCTCCATCACGAAGTTCCGGGCATCATCATCCCGGACCAAATTCGCTCCCGAATGGCCGGGACCGAAGGACTGGAAGGACGGCGTCAAGGCATCGAAATCGCCAAAGACGTTGTCCGCGCGGCCTTGGACTATTTCCCCGGAATTTATCTTATCACCCCCTTTCTCGCATATGACACCACCGCCGAGCTCGCCCAGTTCGCCCGCAGCTTATCATAGGTTTCCGTGGCCCTGGATTATTCAGGGCGGCGGCTTGGTCCTGGCGCTGATTGCCCTTTTCGTCGCATCCACCAAATATCCGATCGTCGACTGGATCGGGAATGTGCGGGAATCGATCCAACAGCTCGGCTTCTGGAGCGGTGTCATTTACCCGATCACCTACGCCCTTTGTAATTTGCTGTTGCTACCGGGCGGCGTCCTCAGTATGGGCGGCGGCTTCTTTTTTGGTCTATGGTGGGGTTTCTTCCTCGTTCTGACCGGGAACCTGCTCGGAGCGGCGCTCGCATTTCTGATAGCCAGAAGGGTGGGCCGGCAGAGAATCGAGCGACTTCTCTCCAATAATCGCAGACTCCGCATTCTGGATGGAGCGATCGAACGCCATGGTTGGAAAATCGTGCTGCTCTCGCAGCTGAACCCTTTGGCGCCCTCGAGCCTTCTGAATTATCTCTATGGCCTTACTCGGGTGCGCCTCAGCCGCTGCCTGCTCTGGGTCGCGCTCGGCCAAACTCCTGGTTTGTTTCTTTATGCCTTCATCGGAACGCTGGGTCAATTCGGGCTGGATATGGCACGAGGAACACGCCGATCAGACCTGCACGATTATCTGCTCTGGGGGACAGGGTTCTTCGTCACCATCGTTACGACCTACCTACTTGGCCGGCTCGCACGGCGGATTATGGGTGAAGCAGAATCCGAGATGAGCGACCAACCTTGACTCACGCAAGTTCGAGACTACCTTCTGCGAAGCCGATTCAGCGATTGCAATGTGTTGCCCATGTGATGCTCCAGGCCCGGACCTCGCGATTTATCTCGATTACGGGATCGATTGTTGCCGCGGAAACCACGGCGACTTGGTCATCAGTGACAGGGGTATCGTGCTGCGGTCCCGCTGGCATTTTCAACTTGGTGCCCAGCTCGCTATCCGCATTTGCGCACATCCTACCAGCTTGGACGAATGTCCGGTTTGCGAAGATGTGACCGGAATAGTTGTCAGCTGCGAACGGATCGAAGAACGATTTCCGTGCTTTGAGGCCACCATCCTTTTATTGGACGTAACTCCTCCTGCTCAGCAAGGGCTTGGCCGAGTCGCAGATCGCTTGGAATTAGCCGGCCAGTTCAACTGACCGACAGTTGCCGCTTACGCCTTCGCCGCACCAACGGCTGCCACGACTTTGGCGGCCCTGCTCTTGCGCCGGTTCGCCAGATTCTTATGCACAATGCCTCGCTTTGCCGCTTTATCGAGCCTGGAGGCCAAAATATTTAATTCAAGCTGGGCTTTTGCACTATCGCCGGAAGCAACAGCAGCGCTCAGTTTCTTTTGCTGACCCTTTAATCCGGTTAGAACGCTTTTGTTCCGCAGGGTGCGCTGAGTTGTCTGTCTCGCTCGTTTAGAAGCGGATCGTGTATTCGCCATAGTGTCGGGTTCCGAAAAGGATCAGAAGCTATCACCTTTGGGTTTAGTGTCAACTTGCTCCTTCGGCATGATCGGAGTTTGAACTTTTGGCTGGCGGGCGATTTAACAAAGCGTTAAAGACCCGTTTCGGAAGGCTTCTTCCATTCTCCTCTTGTTCCAGACCGACCACCGCGCTGCGCTTCGCCTCTTCCCATACTGCCGGAAAACCGGGGGAACTCGATACCATAAACCGTTCAGCTCTCGCGTATATCTCCAACTCCCGTTGCAACCGTTTGTCCGGGTACTGGTTCAAGTTAGCGACTTTGATGCGAAGATTTTCGTTTTGTTGTTTTAACTCCTGAAGATCCAGGCGCAACCGATTGGTCGCCTCCGACTCCAGCTCGAGTTTGTCGGAGAGATGCCGCTTGAGGCGTTTGACTTCGCCTTTTGTGTCCATCAGGCGCATGACGGCAAAAGCAATGCCGATTAAGCCCAGTACAGCACCGATACAAAGACCCAGGTAGAAGTGGTGGTTCAGGAAGTCCATAACATTCGTGGAGTTGCTAAACTAAGCTCCTCCTCGCTTGGGATCAAGGCCAACCATTTTGGGATTGACCTCCGGCAGGTCACGCGCCCCTACGAGAACGATCACGAGGATGTTTCAATGCCAGGGGGGAGAGTTGAACTCCCGACCAAGGGCTTATGAGTCCCCTGCTCTACCACTGAGCTACCCTGGCGCTAGTTCGCTCCCGAAAGACAGCCAAACTAAGACACATCTCTTCGGATTCAAGTCAGATTCTTGGTTGCCTATCGCGAGGCAAACCTGTCTCAATGATTCGGTTCCGCGGTATCATTCGAGGGATGAAAATTGCCATCGTTCACTACACTTCATGGCCCGTGATTGGCGGTGTAGAAAGCGTGATTCGCCAACATGCGCTGCTGATGTCACGGCACGGGCATGAGGTCGCCATTGTCTGCGGCGAAGGAGGCGCTTTCGATCACCAAATCCAGACGATCCTTTTCCGCGAACTCCATTCCCAGGAATCCCTGGTCCGAGCGGCCCAGGAGGAAGCTTTCAATGCCCGGCCCGGGCTATCCTACTTTCGCCTGCTTGAGGCGATCCAAAAGCAGTTCGAACCCCTTTTCCACAAATTCGACCGTTTAGTCGTCCACAACATGTTCACCATGCCATTCAATCTGGCAGGAACTCAGGCCTTGAGCAGCCTTGCTGAACGAGGCAAAAAGACGATCGCCTGGACCCACGATCTCGCTGCCTCCAATCAAGACTACAAGATCCCCCCTCATCGGTCGTTTGACCTCATTCGCGAGCGTCAACCTGGAGTCAGATATGTGACGATATCCCAAGCGCGGGCGGCAGAATTCAGAAGCCTGATGAGGTCGGATCCGGATGACATTATTCCAAACGGTCTGGATCTCGCCGGCGCCTGCAACATTACTCCGGAAGTGGCAAACCTCGTGCATAACGATCTGGCGGCATCTACCATCCTGTTCTATCCAACGCGGATCTTAGCGCGCAAGAATATCGCTTTTGCTCTCCAGATCGTTGGCGCCCTGCGCGACCTCGGCCTCAAGGTACGCTTGCTGATTTCGGGCGCTCCGGATTCCCATAATCGCTCCAGTGCCGAGCATTTTGCCGGCCTCAAGCTCTTGGCCGCTGATCTTCAGATTCAGGAATTAATAAGTTGGGTCAACGAGCTCTTCTATGTTGACGAACGGCAGTTGCATAGCCTTTACATGGTGGCGGACGCCATGCTTTTCCCCTCCAGGCAAGAAGGTTTTGGTCTGCCACTGCTCGAGGCTGCGGCGCATCGGCTTCCAGTGTTTTGCTCGAACATCGAACCATTGAAATCGATCGCCCTTTCCGGCACACTTTTGTTTGATCTGCGGGATGCACCGCGAAACATTGCGGAGAGGATTCGTGACGCCTTTGCAAAAGATCAGATTTTCAAGAGGAAAAAACAACTTCTGCAGCACTACTCTGCAGAACGGCTCTATTCGGAAAAAATAGACCCAATCTTCCAGAACCCATTATGAATTCCACGCTTGCCCCCCACGATATTCATCGACTCCTTACCGCCGAACATGATGATCCCTTCGGCGTCCTCGGCTTGCACAAGATCGATGGCCTTTGGGTGGTTCGGGCTTTTCGGCCTGATGCTAAGGAGTTACTGGTCATCGACCGGAACAATTCCGAGCGCCACTTCCCAGCGATCCGTATCGCCTCCGAAGGCTTGTTTGAAGCGCAACTGACCGGGGTGTCAGAAGCGTTCGACTATCTGTTGCAGGTGACGAGCTGGTCAGGAGAAACCTTCCAGTTAAGTGACCCTTACTCCTATGGGCCGATTCTCGGTGAGCTCGATATGTACCTCTACAAGGAGGGTAACCATTACGATATCTACAAAAAGTTGGGCGCTCACCTGACCGAAATCAACGGGCACGCAGGCGCGACCTTTGCCGTCTGGGCTCCCAACGCCCAGCGCGTCAGCATCGTAGGCGATTTCAACGGCTGGGACGGTCGCTGCCATGCGATGCGAAAACGGATTGAAGCCGGGATCTGGGAAATCTTTATCCCCGGCGTGGCGGAAGGGACCCACTATAAGCTCGAAGTACGAAACTGCTTTGGCCAGATCGTCTTGAAAAGTGATCCGTTCGCTTTCTACGGGCAACATGGAATCCAAACCGCTTCGATGGTGTTCAACCTCGACCGCTTTAAATGGAGCGATGACGAGTGGATCCAGACCCGGAAAAAGAAGCAATGGCATAAAGAACCGGTCAGCATCTACGAAGTTCATCTCGGATCCTGGGCCCGCGTTCCTGAAGAGGGGAATCGATTTCTGAGCTACATCGAGTTAGCCGATCGCCTTATCCCTTACGTTAAGGACTTGGGTTACACCCATGTCGAACTGATGCCAGTGGCCGAGCATCCCTTCGACGGATCCTGGGGTTACCAGGTGACAGGCTACTTTGCCCCTACCAGCCGGTTCGGGAACCCCGACGAGTTTCGCAATTTTGTTGACCGTTGTCACAAAAACGGGATCGGCGTCATCGTCGATTGGGTTCCGGGACACTTCCCGAAGGATGCCCATGGTCTCGCTCTGTTCGACGGAACTCAGCTTTACGCACATGCTGATCCGCGCCAGGGCGAACATCGGGATTGGGGGACGCTGATCTTTAACTACGGTCGCAACGAAGTGCGCAATTTCCTCATCGCCAATGGTCTGTTTTGGCTGGACGAATACCACATCGATGGTCTTCGCGTCGATGCGGTCGCTTCAATGCTTTACCTCGACTATTCCCGGAAACCGGGAGAGTGGGTGCCGAATATCCACGGCGGACGCGAGAACCTGGACGCCATCTATTTCATGAAACGCTTCAACGAAATCTGCTATGAACGGTTTCCTGGAATCATGACGATCGCTGAAGAATCCACGGCCTGGCCCGGGGTCTCGAGACCAACCTACCTCGGCGGACTGGGATTCGGGTTGAAGTGGAACATGGGTTGGATGCACGACTTCCTCCTCTACATGAGCCGCGAAGCCATCCACCGGCGGTACCACCAGGGAGAGGCTACTTTCTCCATGATCTATGCGTTTCACGAGCATTTTGTCCTGGTATTGAGCCACGATGAGGTGGTCCATGGCAAGGGATCGATGGTGGATAAAATGCCGGGTGACGCCTGGCAGAAGTTCGCCAATCTCCGAATGTTCTACGGCTGGATGTATGCGCATCCTGGCAAGAAATTGCTGTTTATGGGTGGCGAAATCGGGCAGTGGAAGGAATGGAACCATGACGAGAGCGTGGATTGGCATCTGTTGCAATATCCACTCCATGACGGCGTGAGGAGGCTGATCCAGCATCTCAATTATCTCTACAAAAACGAGCCGGCCTTTTGGGAGAATGACGATAGTTATCTGGGTTTCGATTGGATCGATTTCCACGATGCCGACAACAGCGTGATGACATTTATGCGCAAAGCAGAGTCAGGTTCGCTGGTCGTAGTGGTGGTCAATGCCACCCCGGTCCCGAGACATTTTTATCGGGTTGGCGCCCCGGGCGAAGGTTGGTACGAAGAGATCTTGAACACCGATGCCGCTATTTACGGCGGCAGCAACATGGGGAATTACGGTGGCGTCCACGCCGATCCGATCGCCTGGCAAGGTCGTTCCCATTCGCTGGTCCTGACACTTCCTCCTCTAGCGACCATCGGATTCAAAAAACACGCCCCTCAATGACCGAAAAGCCGGCTTTAGTATAAGCAAGCCGAGATCAGCCAAGGGACAATGCGCCTGACCCGAACCGGGGCAGGCGTCTTTCAGATCCGGATGATCCATTTAGCCCGGTTAAACGACTTCCGCAGGCGGTTACCGGTCAAAAGGGATTTTTCGCAAAAGATATGGCAATTATGGTAATTACTGATAAT
>DATHPI010000343.1:0-31398 GCA_035484035.1 Chthoniobacterales bacterium
AAAGACAGGTGCATTTCCAGGTAGAGGTGAGCCAAGGCCGCCATCCTTTCCTCCCTGCTCAGAGCTTCCTTCTCGTCTAATTTTGTCATGTTCTTACCTCGCAACGTACCGGCCTGAGCGCATCGGTTGCAGGCAAAAAAATGCCCACCGCCGAACGATCAGCGGTGGGTTTTCTCTAAAGTCTACGAATTTATGCCGATTAACTGCTCGTACCCTTACCCGCTGTCGGTAGCTCGCCATGACGCATGGCGATGCCTACACACCAAAGTTTAGATGGCGTGTAGTAGGAACCGGCAGTGGAAAATAGATCGAGCATCAGTTCGAGAAGATAAACTAGTAACTTAGAACAAAATCAAGAAAAAAATTCGGAATTGAAAAAAGTAACGCTAGCGTAAAACTCCTTCACTTGCACAAATTATACGAGAGCGCAGTCACGATGATCGGTTGGATTCGAACAGAATGATTGCCCTTCGCGTCTAACGAAAAAAAAAATTGGTGCGACCCGCTTTGGAGTCGGTCCAAAGATTTGCCTGTGAATGCATGTTCGATCGTTATTGCAGCGCTGCCGGATCTCTAATATGAATACTGAACAAGACTTAACCCAGAATATCCACGGCAAACGCACGACCAGCGTTCGCTTAGAACATCTGGATACATTGGAACGAATCGTTCGCGATTTTGGGTTCAAGGATCGAAGCCATTTCTTTCAGCTCTGCACGGACGCGTTACTGGAGGCTCACAGAGATGGTCGCCGGCTAGATTGGCCGCCCCGCTTTGTCGTCAGAGACTGATAAAAATCCGATTCCTTAGGAATTTAGGGAATCGGTCGCTGGAAATCGTCGCGCTCCAAACGCGGCGGTGGCGCCTCACCTTCTTGGTCTTTTTTAATTACCATAATTAAAGATATTAACAGTAGCTTGGCGCTTTCTCTACTTTTTTTCGGCTATTGTTAGTCCTTGCGGACGAAGCCGTTTTCAATCCGGCCTTCGTCGTTCCGCTGTTGTCAAATCTCCTTGCCTCGCGGGCACACCGGAGCATAGTAGCGTCCCGAGTTGACTTTTGAGTTGCGCCCTTAGCTCAGCCGGATAGAGCAACGGATTTCTAATCCGTGGGTCGCAGGTTCGAGTCCTGCAGGGCGCGCTCTGACGCATCATTCTTTGCGGTGCGCCGCTTTCAGGCGGCCATCAAGTCGGCAAATGCCAAAAGAGGAGAACTCAGTGGCAGGGCGAGGTTCAGCTAGTCCGAGCCGAGCTCCCGGCTCACCCCGCCCTCCCCATCGTTTAGCGTCGTGTCCTAATCGTCTTCGCTCTTCGTCCTCGTCCGGTCCGGCCTCAGAAATTGCGAAGAGCCTGAAATCTATTTTAAACTTGGCGGTCATTCGGTGGTCTAACACTCGAGGGGAAAAATGTTCCCTTCCATATGCCCCATCGAAAACTGGTCAGAATTCTCAATTACGTTTGGCTGCTTGTGGTTTTTCCCATCGCGGTGGCGTTCCTCGTTGGCGTGCTCGCCCACAGTGCCAGTCTAGGGATAAAGACGTTTCTTTTAATCGAGTGCGGTATGGCCGTGTTGAGTCCCCTCCTCAACGCCGTCATCGGCGGCGATGATCACTCCCGCCATAAACGCGGAAAATGATTGAAGGCAGGAGTCTCGAGTCAGGAGTTCAGGAGTTGCAGGAGCAAAGTGCTGGAACGCGAAAAAAAGAAACGCCGCCTGAATCGCAGAACCGGAAAACCTTACAAGCACCTCAAGGCGGATAGCAGCCCCCCATTCTGTAACTCCTGAACTCCTGAACTCCTGCAACTCCTGAACTCCTGCCTTCAGATTTCCAGCGATTCTCCGGGCCGCAAAACACAGACTTCCGCACCCGTCCCTTTTGCCAGTCGGGCAAATTCCTGGGGATCGCCCACCAGTGGGGGAAATGTGCCGTAGTGAACCGGGACGACCCTCTTGGGGGCCAAGAACTCCACCGCCTTGGCTGCGTCTTTCGGCCCCATGGTGAAGTGATCCCCAATTGGCAAAATCGCCAAATCCAGACCCGAATCTTCGCCAATCAACTGCATATCCGAAAAAAGCGCCGTGTCGCCGGCATGATAGATCACTTTTCCTTCCGTCTGAAGAACGATTCCGGCCGGTTCACCCAGGTACAGTGGACGGCCTCCCTCTTCGATCACGGACGAGCTGTGAAAAGCAATGGTAAACTGGACGCGTCCAAATGGAAACTCGCACCAACCGCCGTGATTCATCGCGACTGTTTTGGCGCCTTGCGCGCCGAGCCAATTGGCCAGTTCAAACGTCGTGATGATGGGTGCGCCGGTCCGCTTTGAAATCGCGACCGCATCCCCAACGTGATCACTGTGACCGTGCGTCAGCAGAATAAAGGTGGGGTCCACCTGATCGGCTGAAACCGAAGCCTTCGGATTGCCAGTCAGGAATGGATCGAACAGAAATTTGTCCGACCTGGTTTCAAGATATCCGGCCGCATGGCCTAGGAAGGTGAATTTCATAATGGTTTGCCTGAGTGAACATCAGTCTACACATTTTTGATCGATGACGAGCACTTCGCAAGCATCCACCAAAAGCCCTTCCGCCTCCAACTTCAATCCCCTCCGTGACCTCTTACTATACCCGTCCCGATGCGTGTCTTTCCCGCCCAGAAACCACGCTTTCCACCATCCGCCCTCCAATCCTCAATCCCCCTCTGTGACCTCCGTGACCTCTGTGCGATGCCCTCCCCGATGGGTGACTTTCCCGCCCAGAAACCACGCTTTCCACCAAAAGCCCTTCTGCCATCCAATCCTCAATCCCCTCGGTGACCTCCGTGACCTCTGTGCGATGCTCTCTCCCCGATGCGTGTCTTTCCCGCCCAGAACCACGCTTTCCACCAAAAGCCCTTCTGCCATCCAATCCTCAGTCCCCCTCTGTGACCTCCGTGACCTCTGTGCGATGCTCTCTCCCCGATGCGTGTCTTTCCCGCCCGGAAGCGATGCTGTCCACGATGTCCACGATGCTGTCCACCAAAGCAATTACTCCAGGAGCAATTCAGCGATTTCTGCCATCGATAGACCGCTCATCATTGGCTCTTCGCTTTCGACCGTCGATTGGATCATGGCCCGTTTTTTCTGCTGAAGACTCAGTATCTTCTCCTCAACGGTAGCGCGAGCGATCAATTTATAGGAAGTCACCACGCGTGTCTGCCCGATCCGGTGGGCCCGATCGGTGGCTTGCGCTTCGACTGCAGGATTCCACCAGGGATCAAAGTGGACCACCGTATCTGCCGCTGAAAGATTCAGACCTACGCCACCCGCTTTCAGGCTGATCAGAAAAAGAGGGAGACTTTCAGATCGTTGAAATTCATCGACCGCCTTGCCTCGATCTTTGGTCTCTCCATCCAGATAACCGTATTGAATTCCGGCCTCATCCAGTTGAGCACGGATCAACCGCAACATAGAGACAAACTGGGAAAATAGAAGGACGCGATGTCCACCATCAATGGCCTCTTCCAACAGTTCTTCTAACAGCTCCAACTTGCCGGAAGGCCGTTCCGCTTCCTGACCCACCAGACGCAGATCGCAGCAAACCTGACGCAGGCGCAACAAGGCGGTCAGCATGGCCATCCGCGCGCGCCCTTGTTCTTTCGCTCCCGAGAGCTCCTCCACTTTGCGCCGGCCCTCCTGGCGCAGCTTCTGATAAAACTCCTCCTGTTCCGGGGAAAGATCGCAGTAGGTGATCTGCTCGATTTTTTCCGGCAGCTCTAGCGCGACCTGTTGTTTTAGCCGCCTGAGCATTACAGGCCGAAGCCGCTTGGCGAGGCGTGCACTCTCAGGCTGCGAACCGCGACTGATCGGTAACTCGTAACGTTCCCGGAAATCTTCCCGGCGCCCGAGGTACCCGGGAATGACGAAGTGAAGGATTGACCAAAGATCCCGGACGGAGTTCTCCACGGGCGTACCGGTCAAGACAAACCGATGCTTGCCAACCAGCGCCATCGCAGCCTGCGCGTTTTGCGTATCCGGATTTTTGATGTGCGTAGCCTCGTCGAGAATGATCGACGTAAATTTAAAATCTCGAAACCGATCGATATCTCGGCGCAGGAGCGGATAACTGGTGAGGACGAGATTGCTTTGCACAATTTGTGGAAACAGTTTGCCGCGGTCGGCTCCCTCGATGCACAAGACCTTCAATTCGGGCACGAATTTCTGCGCTTCGCGCATCCAGTTAAAAAGGAGTGAAGAGGGACAGACCACCAGCGACGGTCCGTCAAGCGTGCGCAAAAAAGCGAGCGCTTGCAGGGTCTTCCCCAACCCCATTTCATCTGCGAGAATCCCGCCCAGACCGTTTCGGCTGAGAAAACGCAACCAGTAAACACCTTCCTTTTGATAAGGGCGGAGAATCCCTTCCAAAGAGCCAAGAGCCTCGGGCTCAAGCGGCACAAGTTGTCTTTGCGCACGAGTCCAGTTCTCCCATTCCCGGGTGCTTTGAATGGAAGCTCCCGACAACTCTCCGAAAGCGGCATCGACATAGGCGGCCTGGCTTCGCCCGATCCGGTAAGTGCCCGGGCGCGCTTGGGCCGGATCACAGTCTCGTAAGATGGCTTGAAATTCTTCGAGGCCCTCCGTGTCCAGAATCGCCAGACGCCCATCTCTCAATCGCGTCACGCTTTGTCCGACCTGCAGCAGGCGTTGCACCTCCGTCGTCGAAAACTGCTGACCGCCGGCCGCTTCAATTGAAAAAGAAAAATCAAACCAATCCTCGCCGGAACCGATAATCTCCAGTTTTGGCGTGATCCGTTCGACGTCGCGCGTGACATACTGGAACCGGCTGCCGATTGAAACCCTCCATTCCTTTTGCAACGAGGGAAGAACACGGGCAAAAAAGCTTAGAATCGCGTTTTGACCTCTTAGCAGATACTCGCCTGCGGTCGACGGCCCGGTAAATCCAGCATCCAGAATACGACGCAGGCAATCGCGTTCAAATGCGAGATTACGCGACCGCATCTTGTCCCCTTCCCTGTACACCACTTCCTCAGCGGGCGAGGTGATGCCGAGTGTCACTATCCGTTGGCCATAACGGCATTGGATTTTCGCACCGAGCTGATTGAGCGACCCTTCGAATGTCGCGGTCACTTCGGGCACAGCTAGCTCGATGACCGGCCCGGGCTGCGCCTGAGTGTCAAACCGGAAAAAGCTGCTTAACCCGGCCAGCTCGCGTTGGACAAAGTTTAAGCCCTGCTCAGCGGAAAGTGTGATTGGATCGCGGAGCACAGGCAAATAAGCCGCGGGCAATCCAGGCGAAATTCGCCGCAAGCGCAGCTCTGACCAAAGCCATGCGCTGGACGACCCCACGAACCAGGTGCCCGGCAGACTCGACGAGTCCGTACTGATTTTCCAACGGCCATCCGGAAGCATTTCCGTCAACAGGCGGGGCAAGAGACGCTCGCCCGAAATCGTAATCGAAGTTTTCCGCCCGAGCGTGACCCTGGGATGCTCGATCAGGGCACCCGCCAATTGGAGGAACTGGTCCCGGTTCAGGATCGCCATTCCAGGAAGCTTGCCGCCTGCCAGCTCTCGCCCGAGCTCGAGCGCTTCCCGATCGACTTTCGAACAGCGGTAGACCTGGTTAGGATCCAGCGCGCTCGCCAAGACACGGTTCCCCTTTCGCAGCACTTCGAATCCCACCACGACCTGATTTTTTCCCCAGCTCGCCTCCAGATTCGGTGGCAACACGATATCGAGTTCGATTCCAACCTGATTTGATGATTCCCCTGCCACCCCAGGGTCAGTCCCGGACCTTCCATCGCCCGACCCGGAATCGGTCTCGGACACCAGCACCGGAAGACGAGGCCGAACGGGCGCTTCGATCGCCTTCGCTGGCGGCGCCTCAGAATGAATCGAAGCCAGTCCGAGGGCTAATGAATGGGCACAGATCGTCCCCCACTGCCGGGACTCCCTGCAGGAGCAAAGATTCTCGACATCCGTTCGGCTCAGAATCTTCAGACCAGCACGGTATTCAGTTTCTCCTTCGCGCACCAGGCCCCGCAAGACCGGCGGCGAATAATTGACGCTCACCACTCGACCCATCTGCACTAGGGCCTTGGCATGCTTCAGCGCTTGCCAACCGCCGGTGTCGATCAGGAAACGTTCTGTGATCTGAATGGAAGACATTCTTTCAGGAGTCAGGATTCAGGAGTCAGGAGCCAGTTCAAGAAAAGGAGCGAGAATTCTCGCACAATTTCGCCTACTTCTCGCACTTAACCGCACACTGTCCACTGAAGAGGTTTGCACCAACAGCCCAGATCCTTCCTCTGTGACCTCCGTGACCTCTGTGCGATGCTTTTGACAGGAGCCAGAAGTTGCAGGAGTTCAGGAGTTACAGAATAAGGGAGCTCACCAAACCCCCATTTCCCTCCTCTGTGGCCTCCGTGACCTCTGTGCGATGCTTTTGACAGGAGCCAGAAGTTGCAGGAGTTCAGGAGTTACAGAATAAGGGAGCTCACCAAACCCCATTTCCCTCCTCTGTGGCCTCCGAGACCTCTGTGACCTCTCTTTTTCCCACTGATAACTGGCAACTGGCACTGGAAACTGACACTGGCACTGACACTGACACTTTCTACTTTGCTTGTGAATCTATGGGACCGAAGCTCTCAGGCCAATGAAGTTACTCGCAATCGCAAACCAGAAAGGCGGTGTTGGTAAGACAACCACTGCGGTGAACCTATCGACCTGTCTGGCGGTGAAAGGTAAACGGGTGCTTTTGATCGACCTTGATCCACAGGGAAACGCCACCAGCGCGCTCGGTCTCGAAGGAACCGCCGGAAAAAGTCTCTACGAAGCCCTCATCGGACACGCGGATATCAAACAGAAAATTGTTCCAACACGTTTCGCCTGTCTGTCGATGATTCCCGCAGACCTCGACTTGGCCGGTGCTGAAATTGAGGTAGCCAGGCTGGACGATCATCTCACCCGACTACGCGATGTTCTCGCCGGCCTGAGCCAAGAGTCCGGCTACGACTATCTGTTTCTGGACTGCCCGCCATCCCTTGGAATCCTGATGACCAATGCACTGGCAGCAGCTCACCAACTTTTAATCCCACTCCAGTGCGAATATTTCGCACTCGAAGGCCTATCAAAAATCGTCCACCTGGTGAATCAGATCCGCGCCGTCAATGAAGGACTTTCGATTGGAGGCATTATCATGACGATGTACGATGCGCGGACTAATTTAAGCCAACAGGTCGTTAACGAGGTTCGACAACATTTTCCCAACTTGGTGTACCAGACCATTATCCCGCGCACAGTCCGCCTTGGAGAAGCGCCAAGCTTCGGTAAGCCGATCATCGAGTATGAACCTCATGGCACCGGAGCAACAGCGTACCGGGCTCTGGCTGAGGAATTCGTCCAGCGAGAAACGGGTCAAATAAAATTTGTCACCGGGACAGACACACAGTGAGTGTTTGGTTTCTCGACAAATAGTACTAGTTTCCCAAGAATGAATTTCCGAGCTGTTATCAGCGCCCTGTTTGTTGCGGCCTTCTTTGGCGTTTTCGCTGGGAACGCTCAGCCATTGAAAGGAGCGTGGGTCGCATCCGTCTATAACCTCAATTTCCCGTCGCGGGTCGGCCTTTCGCCGGAGATTCAAAAGGCCCAGATCCGCCGGATGATCGAAGCGGCGGCACGGAGCGGGCTGAATGCCCTGATGGTTCAGGTCAGAGCAGAAAGTGACGCTCTTTATTATTCCCGCATCGAACCTTGGAGCCGTTATTTGACGGGCATGCAAGGAGCCGCACCAGGTTACGATCCGCTCGATTATTTTATAAAGGTCGGACGCGAACATGGCATAGCTATTCACGCGTGGATAAACCCGTATCGTGCGGCTGCCAATGCCACAGAGACCAGGGCCAGCAATCATGTGTCTCATCAACTTGCGGGAGCGGTCCACCGGATCGGGAGCGCACTCTGGCTGGATCCGGGCGATCCAGCCGTCCGGGAACACGTGGTCAATGTGGTACGCGATATTGTCGAACGTTACCCAGTTGCCGGGGTTATCCTGGATGACTACTTCTATCCATACCCGAGCCACAGCTACCCGAAAGGCTCCTTTCCCGACCACGCTTTCTACGCGAAATACGGCAGCAATTTCGAAATAGGGGACTGGCGCCGCCAGAATATTAACAGCCTGATTAGACAATTGCACGACGCTGTCAAAGCGGCGCGACCCGGAGCTCAGTTTGGTGTTAGTCCGTTCGGAATCTACAGCAAGGGCTTTCCGTCTAACGTGACTGTTGAACTGGATCAATATCGGGACCTCTACGCAGACCCGGTGGCTTGGTTGAAAAACGGCTGGGTTGACTATCTCTCTCCGCAGCTCTACTGGCGCGACAAAAGTGCGCAAAGTTTTTCCGCACTTTTGGAATGGTGGCGCAGTCCGCAGGCTAACCCCCGTGGGATTCCGATCTATCCAAGCATTGCCATCGACCGCCTTGGCGGCTCCTATGGCTGGCCTTCGAGTGAGATTGAATCGCAGCTCGCTATAGAAACGTCGATCAAACCGAGGTCATCCGGAGGATTCATTCTTTGGAGCGTGGGACCACTGCTGGAAAACAAAAAGGGGATCGCCCTGGTCGTGGCAAAGGAACGTTAGCAAGTATGCTGTCACAGGCGGCGATGAAGCGGATCTGCTCCGCACAATGTGCTCTTTGGATTGCTCAATTCTCCAAAGTTCGAGACCGTCTGTTGAAAGCGGCTGCAGCGATGAATGTCAGCACCGAGACAAAGGTCTACGCATTTTTTATTGCCGCTTTCGCTGGGGTTGTCGTTCTCGGATTCCTGACCTATCGAAGTACCCGGGATCTGATCTTGAATGAGCGTTTGGTGGCTCACAGCCACCAAGTGCGGCAATCCATCGCTGATCTTCGCGGCGCAGTCCTGGACGCCGAATACAGGCGCCGAGACTACCTCTTTTCGGGAGATTTTCGTTATCTCGAAGACTTTTTAGCCGATTTTGACCGGATTCGGCCTGCCACCCGGAAGATCATTGAACTCACGGGCGATCACCCGGAACAGCAGCAGCGGGTTCCCAAACTCAATGCCCTGACTGAACAAAGTCTTTCCATTTGGGCTGCCACCGCGCGAGCGGCCCGCGCCGCTCGACAAGACGGCGGCCAGATTCCGCCTTTGACCCGAGAGATCGAATTGCGGAGTTGCATCGCTGAACTGACCGCCTTGCTGGTGCGGATGAACGAGAGCGAGGATGACTTGCTCCGGGCCGAAACGGCTAATGCACGAAAAAGCGGCGCCAGAACACTGTTGGTCGTTGCGCTTGGAGGCGGTTTTTCAACTCTCGTCGTTCTGCTGGCCATCGTGTTTTTACGCCGCGACCTCGATCAACGGAAACGAGCAGAGGAGGCGTTGCGCAGACGAGAAAGCGAACTCCGGGACGCGCAACGGGTGGCCAGCGTTGGCAGTTGGGAATGGATTGTGGAGACGGGCACCTTCACCTGGTCCGAGGAGCTTTACCATATCGCCGGTGGCAGCCCCGAAGAGGGTCCGCCCAATTACAAGGAATTGCCAAAGATACTCACCCCGCAGAGTTGGCTGCGCCTCAAACCGGCAATGGATCTGGCTTTGAAAACCGGAAAGGCCTACGAACTTGACCTCGAAATGGTTCGCCCGGATGGAACGATCCGATGGATAGCGGCGCGAGGCGAAGCGGTGTGTGATCCAAACCATCAGATCACGAAGATTCGCGGCACTATTCAGGACATCACTGATCGGAAACGGGCACAAGAAGAGATCCAGGATCTCTACGATCACGCTCCCTGCGGCTATGACTCCATTGACGAGAACGGTATCTTCCTTCGCATCAACGAAACGGAACTCTCCTGGCTCGGCTATACCCATGCCGAACTGGTAGGCAAAATGAGGTTCCAGGATCTTCTGACGGATGAAAGCAAGAGAATCTTTGAACGAGAGTTCCCGCAGCCAAGGATCGAAGGACACCTCAAGGATCTGGAACTTGAAATGGTGCGCAAGGACGGGACCATCCTGCAAGTGTTACTGAGCTCCACGGTCGTTAAGGATAAGAACAGCTCTTCATTCGTTACCCGAACAACTCTTTATGATGTTACGGAGAGGAAACAAGTCGCTGAGCAACTGAGGCTCTTTAGCGAACGCCTGACCCTGGCCACCAGGGCCGCCTCGATTGGCGTCTGGGATTGGGACTTGCGAACCAATCAGGTTTATTGGGATGAAAAAATGTTCGAAATCTACGAGTTGCCCAAACGGAACTCCATGGCCTACGAAACCTGGTTGCAAACGGTCCATCCAGAGGACCTGGGTCGGGTGATGGAATTTCGCAAGTCAATCGTCGCGGATAAGAGTCACGGCGCGATTGAATTCCGGGTCGCAAAAAAGAATAGCACCCTGCGCTACATCCAGGGCGCTGAAGGTGTGGTGCTCAATGAAAAGCAGGAAGTGATTCGGGTTTTGGGCGTCAACATCGACGTCACGGAACGCAAGAAGACGGAGCACAAGATTGAAGAGCAGGCAAATCTGCTTGGTCTTGCCAGCGACGCGATCATTGTGCGCGGGCTCGATGAGGATGTCCAATATTGGAACAAGAGCGCAGAACGACTCTACGGGTGGACTGCCGAGGAAGTCATTGGCGCCGACTTCACAAGAATTGCTGGCGGCGACCCGGTTTTATTCGAGGCGGCAAAGGAAATCCTGCTGGAAAAAGGTGAATGGTCTGGAGAAGTCCGTAAAACCACCAAAGCGGGAGCGGATGTCATCGTGGCAAGCCGCTGGACTCTTCTGCTGGATGATCCGGGTAATCCGAGATCGATTCTGGCAATTGATACGGATATTACCGAGAAAAAACAAATGGAAGCGCTCTTCCTGCGCAACCAACGCCTCGAAAGCATTGGCCAACTCGCCGGCGGCATCGCGCACGATCTCAATAACATTCTCGCCCCGATATTAATGGGGGCCCAGATGCTTCGCCAGAATGTTCATGAACCGGACAGCCCCTTCATCCTTGGCACCATTGAGGCGAACGCGCAACGCGGAGCGGAAATCGTCAAGCAAGTCGTCGCATTTGCCAGAGGAGTCGAGGGGAAACGCGTTCTCTTGCAGGCCCGCTATGTGCTCGCGGAGATTTCCGGCATTATTCGTGAGACGTTCCCCAGGTCAATTGCTTTGAAGATCGAGCAACAACAGAATCTCTGGACGATCCTTGGCGACGCCACACAACTGCATCAGATCCTCCTCAATCTGGCAGTCAACGCCCGCGACGCCATGCCTCATGGAGGAACCTTGATCCTCGCAGCCGAAAACCTGGTCCTCGATCACGCCGGTGCCTCATTCCGACCTGACCTCGAACCGGGACCACACGTGCTATTCCGAATTTCGGACACCGGGACCGGCATCCCACCGGAAATCGCGGATAAAATCTTTGACCCTTTTTTCAGCAGTAAAGCACCGGACAAGGGCTCCGGACTAGGCCTTTCGACCGTGATGGGCATCGTGAAAAGTCATAAGGGTCACGTCGAGTTCGATAGCAAAGTCGGGCACGGGACGGAATTCCGCGTTTACCTCCCGGCGGAGCTTGGAGTGCCCCGATTGGCGCCGGTCAAATCCGGACAAAGCGAGCTGTTCCCAAAAGGATCTGGCGAGCTGATCCTCATTGTCGATGATGAAGAAGCCGTACGGTCGGTGACCAGGCGAATCCTTGAGACAAGTGGATATCGTACCTTGATCGCCACCGGAGGAACTGAAGCTGTTGCGTGTTACGTCGAAAAGCGATACGAGATTAGCGTGGTGCTGACAGATCTGCATATGCCTGACATGGGCGGAGTCGAAGCCATCGGCTTGCTTCAGCAAATCAACCCCAACGTCAAAATCATTGTGGTCACCGGCGCCGGTTCCGCGCTCGGGGCTCCCAGCGCAGCCGAAATGGGGGTTCAAGCTTACATCAAGAAGCCATTCGACGTGGCCCATTTGCTGGTAACCCTGCAGAGTGTACTGGGAGCCCAGATTCCTCAATGAAACCTTATATCGCGCTCGGCGCAATTTTACTCGTCATCCTGAACGGCCTGCTTTTGCTTCCGGCGACAGGCGGCCACAGCGTTCCGATTGCCGGCCTGGCTCTCGCACTGGCGGTCCTTGTCCTGGTGTTTGCCATTATCGGCGGGAAGGGGGGAGCACCAATACAAACCGTCCAGGTTACAGCGCCTGTGCCCGCGCCGGTCCCGGTCCAGCCTCCGGCGCCCACCACCAAACAGGCTGAAGCGGAGATCGTGGCCTTCTTTGCCCTTCTCCAGGAAAAGGGCCGGCTGGTCGATTTTCTGATGGATGATGTTACCCCATATGAAGATGCAGAAGTGGGCGCCGCCGCCAGAGTGATCCATCAGGGATGCCGGCAAGTCCTGCAGGAATATTTCAAAATCTCGGCCATCTCCGAAGCCCAGGAGGGCGCCCAAGTCACCATCCCAGCTGGCTATTCCCCGGATCAGTACCGACTCGTTGGAAAACTCACTGGAGAGCCTCCATTCACAGGAACGCTGCTCCACAAGGGTTGGAAGACCGAATTTGTCAAGCTCCCTCGAATCGTGGTGACGGAACGCCTCCCGGCGATCGCGCCCGCAGAGGTCGAACTCAAGTGATTTGCCTTCGCCCACCACTCCACCACTCCACCACTCAGTCGCGAGATGCCGTACGCCGACCCTAGCAACACTTAGCCATTCCCAATGAGCACGCGTTTCAGTCTAGGAATTGATCTTGGCACCAGCAACAGTGCGATCGCACTGGAAGATTTCGAAAGCGGCCGCAACCAGATTGTCGAGATCACACAAATCCTCGGCCTGGCCCAGATCGGTGAAAAGCCTACCCTTCCATCGGCCCTTTACATTCCGCATCCAGACGAATTCCCCCAGAACGGTATGCAGTTGCCATGGTCGAAAAAAAGTGGCGGCGAACCGATCATTGGCCATTTTGCTCGGGATCACGGTGCATTGGTTCCCGATCGATTGATCACCTCAGCAAAGTCTTGGCTCTCCAATTTTCACATCGACCCAAAGAAGCCGGTCTTGCCGTGGAAATCCGACATCAAAGAAGAGAAGCTGTCCGCCTTTGAATGTTCGCGCCGTTATCTCGAACACCTTAAGGAGGCGTTCCTGCACATTGAATCGACGCAAGGCCACGCCTGGAACATCGCGGATGGCCAAGTGGTGCTGACCGTCCCCGCCTCTTTTGACGAAATTGCCCGGAATTTAACCGCCGCCGCTGCCGAAGCGGCTGGCTTCGGTAAAGTCGTCCTTCTTGAAGAACCCCAGGCGGCCTTTTATGCGTGGACGGCGCAAGCCGGCAGTAGCTGGCGGACCCAGGTCCGTCGCGGAGATATCGTCTTGGTCTGCGACGTTGGAGGGGGCACCGCCGATTTCAGCCTGATTGCGGTAACTGAAAAGAATGGCAATCTCGAAGTCGAACGCATTAGCGTCGGCGAACATATCCTTCTAGGGGGCGACAACATGGATCTGGCCCTCGCTTACACGCTGAAAGCGCAATTGGAAGAGGCCGGAAAGTCAATCGATTCCTGGCAGTTTCTAGCGCTGATGCACGGCGCGAGCATCGCTAAAGTCAACCTCTTCACGCACCTGTCGCGTGAGCATTCCCCGGTCGCGGTCCCCTCTCGAGGATCAAGTTTGCTCGCCAAGACCGTCTCCACCAAACTGAACCGCGCCACCCTCGAGGAGGTCATCCTGGACGGTTTTTTTCCTTTGACTAAAGCGACCGATCTTCCCAGGGAGTCCAGAAGCGCAGGTCTCCAGGAGTTCGGTCTCCCCTATGCATCCGACCCGGTGGTAAGCAAGCATCTCGCCCGGTTCCTGACCCGAAGCCTGATGAACGTGAAGGCCAGCGAAACGCTGACTGCGCTTGTCCAATCACGATCGGAAGCGTTGGAAGGTGAATACCTCAAGCCTACGGCCGTCCTTTTCAATGGGGGGGTTTTCAACGCGGCTCCCATTCGGCAACGTCTGCTCGACCTCCTTGTTTCGTGGGGCAAGGGCGCGCCGGTTCGCGAACTAGCAGGGTTTCAACCGGATTTAGCCGTCGCCAAGGGTGCAGCGCTCTATGGCCGCAATCGCGCGACCGGCCAAGGTATCCGGATCAAAGCAGGCACCGCACGATCGTACTACATCGGACTTGAATCTTCGGCACCGGCGATTCCTGGATTTAAGCCGCCGATCAAGGCCCTTTGCGTGGTACCCCAGGGCATGGAAGAAGGCACCGAGCTGCTGATCGATGAACGGGAATTCGGCCTCATCACTGGGATTCCGGCTGATTTTCGCTTCTTCGCGTCCGAAGTGCGCAGCGGAGATGCGCCTGGTACAATTATCGCCAACCCGGAACGCGAACTGGAAGAAACCGGCAAGATCGAAGTCACACTGCCTCCGATCGAAAGTTTCCCGGAGGGCCAGGCCATCCCGGTGATCATCAACCCGATCGTGACTGAACTAGGCAACCTTGAGCTCTGGATGAAGCACACCGGATCAGATCGGCGATGGAAGGTCGAATACCAGGTGCGGATGGAGTAAGCTGGGTCCAGGGCGCGTTGGATGGCTCAGCCGCAATTCAGCATTGGCATTGATCTTGGCACCACGAATTGTGCCCTGGCATTCGAAGGGCTCGGCACTACCGTCGCGCCACGTGAGGTGTTCCTCGTCCCGCAATGGGAAACTCCCACCCGATTTTCGGAGGCATCAACACTGCCTTCCTTTCTTTATCTCCTGTCCGGTGATGAGGCAGGGCAAATCTCGAACCAAAGGACCCCGCGCGCGGAATGGGTTCCCGGTCGCATTGCCAGAACCCGGGCAGCTGAATCGCCTGGTCGCGTTGTCCACTCCGCAAAGTCATGGCTCTGCCACCATGGAGTCGATCGCACCGCATCGTTTTTGCCATGGAGATCAGATGAAATCGCGGTCGAAAAGAGAATTTCGCCTATCCGGGCTTCTTCGCTGCTCCTTGAATACCTCCGCGCAGCGTGGGACGCCAAGTTCGCCGCCCAGGGCCTCCCATTCGATGACCAGGAGATTACGATAACCGTTCCGGCCTCTTTTGACGCCGCGGCGCAGAAGCTCACTCTAGACGCAGCGCGCGAGGCTGGTTTTCCAGAGGGCGTCCGTTTGCTGGAGGAGCCGCAGGCTGCATTTTACTGGTGGCTGCAAGAAGGCATCGGAGAGATCCACGGATCGGAGGCACTCTCTGCAACGGGCTCTCAACACGTTCTGGTCATCGACATCGGAGGGGGCACCACCGATTTCACTCTCTTTGAAATCGCCCCTCGATCCGAAACCCCGCTTTCGCGGATCAAGCGAATCGCCGTGAGCGATCATCTCCTCTTGGGAGGCGACAATATCGATCTGGCGATTGCGCATCGGATCGAATCGCGGTTGCCGGCGCATGAGCCTCTTTCCGAGGTTCAGTGGAACTTCCTGGTGGCGCTCTGCCGTGACGTGAAAGAGCGCTGTTTCTCGGACTCTTCCGTCCCTGTATTCACCGTCTCAATCCCCGGGCGCGGCTCAAGCCTCCTGGGACGGACGCTCAGCGCTCAAATCGACCGGGCTGAGATCGAGTCGATCGTCCTGGAAGGGTTTTTTCCCCAATGCAATTTCGATGACCAACCTGCCAGAACTCAGGTTGGATTGAGAGAATGGGCGCTTCCTTACGCCGTCGATAGCGCGGTCACTCGCTATCTGGCGGAATTTTTAAGGTCCCGGCCTCGTGTCGATGCCATACTGTTCAATGGCGGTTCACTCTCTCCCGAACCGCTGCGCCGGCGTTTGCAAAAACAAATCGCTCGATGGCAACGTGGCGCAGAGCCGCGGATTCTCGAGAATCTTGAGCCGAATCTCGCCGTTGCGCGAGGAGCCGCTCATTTCGGAAGGATCGTTCATCGTCACTCGCAACGGATCGAAGCGGGCGCAGCGCGCGCACTTTATCTGGAAGTCCACAAAGGAAATTCCGCAAACGAAACGGTCAACGGCCCTTTGTTGATTTGCATTCTGCCCGGCGGCGCCCCTGCGGAAGAAGTTTTCCGAGTCTCACAAGAGGGTCTCGAACTTCGCGTCAATCGTCCGGTGCGATTTCAACCCTACTATTCGACCCGGCGTGCCGGGGATCAGGCAGGGTCTGTTGTGCCCTGGAACGATCGCGATTTCCATCGTCTCCCGCCGCTCCAGACAACCGCCCGGCTTACCCGTCCGGACCGGGAGGGTGACCGCTTGTCGGTGACCCTGACGGCCCGTATCAACGAACTCGGCTTACTCCACGTGGCTTGTGTCAGCACAAATCCAAAGGCGCAAGGAACCTGGCCGCTCGAATTTGATCTCCGTCCGCACGAACCGGGCGGCACGAAGCGGCTTGGTCGAGAGGATGCCGAAACCATCCAAATAGATCCTGGCGTGGACCCGCTGCGATTGGACGGCGCGCACAACCGGATTACAACACTGTTTTCCCGACCGCTGGATAGGCGCGACAAGATTTCTGCCGCCAACCTCCTAAAGAGCCTTGAGCGGATCCTCGGCAAACCAAAAATGGATTGGAACTATCACCTCATCCGTTCCCTCTGGCGTTCGCTCCACGAACGCTTCTCCAGTCGCCAGGAGTCTGTCGATCACGAGGAGACCTGGCTGATTCTCGCCGGTTATTTTCTGCGCCCAGGATTCGGTGCGGAAGGCGACGAGGGCCGGATCAATGACCTCTGGAGGATTCATACGGACGGACTGAAGTACCCCGGTAAGCGCAACCAGCTTCAACTCTATATACTCTGGCGACGCGTCGCCGGCGGCCTCAGCAGCGAGCGACAGGAGACGATTTTGGCTCCCGAACTTTCCAGATTGCCGTTGCAAGCAAACCTGCCCGCAGAGTTCGTCCGACTCGCCGGATCGCTCGAAAGAATCAGCGTGACCACCAAAGCCAATCTACTCGAACCGTTTCTCCTGACTGCGCGGGAGCTCGCCCTTAAAAGGCAACATTCCGCGCCGTATCTCGTGGCACTAGGACTTCTGCTCAACCGCAGCCCTCTCTATGCTGGTCCCGCGCTCGTTATGCCTGCCACTCACGTTGAAAGGGCCTACGATGCTTTATCCGATCTGGATTGGACTGACCCCTATCTGGTGGAGATTCACACTCTTTTCCTCCGCGCTGCTCGCCTCGTGAACAACCCGAAGATCGATTTGCCGAAATCTTTACGCGACAAAATCGCCTCCCATCTGCAAAAAGCCGGTCTCCCTCCCTCGAAGGTCGCCAGGCTCCGCTCTTTCGTTCCCATTGTCCTGGCTGATCGCGCCAATCTCTTCGGCGAATCCTTGCCTCCAGGTTTGGTGATTGGGTGAATCAGGAGCAAGAGCCAGGAGACAAACAGGCTGAACTCCCTGGCTCCTGACCCCTGGCTCCTGTTTAGATATCGCAACTTAAAAGGGTGTCCTTAATCTCCTCGAAAGAGCACTGTGGATCGTCATTCCACTCCATTATGGAGCAAGCCTTGTCGGATCGGTTCATTTGCGCTAATCCGCCTTCGGAGACGCTTAATCCGCGCAATAGTGCGTCCATGACTTCACTCCATTTCGAGGGAGAATAAACTTTCTGAATCGCACCAAGAGCGCACCACTTGACCGCGCGCGCGTTAAGAGCCTCAAGCTTATTGCCTTGAGAATCTTCCGCTGGAGACTCTTTGCACCACCTTTGGGACGAGGTAAAGAGTTCATGCGCTTTCATGGGAGGAAGAGCAGCCTTGGTAATAGATATCATAAATTCAATATGTACAATAACGTCCAAACCTGCGCCTCATTTAGGATAATGATGAACTTTTATCCCCAGCGAGAGATAAATTCCCCACACCGCCGCAGTATTTACTAAAAGCCCACTCCACCACTCCTGTACTCCTGAACTCCTGAACTCCTGTCCGCTGAACTTGCACCTCCCGTCCGAAAGCGTATCGTCCGACACTCATGTCGACAGAATTTCCCGTCCGTCCAGAGGTGTTGAACGAGACTGTCCGCTTCGCGATTGTCGCCAGCGAATACAATCGGTATTACGTGGACGGATTGGTGCGCTTTGCCAACGAAGAGCTGAAAAGCATTGCTCCCCAGGCGCAGCTTTCGCTCGTGCGTGTGCCCGGGTCATTCGAAATCCCCATTGCCGTTCAGGCGGTTGCTCAACGCCAAAAACCGGACGCCATTCTCGCCTTTGGACTGCTTTTCGACGGGGAAACGCTCCACGCTTCCCTCATTGCCACCGCAGTGACGCAGGCCCTCTTAACTATTAGTTTGAAAGAATGCGTGCCGGTACTGCACGAAATTATTGTTGCCAAGAATGACGAGCAGGCAAAAGCTCGCTGCTTGTCGATCGAGATCAATCGCGGAACGGAAGCGGCGCGCGCGGCAGTCCGGATCGTTCTTGCCCTCCGCCATATTTTGAAAGAAGGGTAGTCTATAATGGGTAGACGCCGTGAGGGGAGAGAGGTCGCGCTGCAGCTTTTATTTCACTGGGACTTGAACGCCCAGCAATCGCTCAGCGTGACGGAATTGGATCTGTTCTGGGAATTTCGCCCCGCGGTTCCGGGGGTCCGTACCTTCGCGACCAATTTGCTGGCGGGTGTCACCGCTCGCCAGGCAACGATCGATGAAAAGATTACCAGATATACCGCGAACTATGAGCTCAGACGAATCTCTGCGGTCGATCGGAATATCCTTCGAATGGCGATCTACGAAATGCTCTTTGCCGATGACGTACCACCAATTGTCGCTATTAATGAAGCGATTGACATCGCCAAGAAATTTGGAACGGAGGAATCCGGCAAGTTTGTCAACGGAGTTCTCGATCGAGTTAAACTAGACCTAAGCCGTCCTCTCCGAACCGCTTCGACCCAAACCTAAAATCGCTTTGAGACGAAACACTGTAGAGACTCCACTTTATCTTCGGTTTTCAATTTAAAGGAATGGCCTTTGGATTTTTCAAAGACTTATTGGACCGATTTGGAGGCAAGTCCATCGATTGGGATGAGCTTGAAGAGAGCTTGATCCGAGCGGATATCGGCGTGCCGATGACGCTGCGAATCGTTCAGGAACTGCAACAACGCGAAGGCAAGATTACCGCGAACGATGTCATAGAAGTCACACGACGCCACATCGAACAGATTCTTCCAATCACGCACCCGAAGCTCCGGCCCCTACCAAACAGGCCCAAGGTGATCTTGATGGCCGGCGTCAATGGAACCGGAAAAACAACTTCCGCGGCGAAACTTGCCTATCTGCTCAAGCAGGATCGACACACGGTGATGCTCGCCGCTGCAGACACATTTCGAGCCGCGGCCATCGAACAACTCAAAATTTGGGCCGACCGCATCCAGGTCGATGTCATTGCAGGAGAATACAACGCCGATCCGGCGGCCCTTTGTTACGACGCCTATTCTGCCGCCAATAAACGAAATATCGAATTTCTGATCTGTGACACCGCTGGACGCCTGCACACAAAAAATAATCTGATGCAGGAGTTAGGAAAGATCGTCAGGACTCTTGGAAAGCACGACGAACAAGCGCCCCACGAATGTCTGCTGGTGGTGGATGCGACCACTGGAAGTAACGCTCTGGTGCAGGCCAGAGAATTCAAGCAGTCCGTCGGTCTCACCGGGCTGGTGATCACCAAGCTGGACGGGTCGGGAAAAGGAGGGATTGCCATCGCGATCCAGGATGAACTCGCGATTCCTCCACGATTCGTGGGGACCGGCGAAAAGCCAGGCGACCTCCATTATTTCAACCGGGACGAGTTCGTCGCGAACCTATTGTGATCGGTCACGATTCGCGGCGTGCTCCTGCGCTTCCGCGGGCTCAGGGACATGCTTCTTAAAATGAAGTTGAAGAATTCGTCGTCCATCCGCCTGTGTGATGGTTACAAGATAATCTCCGATCTGGACCTCTTCGCCTGGTTTTGGCAGATGGCCTAGGAGCTGGACCACGTAACCGCCAATGGTCGTGACTTCCGCATTTTCCAGTTCAAGATCGGCCAACTCCTTTAGTTCGTAGAGATTGACTTGCCCCTGCACGATAAACTCCTCTTCGTTGAGGCGGATAAATTCTTTGACCTGTTCCTGGTCGAATTCATCCTTAATTTCACCGACTAACTCTCCCACCACATTGTCGAGAGTCACGATACCGACCGCGCCTCCATACTCGTCCACTACGACCGCAAAATGAGCTCGTTTGGCTAAAAACTGTCTCAGCAGTTTTTCCAGCGGCATAAATTCCGGCACCGGCATCAATTCCCGTTTGATTGCCAACAGGTCATGCCTTTCACTTTTCATTTCACGCATCAAATCCTTGATATGGATCAACCCGACGGTGTTATCGAGATGACCCTGCACCAGAGGAAAACGCGTATGCCCTGATTCGATTGCTACCTGAACGTTGGCATCGAAAGAATCCTGAAGGTCGAGATAGATCACGTCGCCACGCGGTGTCATGATATCCCGGACCACCCTCCGACGGAAATCAAGCGCATTGATCAATAGCTCGTTCCCGAGTTCTGTCCCATCGGCAGGACTCTCATTTTCGGCCAGAATAACCCGCAATTCCTCTTCGCTGTGGGCCAGTTCCGTATCTGTCACCGGATCCATCCGGAAAACCGACTTCATTATCCAGTTCGCCGAAGCCTGCAGAAACCAGATGGCGGGACGAAAAATGAGATAAAAGAGATGAAGCGGCGCACTGATCCAGAGACTGATCACCAGGGCTTTGCGGATCCCCAGCCACTTCGGAGTGACCTCTCCGAGAACAATGTGCAGGTAGGTGATCACCCCGAATCCGAGCGCGAAAGAGACTCCATGAACAATCGGTTCAGATCTCATTCCAAAATCCATCAGCACCGGACGAATCATCTTGGCCAGGTAAGGTTCGCCGATCCATCCAAGCGCCAAACTCGCGAGCGTGATCCCAAGCTGGGTCGCGGAAAGATAAGCGTCCAGATGCGACGTCACACGCCGCGCCAGCTCCACCTTCTTGTCTTCCGTCTCGAGGGCATCCAGTTGACTGGACCGGACTTTGACCAGGGCAAATTCGGAGGCGACAAAGAAGCCGTTGAGGAAAACCAGCAACAGAATAATCAGCAGATTAAATAGAATGGACCCCGAGCCGCCGAGCTCAACGTCAACCTCGGAAGAGGCTAAAGCAGTGAACCAAAAGGGAATATCTATCGTCATCGATTCAATTGCCGCTACCTATGATGGAGCAGGTTCGCGACACTTACAAAACGTAATTACCCGGCGACAATCAACCGCTGGAGGGCACGCGCAAGTGAACGGCCCGGGCAAATGAGGCGATGAAAGACCTCTGTGGAATTCTGCAGATTCTACCAACTGGACTTCGTAACTCCCGGGATCATTCCCTGGGAAGCAAGTTCACGAAAAGCGATACGGGAGAGACGAAAACGACGGATGAACCCCCGTCGCCGGCCGCTTTGCTGACAACGATTGATCAGACGCGTTGGACTAGCATCCCGCGGGAGCAGGGCAAGACCTTCATAGTCGTGTTTCGCCTTCAGCGCGGCGCGAATAGCGGCATATTTCTCCACCGTCTTCTGTTTCCGCTTATTCCTCTCAATCCAAGACTTCTTTGCCATAGCAGGCTCGGAAAGTAACGGAGTACCACGAAAATTCAAATGAGATTTTTAAAGAGTGCCATTCCAAAATTGGCGAAAGGCACTTTTCCAGTTCCGGTTCTCAACCCCTTTTCTGGCCTCCAGGCCCATTTTTGTCCTTAATTCTTTGTCTTTACACAGCATCCGCAGGCCACGGGCAAAATCCACAGCATCCAGGCCCTTGGTGATAAATCCGTCGATCCCATCACGGACCAGTTCGCAAGGACCGCCTTGATCTGACACGACACAGGGCAACCCGGCTGATTTGGCTTCCAGGACCACGTTGCCAAACGTGTCGGTCGTACTGGGGAAAACAAAAATGTCGCTGGAAGCGTAGGCGGCGGCCAATTCCGCCGATCGCAGATAGCCCGTAAAACAAGCTTCCGGGACTTTTTGACGGAGCTCTCGCAAATAGGGCCCATCTCCAACCATCAACAGCCGCACTGGAAATCCTTCCACCTCAAGTTCCCGTAGAGCCGCCACCGCAACGTCAAGATTCTTTTCTTGCGAAACACGTCCAACGTAGAGCAATCCGAGTTCTCCAGGTTTCTTTCCGTATTTTTCCCAGAATGCAGGATTCCGGTGAGCGGGAGTAAACAGCGTGGTGTCAATTCCCCGCGGAAAAATCCTTAGTCTTTCCGGAGCGATACCGCGTTCGATCCAGCGCTGACGATAGTGCTCCGAATTCACGTAGACAACGTCCAGTTGCGAGTAAAACCACTGCATGTATCCCCAAGCCAACGTCTCCATGTAGTTATCCTGCGTCAGGATCCGGACATACTGGGGAAAATCGGTGTGGTAGATCCCGGCCGTCTTGAGATCAAGCATCTTGGCCGCCAGCAGGGCCGTCAACCCGACCGGTCCTGGCGTGCTGATGATCAATTCAGTGAACTTTTCCCGCTGAATATAATCAAGCATGTGCAGCACTGGCGGGAAACTCAGCTTCTGAAGTTCGTATTCAGGCAGTTCAAACTCACCAATTGGTGGGAAATTTTTGATCGGAATTTCGGATATGCTGACCTGTTCTCTCGAAGCCACCACAATCAAATCCGCACCCGTTTCATAAGCGGCTGCCGCCATTTTCCTGATGGTTGTTGCGACCCCGTTCACATCGTCGAGAGTGTCGGTGAACCAGGCTCGTTTGGTGTTTTGCAGCACATCCGGGACGAAATTGACGGTCGCGGAGCAGATGTCGGTCAGTCGTTTACGGGACGGAGCCTGGCTATGAAATCCGTAAAAATAAGGGCCAAGCAGAAAGCCCATCGGCACTAAGGCGCTTAACGCCTGAACAGCTTCTATCACACCGCCCGCGCTGATCTGTTGAACGAATTTCTGGAAAAAGCGGAAAGCCAACTGATTGAACACCAGTGCAACCATCAAAAAGGCGCGGCGTTCCGGTTCATTGACACCTTCGGTTTCTCTCGCAATCTGCGCCTGCACCTCCGCGCTGCCGAAATAATTCGCCAACTCCGGCCAGATCGAAAGATTAGCCGGTTTGGCCAGCTCAAAAATCTTTCCTGAAAGAATTCCACTCGACAAAAGCCCGAGCTTCTCCCCCAGGGTGAAATTCGTCGGGTTCTTACCTTCCATGAATCGCGAAAAAACAATCTCCAGAAAGGCCAGGTTCGGACTCACCGCGGCGGAGAATTTGTCTTTCGCAAACTGATAGGCCGTATTGTAAAGCCCGTGAGCGATGACGAGCGGCGTACCCCCTTCCCCACGAGTCACACAATCGCCTTTGCCGATGAAATAAAAAAACTTGTCCACCGATTCGCAATCCGCAGTTTCGGTGTAAGCAGAAGCCGGGAAGATCCCTGCGTGATCATCAGAACCGGCAATCAAAATTTTGCGCCAAGGTTCTGGATGGGTGGGCTCAAGACGCTGCCGATCGGCAAACCTTCGGATGGTTTCCGGAGTTAATGATCTCAGGATAAAGCGCGCAGTATCGCTGATCAGCGAGTCTCTGAGGCCATTAACACCCTCGAAATGCTTGAATAGCAGGATCAGCTTTTGGACGTGATCGGCTGTCAATTGCCGGTTCATGTCGTAAAGCGGATGAGCCACCGCGTGCCGGATTCCTGCCAACGCAAGGTATTCTTGAAGCTCGTAAACATTTCTTCTGACTTGCTGGATTTCAGCATGTTGCGTCTCGGTGAGGTTCCAGAGAAGCAAGTGGATTTTGACGCTGTCGTCGGGAAAATGGGCCGTCACTTCCTCGCTGATGAAGGTGTCCGCGAACTCTGCGATCTGCAGACAACCATCGATCCGATTGTGATCGGTAAAGGTGACGTAGGTCATCCCTTTTTCCTTCAGCCGTCGGTACAAAACCTTCGGATCGGAATAGCTATCGGGAAATTCGAAGCGGCGAAAAATCCATTCCGCGGATCGATCGCTGAATTTTGAATGAATATGGAGATCGACTTTCGCGGCCATGGTCCCCCAGGGGTTGAAACCGGGGCTGAAACCTACAGCCCCTTCGAAGCAAAAAACACCCCAAAATAAGTGTCAGTGCCAGTGTTAGTGTCAGGTAGGGTGAGGCTCCGCCGAGCCTCATCAATCGTGCTCGTTCTCGTTATCGTGCTCGTCCTCGTCTTTCCGCCTCTTTCCCCCTGCCACCCAGGCGGGAAGCACCCATCGTGCTCGTGCTCGGCGTCGCCCTCGTCATCCCCGTCTTTCCGCCTGCCACCCTTAAAGATCGATAACGATAACGAGCACGAGGACGAGCACGATCGAAGCGCGTCAGGCAGGAAACCCGGCTCCGCCAATCTCACGACAGAGTTTCGACGAACTCTGCATAAGTCAGACAATTCCGAGAACGGCGGGTGGCCGCCGCCAAACGCCGTACCTGCTCCCAGACAGCTGAATTCTGCAAATCAGAGGGATGAATACCAATCCGGATTAACGGCGACCGGGCCAAGCCGAACGCCAGGCAACGATTCCACACGAGACTTGTCCTTGACCGCCAGGGAGCGCGAGTGCTCCAAACAAGCGATTGCGAACGGATGTCGGCCGTGCGATCGAAGGTTTGCACCCTGCCTAACCTTGTCGTGTACAAGAAGCCGAGCTTGCGGATCGCGAGTTCCGCGTTCGGGCCAAGTAACCAGGCCGGCGCAATAAAGCCGACGACCTTCCGCGGCAAGAATGCGAGATCTTCCAAGCCTCTTTGCGCTCGCATCGAGGCCTCCACTGTGGACAAATCAAAAAATTCTCCTTCTCCGGCTGTGTAAATCTCTGTCGTCCATTTTGTCCGAAGAGATTCTGCATTCTGTTTTTTCCTTTGATGGAAATAACCGTGCAAGACCGGCTCGTGACCGGCTTCAATCATTCGGCTCAGCCAACTTTGAAAACCAGAATTCCCGGCGATCGGAGCCCGCTGATGATGATTGGGAATGACCAGGAGTGACGTCTTCCCAATTCCCAATTGCCGGAGCTGAGCCAGAATCTCCTTGCAGCAGATTTGCGTCAGGGGCGAAACGTCATGCAGAGAAACGACCAGACTTTTCATGAGCGCGACGAATTCTTTCCGAAAAGGCCGTGACCAGGCAGACCGCTCCACAAGCCACCGCGAACCAGTCGCCAAAGTGCCCATACAGCGTGTAGTCGAGCGGCGCCGGCACATCAATGTTACCAGTCAATGCCTCCATCCCGGACCCTTGACGGGCCCCGGCCACAATTTTCCCTGATCGCGTGACAATCGCCGCCAAATTTTTCGTGCTTGCGAAGATCAACGGACGTCCAAACGAAACGGACCATAACCGCAGGTTCGCGAAAAGCTGCTCAGTCGCGCCTGGGCCTCCCGGAAGCGGATCGACTATTGCTATGTTCACCTGGATCTGCTTGGTCGCGGCGGCGCGCACCAGACGCGGATCACCGGCTTCCCAATTGATCAACGGCACCCAACTCGTATCGGCAAATTCCAGAGGATTGAGAGTTCGTCCTGTCGCCCCGGCTCCGGGTTGAAAGAAATCGCGTCTGCTCGGAATCAGGAGAATATTTCGAATTGCACCCGGAATGACAATCGTCGCGCCGTCGAGGGACGCGTTTTCTCCCGAAGTTGTGCCGCTTACCAGCCCGGCTGTCTTTCCGATCAGAGTATCGTCCAACCGTGCATAGTCACCGGGGCCAAATCGAACACGTCGCCAGACGAATAAATCTATCCCCTTCCCGCTTTGCTCCTTGCTGAGGTCCAGCAACCGACTGAAATCGACGGTATCGGGAGCGATGAGTGCGACATTTTTGTGGTCCCCCGCAGGCTGGTGCTCCAGCCACCAAAAACCGGCCACCGCCGCCAGAAAGATCACGGCCAGAGTCGATGTAACTTCGAAGCGAGATGCCCAAGTCATCCGGCCGGGTTCAAGGATGATCCGACGAACCGCGATCAAAGCAACCAGATTCGCGAAGACCACGACAAAAGAAAGGCCACTGACTCCGGTGACCGTCGAGATCTGCAGCAACGGCAGATTCGCCTGCAGAACCATTCCTACCGCGTTCCATTCTGGAAGAAGGACACCCCTTATCCATTCCAGAACGGTCCAGGCCGCCGCCGCCAGCAATGCCGCCCGCAAATGAGCAATCGATTTTGCCCAGGCTCCCGCACTAAATCCATATCCTGGGAGTATGGGCGAAACCTTCCGGTCATCGTCTCCGGCAGGCAGCTGAACGAAGATGCCGACGAACCAGCCCCAGATAGCACCGAGCACCGCCAGACTTCCCACATTCCACGCCCAATCGCTTGGCCGTCCACCTGCCCAGAGCCAGGAGAAGGCCAAGCCGCCGAATGTACCCGCAAAGAGCGCACCTTGAATCAGCGAAGTGATCCAGTGACGTGGGAACAAGATCAATCCCGCCAGGGCGGGCACAAATCCAATCCAGATCAGCCAATCCTGATTCCAAGGCGGGAATGCCAAGGCGACCAGAACACCCCCAGCCAGACTTAGCAAGATCGGCGCTAACTTAAGCAGTTGAGGTTTCATGAGCTGCTGGGACGGGGAATAGCTCGAGAGAACACCGCCAGGCCACGATCATTAACAGGGGATATACAGCGGGATTGAATCGCTGTGGTAACAGGAAGGAGAAACAGAGAAAAAGGCTGGCGTCCAAAAACGCGAACCACAAATACCCTCTGAGAAAAGCTGACCGGCGCTTCGAGAGCGCCAACCAGAGACCCGCTGGAAAGTGCAAAGGAATAAGCCACAGAAGATTATAGTTATCATGCAACACCCAGATCCGCGTCCAGAAGGAGAGCCCCAGAACAAAAGTACCAACCAGGCCGAGGATCATTAAGCATAGCGCCGTTGGCCATCTGGAGTGGGTTTTGCTGCGTAACAGCCAGAAGCAGAACCATAAAATTCCGAAGCCATAAAAGACAAAAATGGGAGTTAGGAAAGGCCAGGATCCAGCTAAAACTGCCGCAGGATAAAGTACTTTCTTTTCCGCAGCCAGATTTTGCTCCCCGTTTCTGCTCGTTTCGACCGCGCGTTCCAGATCCGCAGGGAGGAAGCAAGCTTCTCGCGGGCTAGCCGGTCGATCGATTCTTGCCCCCATCAGCAGGGAGACGCCAAGCCCGGCCCATGGAATTCGGGTAAAATAGGGATCCAGCATGTCCCTGAATGTTTGCTTGCCTGCATCGCGTACGGTCACTGGAGAACCGGTGATCCGTTCAATCATATCTCGTGGACGGGTTGAACAATTATCCAGGATAAAGTCGTACTGATAAAATCGATTCTCGGGGAGGAGATTGATCTCCAGGGCTTCAAACAACGCCTGCTTTTGCGAGAGCGAGAAGTTCAGCGGCAATTCTGTAACCCCCTGACCAGACGCTCCCACCGCTTGGATTTCCTCTTCGCTGGCCGAAACGGCCAACTGATAACGCAAATCACCATGAACGAATTTCACGTAGAAATTTGGGGTTGCGAAATCAAAGACGCCGTAATTGTACAAGCGATCCATGCCGAGGAAATCGTCTCTGACTCTGATGGCGCTGTGGCCGAACGCCTGGTAGAGCTCCTCGCCCGGACTGTAAGTAATGAGAGAAACCTCCGAGCCATCACTGAGTCGAGGCAATCGAGCGGCGAGATCATTTTGCGCGGGCGCCGCGACTTGGGCGGATGCCGGCAGAAATGGAATCAGTAGGAAGAGAAAGAGTCTGAAACAGGAGTTCAGGAGTCGCAGGAGTTCAGGAGTTGCAGAATAGATCGGATGCACTTCGGCCCACTCGGCGGGCGCGAGTTCTTAGCCTTCTTATTTGATTCAAGCCCCGCCCTCTTCGCGTTCCGCCGCTCGTATGTGGTTAGCGATGGTCATACTGCCCGAAGGGCCCGCCCCAAAGGGGCAAGAAAGCTTAGCCCAGGGTTTACCCTGGGTTAGGCGAAATAAACGATTTGCCCTGAAGGGGCTAGAAATGTGCACGCGATCCGGTTCAAAGGTTCGGAGCCATTTCTCGCCGTACCTGCCGGCCCCTTCAGGGCTCATTCCGCTGGGGGAATTAACCCAGGGTAAACCCTGGGCTATGCTTTTTTGGCCGCTTCGGGCCACAGAATGGAAACCTTCAAATTGCAGAGCCCTTCGACGAATGATCGGCGCTAAACGCATACTAGACAGGAGTTCAGCAGTTGCAGGAGTTCAGGAGTTGCAGAATAAATCGGATTTCCGCTCAGTTCTTATCGTTCTTGTTCAATTCCAGGTTCGGTTTTGCGCCATAGCGCCTTTACTCCTGTAACTCCTGCAACTTCTGAACTCCTATCTCTTCTTCGCCTCTTCCTGCAACCACTCCCAAAGACTGTCAAGAGAGGCCGCCAGACTGACTTTCACCTGGTTCAGTGAACCCGAAGAAACGTTGGAATTTTTGCCGGACAGATAAAACTTAATCTTCGGTTCGGTTCCGGAAGGCCGCACTGCGGCTCGCCTCGCGTCGGCCAGCTCAAAAATTGTCATCTTTTCCTTAGGCAGCAGGTCACCTTCCGCATCGCGGATTTCCCCGCCGGAATAATCTTTCACCATGACAACCTTCGAACCGTCCATTTCGCTCGGCGGATTCGTATTGTAAGAGTCCGCCAGGCGACGGATCTTGACGGCTCCTTCAGCTCCCTCGTAGGCAAGCGAGCAGTTCTTTTCGAAATAACAGCCGTAGTCGAGGAAGATCTGATCCAGGAGCCGCTCAAGCGTCAGCCCTTTCGATTTGGCGTAGGCCGCCACCTCGGCGAACATGATCGTCGCTCCATTGGCATCCTTGTCTCGGACGAAATCGGATCCGCTGTACCCGTAACTCTCTTCACCCCCGAAAACGTAAAAGTAGGAATTCTGCAATCGGGCCTCTCGCGTTTCCTCTTCTGATAAAGCTCGATATACCTTGCGAACCTCCTCCGGCAATGCAGCCTCGTATTTTTCGAGTTTTGCCCCGATATACTTGAATCCAGTGAGTGTCTCGATGCACCGCAGCCCCTCTCGCTCGGCGATGGCCTTTTGCAGATCGGTGGTCACCACGGTTTTGAGAATCACCGCATGCGCGCTGTTTTGCTCATTCAACACACCCTGCTCTTTCAACGTTTTTGTGCGATAAAAAGCAAGCAGAGACCCTATTTGATTCCCGTTCAGAAGTTGCATTTTTCCTGATTGATCACGGAAAGCAACCCCCATGCGATCGGCATCGGGGTCTGTCCCAATCACCATATCGGCCTGCTCGACTTCGGCCAGCGCAATGCCCATGGCCAGAGCGTCCACGTTTTCCGGATTTGGAGATTTCACCGTCGCGAAGGAGCCGTCGGGTACATCCTGCTCAGTAACCGTCCGCACGTCGAATCCCAGATCCCGCAAACCAGGAACGGAAATGATTCCGCCCGTCCCATGGATTGCCGTAAAAACGATCTTTAACTCTTTTTGACCGGCCACCACGTCAGGCCGGAGCACCAGAGTCCGCAGGCGAGCCTTGTACAGCTCATCCAGTTCCTCGCCGAGATAAACCAATTTGCCCTGTTGGGACTTCGGTAGTGGTTGATAGACTTCGCCTTCGACGGTGTTGACGTGTCCGATGATGCCACCGGCGTGCGGTTCAACCACTTGCGCACCATCTGCAAAATAGACCTTGTAGCCATTATCATGCGGAGGATTATGGCTTGCTGTAATGACAATTCCGGCGGTCGAATTCGTATGGCGAACGGCGAAGGAGAGCTCCGGAGTTGAACGGCTGGCTGCGAAAAGAAAAACGTTGCACCCGTTCTCGGTCGCCACCTTCGCCGTGAGCTCTCCGAATTCTCGTGAGAAAAAGCGGGTGTCGTAAGCAATCGCCAAGCTCGGCGTCGCCTGAGAATGACTTTTCGCCAGATACTCTTTGATGTAGCGGACCAGTCCCTGCGTGGCGCGGCTGATATTATAAAAATTCATCGCGTTGGTTCCCACACATGGGAACTCCGGACAGACGCTCCCGGCCCTGCTTCCGGCTTCCGCTCGAGTTACCAGTTTCCCGATCGTTCGGCCCCGTAGTCCGCCAGTCCCAAACGAAATCGTCTTGAAGAAGCGGTCGTTCAATTCAGTCCAGGCCCTTTTCTCCGTCAATTCCTCGATCACCGTCGCGTAAAGCGGATTGTTCCCGCCGTAAAGTAACTGCAAGATATTGGAGACACTGGTTGCCAGAAGCCGGTCTTCGTGCACCGCGAGCTCGAGAGTTTCGCGCAGATCGCTCATAGGTTAAGCCTGTAGCCTTCGCCGAGGACACGCAAACGTTTATGATTCCGACAGAAAAAATTTTGGTTGCAGCCGAAAAACGGCACTCCATTCGAACCGGCCAAACCAACGCCGTCAGGCTGTTGGACGGCTCTGGAGACGGTTTGACCGGTCTGACCATCGACGATTTCGCCGGTCACTGGATGGTTCAGACACAGGATGAACGCGAACCGACGCTTGACCCCAATCTGGGATATCTCTCGCTCTATTGGAAACCGATGCTGAAAGCCGGCCGAACGGACGTAAAACATCTCGGAGGAGCATCCATCCAAGAGCCTTTTTGCGTGCTGGAGTCCGGGCTGCAATTCGAGATCGATTTCCGAGCCGGCTATTCTCCCGGTCTCTTTCTCGACCAGCGAACCAATCGAAATCAGCTCCGCAATCTCGCTAGAGACATGACCCTTTTGAATACCTTCTCCTACACGTGCGCATTCGGTGTGGCCGCCGCCGTTGGCGGCGCGTCCACTGTGAACCTAGATCTCTCACGCCACTATCTCGATTGGGGAAAACGGAACTACGAAATCAACCGAATCAGCTCAGGGCATCACGATTTTATTTCTGGGGATGTTTTCGACTGGTTGGGACGTTTTCAGCGGCGAGGCAGAAAATTTGACATCATCGTTTTGGATCCGCCCACTTTTTCGAGGGATCGAAAGTCAAATGTCTTCAGAATTCAAGAGGACTATGGCGATTTGGCCAGTCTCGCCTGCAAATGCCTGAATAAGAACGGCCGGCTGTTCTGTTCCACGAACTTTCGCGGGATGACCTTCAATGAATTCCTGCGAATCCTCAGAACCGCCATCGACCACCCATTCAAGGCCGTGGCCGGATCAATGCCACCCGATTTTAACGGGGACAAATATTTGAAATCAGTCTGGATGGAATTCTGAAAGTAAGCGAAGCGTCCACGCTTTGCCTCCGGCGTTCAGAGTATAAGGCGAAGTTTGACGCCCTGATTTTCACCATCTACGACTGCGGGTTCTACCCCAGA
>DATHPI010000344.1:0-3951 GCA_035484035.1 Chthoniobacterales bacterium
ATGTGCCGACCAGCGAATTCTCAATGTCCGATTGCGCGACTTACGAGTCGTTCGGCCCCTCCCGCCAAATAAAAGTATCGATGCTTGGCGGCGCTTGACACTGGTTCCAGTGCGCCATAAGGTGCATTCAAATGGAGCCAGCATGAAAGAACGCGGCGTGATTGTCGTGCTTGCGGGAGCCATCGTTCTGGTGTCCACTTCGCTGTCTTTCACCGGAAGCGCAGCGACGGAATCACCCAGCGAAACTCTCTGGCCGACCAAAGGATGGGCGACTGGCAGCGCCGCCAGCGTTGGGATCGACGAGCAGGCTCTCCTCAGCCTCGACAAGGATATGGGCTCGGGGAAATATTCACAGATGATGGACAGCTTTGCGGTGTTCCGCTGCGGCAAAAAAGTCTTCGAGCGCAGCTACCCGCACGACTACGCAAAAATATACAGCAACGAAGCCCTGGTGCGCGGCCCGTACAACGAGCGGCTTACCGGGCGGTACAACTATTTCGATTCAAACTGGCACCCGTATTTTCACGGTACCGATCTGCACACCATGCAATCGGTGACCAAGACTGTCACTTCGGTGATCATCGGCGTGGCCATGCAACGCGGCGACTTCAAGGCTGGGCTCGATACTCCCGTACTGAAATATTTTGATGCAAGCAAAGTGAAAAATGTCGACAACCGAAAGCGCCGCATCACGTTGCGTGACCTGCTGACGATGACCTCAGGTATGGAGTGGAATGACCAGGGCTTCGACACCGGCGATCCGAAAAACGACACCAGCTTGATGGAAGCCAGCGATGACTGGGTGCAGTACGCCATCGACAAGCCCATGGTCGCCGCACCGGGAAAAGCCTGGAACTACAACAGCGGCGGTTCCGAACTGCTCGCCCACATCTTTCAGAAAGAAACCGGCCAGGACATCGACCAATACGGCCAGAAATATCTATTCGCCCCGCTGGGTATCAAGCACGAATGGAAGCGCAGCTATCTGGGCGTGGTGGATACTGAAGGCGGCTTGTATCTGAATGGCAGCGACCTAGCGAAAATCGGCTACCTGTACCTGCACGATGGCATGTGGGACGGCCAGCCGATCGTTTCCAGTGAATGGGTGAAAGAATCCCTGACCCCATATTTCCATACCAGCGACGATCCGGGTTTCAAGGGATTCAGTTACGGCTTAAAGTGGTGGCTGTTCAAACTGCCGGATTCCGGGGAGTACGTTTGGATGGCCCGAGGATTCGGCGCGCAAGACTTGATGGTGTTTCCAAACGAGGATCTGATTGTGACGCTTGCGGCGTGGGACATTCTCCCCACATCGAGTGGCAAGGAGCCGATGCCATCCGACTTCCTGCCTCTCGCAAAAACCAAAACGTGCCCCGTCGATGACCGCTAACTCCGGAGTAACGCAGCTACCGGAGAAGTGAATTCTTAGTTTGCGACTACGCGACCCGTCCGGAGCCACGTTCAGTTATCCGCCCACGGCAAAATCACTTGTAGCACGCATGTTATTGCACTCTCTCGTATCAGGCGCTCGATGAAGGCGCATGATAACACCGAAGGAGCAGGGCCGTTCCTCTCTGCTGTTGCCCAAACTGCTGGCTAAGTCCTGATAAACGCCGAATCCGGAGAAGTGGAATCGAGCCAAAAGCAGATGTCCGGTAACGCGACATATCAGGAGTTAGCGTTTCTTACCGAGTCAATTAGTGATCTCAGAAGACTTTCTAAACACCTATTGGGAGATAGACATTTCGAAAAGAATCTTAGATGCTGCGGGTTCGCGGAAACGGGGTGGTGATTTCGCCGTGGTCTGTTTCTGCCGGAGCGTAGGCGGATCAACTGATTAGATGGTGTTGCGTCAACCGGTTGAGCTGGCAGTGTTTGTCAGGTGTTAGCAAAGACGAAACGCGATCAAGAATTAGCCTGTGCAACTGTCGTAGGAAGCTAGACTCAATGATTAGAGTCGTCGGTTCGGGGGGGGTAAAAATGCAGAGTCACCCATTGCCCACGCCGGTTGTGATAGTCACGCTACTTTTTACCGCGATCGCGGGCGTTCTCTACCTGCTAGAGCTGCAAGAAACTCTGAAAAAATGCGCACCTGCTTCAAGAACGCTGAAACCGTGGAAGGTTTGGCTCGTACTTATTCCGCTTTTCGGCTTGGTTTGGCATTTCGTGGTCGTAGTCCACTTGGCGGACTCATTGGCAAACGAGTTTGCAAGTCGTGGAATCCCGGACCCCGAATTGGCTCTAGCGCGGACCGTCGGGTTGGCTGCGTCTGCTTGTAATGTCTGTATGTTTATTCCGTTTCTGTACCGGATCGCAGGAATACTAGGCTTCGTGTTATGGATCGCCTACTGGGTCAAGATCGCCCGCTACTGGCGGGTTCTCAATGCAAATCGAGCTGCGGACCCGGCCTTGCCGACCCCCTGAAATCGGTCCGATCGACCTGACGACTACGCAAAATTCGAGTAGAGGCGACGATGCAGCCTCAACTCCTGATTGACGCCCTTATCGTACATGTGAGGTTCTAGTACGGGAGAGGTCCGGTAACGCGACTAACCGGGAGTTGATCCGCTTCTGACGGGTCGATTACTTGTGATAACGCGAGTGTCGGTCAACTGTTGACCGACACTCATCCCACACAACCGCTTCAAATGGAGAAGTGTGTGTCCAACTTAGTCAGCGAACCGTTAGTCCTTCTCCTCCTCGATCCTCGTCCCCTCTTGCGTGACAATCGTTCCCGGTGCCACGCTGAGCAAGAAGAATCTCTTGCCTCCGTCAAGGACGACGAGGTTGTTGGTTTTTATACCATCCGCAGTGAAGAGCGACCCGGTACAATCCGCATCGACCGTGTAGCTGGCGTCCACGCTCCGCGGCGCATAGGTCCAGTCTTGGATGTCACCGTTGTTGCTTCTGGTTAAGCGAGTAAGGCCTATCGTCCCGTCTCCGTTAAAGGGTTGGATGCCGATCGAGGCGATAGGGCCACCCACGACATTGTTCACGCCCGTCCTGAGGATGGCATACGTCCCTTTGAGGCTGGCTACGCTACAGCCGCGATTGTCGGCGTGAACGTTCATGATGGGCCCTGGAATGCGGGCAAAAAACGCAAGGGGCACGAAAGCGGTCGCGAGAAGAAAATACTTTCCGAGCTTGCTCATTTTTGATTCTCCTTTCGTTCTCTTACCTAGAGTTTAGCGAAGCCTCTGAACCTACTGATCGTCTTCGTCGTCACCTCGCGGGCGCATGGCATGCCTCGAGACATAGTCCGCGACCGTGCTTCCCAGCGTGTTGCCGATGACGCAGGAAGTGCGAAAATGGATGCCGCCAAAGACGCGCGCGTCGGCAATTTCTGAAATGGCGCTGGAGAAACTGGGGAACGAACGAGTGCCGGGACGCGATTCGGAGGTAACGGTGAAGGACGTGTTCTCTCCGAAAGTGGCGGCAAGGATGAACGCCGCAGAGCCACTAATTGAGGCGTGGGCTGAGGGATACTCCGGAAAGGCAGGAGTACCGGGTGGAAAGAAGTCGAGCCAAGGCTCCCAGGTAGGGTCGGCATCGGCTGGGGTGAGACCTTCTTCGATCGCGGTAATCGGTCGCCAGAAGCTGTAGCGGTATTTGGAATCCCAGCAGGCGATGACGGCGTCGGCCATGGTGACATTCAACAAAGCAAAGAGGTGGACATTCTCGTGGAATGAGAGACCGCGCTCCGCGGAAATCTGAGCGGCGACGCGATTCCAGGTGAGCGGCGTATTGCTTTGCCAAAAAAGCGCGAGTTCGGATTGATCCGCTGTCCGCGGAGAGCCGGAAAAGGCACCCCAGGTTTTCGTTTCATTCAGATCCGCTGCGTACTGGGCGCTGTCAAGGGAGTAAGGAGGCGGTAGGCGGAACTGGGAGGCTCGCACGAGAACCCAAGGAGTCATGGTCGCTAACTGAGTACCGGCTCCTGGCGCATTGGGC
>DATHPI010000345.1:0-9322 GCA_035484035.1 Chthoniobacterales bacterium
CACTCCGATGATCACCAACCCGGTGACCACGAAACGAATGCCCGCGCTAACCCCAAACGTGTTGAGCATGGTGAGCAGCAGGACAAGGAACAGCGCGCCGCCCCAAAGCCCTGGCACGTTGGCCTTTCCACCGCTGACCGAGGTCCCGCCGATCACGACAACGGCAATCGACGCAAGCAGATATTCGTCACCGATTTCCAAGGATGATCCTCGAAAATAACCGGCGAGAAGCGATCCACAGACTCCGCCCAATGCGCCGCTCAATACATAGGTGGCGCAACGAACCCGTTCCACGGCAATCCCCGCAAGCCAGGCGGCCCGGGTGTTTTGGCCGATGGCGAGGACCGATCGACCGAAAATTGTCCGATGCAGGATTATCCCTACGCCGATCGTGAAGATCGCCGTGCCTATTGCCAGGATAGGTATCCCGACGACTTGCGCGGAGGTGAACGCTGCGAACCCTGGAGGCGGCTTGATCTGCAGACCGCGTCCATAGCTGATTCCTGCGGATTGTATGATGAAGCTGGCCGAAAGTGTCGAGATGATCGGCGGAATACGCAGCAGCCAGATCAGCAGATAGTTGAAAATTCCGATGCCAATTCCGGACGCCAGAGCGCCGAGCAAACCCAAGGCAATCAAGGAGTCTGATCCGTTCATCATCTTCATCGCGACAGCGCTCGCCAACCCGATATTGGCCGGCAACGATAGATCCACGTTACCCGGTCCGAGAGTGATCACGAACATTTGCGCAACCCCGGCAATCACCGAAAAGACGGCCAGGGCAAGGGCGGCAGTTAGCATCCCGCCGGCGCCGTAACCGCGCGTGAAGACGATGGCGGCCAGCCAGACCAGAAACGCGCCGAGGTAAGACCAGATCCATGGCTTTGCAGAGAGGTTAAGCCTCCCGGCCGACTTCATAACGTTCTCCTGTCGGTCTGGTTAATCGCCGCGCGCGCAGCGAGTACGATGATGAGAATTCCGCCCTGGGCGCCGACCTGCCAATCGGGTGAAATCCTCATGAAATTCAGGAGCGAACCGGCCAGTGTCAACGTCAGCGCCCCGATGACCGCCCCGATCGGCGAAACGCGACCGCCCACAAATTCCCCTCCGCCCAGAATTACTCCCGCAATCGACAGCAAGGTATAACCCTTTCCGATGTTCGCATCGGCAGAAGTGGTTAACCCGATCAATGCCAGCCCGGAAAAGACTCCGAAAACACCCGCTAGAGCGAACATGACGATTTTTGTTTTGAGCAAAGACCACCCAGCCCTGCGGATCGCGCTCGGATTGCCGCCGGATCCGCGTAAGATCGCGCCATAGGAAGTGCGCATCAATCCGACATGAACGAGCACCGCAATCACGATGGCAGCGACGATCGGGAACGGGATATAGGGCACGTGGAAATTCATTAAGTCATGCAGCCAACCCGGTGGCTTCCCGCCCGGCTTGGGAAGTATCAGGATCGCCAATCCCTGCCATACGAACAGCATGCCGAGCGTTACCACAATGGAGGGAACGTTCCGGAGATAAATGACTGCGCCGATGAGTGCGTAGACCGCGACGCCGCTGAGAAGTACGGCAAGACCCAGGAGCGGAGCATCTCGTAGCCAGGTCGCCGCCACACACCCAACAAAGCTGACAAACGTGCCAATCGACAGGTCAAGATCATTCACCGTGATGACAAACATCTGGGCGACGGTGGCGAGCGCCGTGGGAATTCCGAGGTTGAGCATCAAATTAAGACCCAGATAACTCATTGCCCGCGGATTGAGCCAGGCGATCCCAAGGATCACCAACGCAAGAGATAAGGAAGGCAACGCCGCCCGCAGGAACCGGAGAGATGGTCGGGAGGAGGCTCTCTTCGCAATTTTCGTCGCGTTCGCCTCCTTACCCGGGGTCACGTTCACCCGACCTCCTGAAAGGAAGATTGGATGACTCGCTCCTCACTGAGTTCGCCGCGACGCAGATCAGCCACGATCCGGCCATTGCGAAAGACATAAACGTGATCGCAATTTTTGAGTTCCTCCATTTCTGTGGTGTACCAAAGAAAAGTGCGCCCGGCGTTGGCTTCTGAGCGGATCAGATCGTAAACCTCGAGCTTGGTGGTGACGTCCACTCCGCGCATGGGATCGTCCATCAAAACAATTTTGGCTTCCGAACCGAGTGCACGTGCGAATAAGGCCTTCTGCTGATTTCCGCCGGAGAGGGACAGGATGTTGTTCTGCATGTCCTGCGTTCGGATATTGACTCGCTTCTGCCATCGCTCCGCAAATTGCTCCTCCAACGCGGAAGAAATCAGGGGACCGCTGCGAAGCGCCGCCAGGGAGCGTATACCGATGTTTTTGGCGATAGACCAGAGCGGGAATATTCCGTCACTCTGACGGTCTCCGGCGATCAACGCGACGGGATCCGTGACCTCGAGCCCGGAAAGGCGGCGGGTCGCACCGCGAAATACGGAAAGCAACAACTCCGTTTGTCCGTGACCGGAGAGGCCGGCCAACCCGACAATTTCGCCTTGATGTGCCAGCAGCTCAATGCCGTCGCCGTGAATCAGGGAGCGCGCACGAACACGTACGGGGGTCGTCCCACGCGGTGCGGACCGTTCCTGCACCGAACGCATTTTACCGGCCGCCGCTCCGCCCATTGCGGTCACCAGCTTATCTCGATCAAAGGCAGAAGCTTTATCAGCCGCCGCCACTGCGCCATCCCGCATGACCACGATCCGATCGGAATACTCGAGTATTTCGCCTAGGAGATGTGAGATCAGGACACAACTGGCTCCATCTGCTACGACCCGCCGTACATGGGATAACAGCTGCGCAGCCGTATGGCTGTCAAGAGAAGAGGTGGGCTCGTCCAGGATTACCAGATGCAAGGGAGCTTTGGTAATCGTGAAGGCGCGGGCCACTTCGATCATCTGCCGTTTCCCGATCGGGAGATCGCCGACGACAGCATCGAGGGCGATGCCGTGCCCCGGAAAAATTTCATCGAGTTTGCCGTCGATCAGTCGGCCGGCTCGCTTTCGCCAACCCCATCCGGCAATGTCCGGATGCAGGACGCGGGCGTTCTCGGCCACCGTTAGATTAGGGCAAAGCGACAATTCCTGGAAAACGCACCGAATCCCCAGTTTCTGCGCAAGAAGCGCCGAATACCCCTGCTGCGGGGCGTCCCTCACGGTGACCGTCCCCTTATCGGGTGAAAGCGTGCCGGCCAGCACGTGCATGAGAGTCGACTTGCCAGCCCCATTGTGGCCGACAAGTCCGACGCATTCTCCGCCATCCACCGCGAAATCCACTCCCGTGAGGGCCCGGACGGCGGCGAAATGCTTTTCGACGCCGACCAGCCTAACGATGTTCACGGAGGATTCGGACATCACTCGCGAAGACTCAATCCGGATTCCTCCCCAATCCCGAACTCCGGCAAACCTCGAACGACTGAACTCCTTATCCCGCTATTTCTTGGCGTTCGCTTCGATCGCCTTTTTGGCGTCTTCCTGGGTATATTCATGGCTGGCTACACCGCCGACGGGAATGCTGGGAAGCGCCGCCTCAAAATCGTCCTGCGTAAAAGCCAAATACGGCACCACCAAGTCGTGAGGGATATCCTTGCGGCCATCCAGAATCTGCTGGGCCACCCAGAACGCCAGCGTCGAGACCCCCGGGGCAATCGATGCCGACCAAGTCGTGTAACCGTTCTTGGCTTTCTGCTCTTTCCACCAGGCCAGTTCGTCCTGACGATTTCCCATGATGATGGTCGGTTGCTTACGTCCGGCTCCCGCGAAGGCTTGCGCCGCGCCGTATCCGTCGCCCCCTTGATCCACCACCCCGACGATTTCCGGAAGCGAAGGCAGCACCGTCGCGACCGCCTTTTGCGCCGTCGTCTGGTCCCAGTCGCCCTCTACGCTATTGACGATCTTAAATTCCGGGTGTTTGCTCACACCCTGCTGGATTCCAGCGTGTATGGCGTCATCGATCGAGGTCCCGGCCAATCCACGAATCTCCAGTAGATTGCCACCTTTAGGTAGCCAGCTGGCCAGATGCACGACCTCCTGCTCGCCGTAATCCTTGAAATCGACGACCACGCGCCAGGCTGAGGGCTCCGTGACTGTTCCGTCGAAGGAAACGACCACGATGCCGGCATCCGTGGCTTGTTTGATGGCTCCATTCAACGCATCCGGTGAGGATGCATTAATCACGATCGCGTTGTAGCCCTGCAGGATCAGGTTCTGAATCTGTGCGGCCTGGGTCGGAACTTCTTTGTCGGCGGTGGTGAAGACGTCGGCGGCGGCCACCACTCCGTCAGCTACGGCCTTCTTGGTCACCAGATCATAACTCTTCAACATGGCTTGCCGCCATGAATTGCCCGCGTAATTATTCGAAAACGCGATGCGCATGTTTTTGGTGTCCGCGTGGGCCACCCCGATCAACGCCATGCTCGCCAGGATGGGGAGCAGAGCAGCACTGCAGGTCATTCTTTTCATGCTAATTTTCAACCAACGATTGAGCCATTGTTTTCGTGGGCGCAACCATTCTGAGCAGATGCGCGGCACAGGCTCACCCCTGCCGAAGGAGGCCAAATGCGCAGACTCCGGGCTTTGGTAACCAGAATGGGCTTTTAGACTAGGGGGAAGCCAGCACCGATCAGCACGTATGCCTCGACGCTGCGCCAAGGCATTAGATTATCTTGAATGCCCGGTTAAGCAAATCCTTTCACCGGCGCGCGACAGGCCGGCCATCAGGGACAAATAGTTTGTCTTCAAGCTTCGCAGCAAATCCAGAAAGGTGCGATATGGTACCGAGGAAACGGCTCCCGGTTCAATGAGAGTTTGCCACCGACGAGGCTGAGGTAGCTGAAAAGGTATGGGGTCTTCGCTGAAAATTGCTTCTGTTTTCGGGATAGCGGTTCGAATTCACGTTTCTTTCCTCATCTATCTCGCGTTCATCTGTTTCAGTTCCTACCAAGAGGCAGGTGTAGAGGGCGCGATCCAAGGCGGTCTGCTTGTCCTGACCCTGTTCGCCTTCGTCCTTTTGCATGAGTTTGGTCACGCTTTCGCAGCACGCATATTTGGTATTCGGACCCCTGACATTACCTTGTACGTGATAGGTGGCGTCGCACGGCTCACCCGTATTCCAGACAAACCTTGGCAGGAACTTATTGTCGCCGTCGCCGGACCGTTGGTCAACGTGGTGATCTTCTTCGTCTTGCGCGGAGCCATTCACCTGGAACAGGCTCAGGACCCGGAAAGTCCAGAAATCGAACTGCTGGCCAGAGTGGCAAACTACAATTGGTTGTTGCTGGTGTTTAACTTGATCCCCGCATTCCCAATGGATGGAGGCCGAGTTCTCCGATCACTGTTGGCAATGTTAATGCCTTACCTTCGGGCCACGGAAATTGCCGCCAGGATCGGCCAAGGCATCGCCGTCCTCTTCGCAGTCTATGGATTTTTCCGCGATCCATTCCTAGTCTTCATCGCACTCTTTGTGTTTTACGGTGCGCAGCAGGAACTGGCTATGGCACGAGCGAATCGACCTTCGCCGCCATGATGAAGTCGTTGCGGTGCAGGCCCTTGATCTTGTGGGTCCAGAGCGTCACCGTCACCCGTCCCCACTCCGTTAAGATGGCCGGATGATGGCCTTCCTGCTCGGCCAATGCACCAACACGATTGGTGAAACCAAGCGCTTCGGCAAAATTCGGGAACTGGTATACCCTCTCGAGCCTTTCGATTTCCTCCCTTTTCACTAGCGTCCATTCTGGGATTTGAGGTTTGAGTTCGAGGACCTCCGCTTCTGTCGCGCGCGGGGAATCACGACGGCAGGCCGTACATTTTTCGTTGGTAAGCGCGTCCATAGCTCTTACTAAAACGTCTCCACCTCCTCTTCGCAAGAAGACAGCTGATAACTTCTTCCGCGTATTTTTATCGCTCCCTTAATTAAAGCCACTTGACTCGGCGAAAGCCAGAGTGATCCTTGAACCGCTGGTGATCCGGTCCCGAGATTGTTCAATGTCGCCCCACGAAGTTTGTTAGTAGAAGGCATCATGAGGTTCTGGATATTCATTTTGATCGTTGGGATCGCGGCCAGCGCTTTTGGCAGACTGGGAGACACCGAGAAACAATTGAAGACACGGTACGGAAGGCCAGTTTCAGTTCGACCCGGTGGGAAGTATAATCCGTATTTTGACAAGCTGATTGATTTCCAGAAGGAGGGTATCGCTATTTCCTGCGGACTTCATGCCGGCCGGTGTGTGACCATTGAGTATTCGCGTTCCACCGGCTTCAATCCTTTGGAATTTGAAGGGTTCACCTTACTCAATCGCGTCGGTCCTCCGGTGTTGGTTCAACGGACTGCGACTTCGTTAAAGTATACGTTCAAGGAAGACTACCCGGATATTCTGGAAGGGTCGCAAAAGGGCATTCGAAGAATGCGACAGGATATGGAACCGCTCCAGCCAAAGACTTAGCCCGCGCAACCCTGGAGCTCCGAACCATATGTTCTCCCATGATACTAAAGCATCTCGTTTTTGAAGTGATTCCGCAGGAAGACGGAACCTGGACCGCTGTCGGAATCGGGGATGACATCTTTACCCAGGGGAGTGATTTCGAAGATCTCAAAGTGAATGCGCTGGAGGCCGTCCGCGTCCATTTTTCCGACGAGGATTGCGAAAAATTTGAAGTGCGCTTAGCTCAGGTTGTGTCTCAATTTGTTTTTGCCGCTTGAGAACGCTTCCTGAGATATCCGGTAATGATCTGGTCACCTGCCTTTGCAGGCATTGGGATTATCATTTCATCAAACAAATTGGTCGACATGTTCGTGTGGAGACCCTAAATCCACGCTTTCAGCGAATTACTATCCCTCTGCAGGCCAGGATCAAAAGCGGACTCGCAGTCGTGATTCTCAAGAGTGTGGCCTCTCATAAACGGGTCGCGATTGATCATTTAATCGACACCCTATAGCCTTTCTTGTCCGAAAGAGTTTCTGGGGGGACGCCAGATGAAGCTTTGAAGCTTCAGTGCGAGAGTTACGCCGGCAGCGCATCAGGTGCATTTTGATCGCGTCCTCCCAATGGATTTCTGGCTTCCTCGCTCTCTTCCGAAAAATCCCTCAAATACGAGAGATTAAACGGAACAAAATCCACTTCTTCTGCGACCGATACACCGTTCTCGTCGCTTTGATAAGCGATGCTGTTCAGTATAGCCGTCAATACGGAAATATGTGGGTCCATAAGATTTTTTTTCCTCAAGTGAATGCTTCGTTCTTGAGAGTTCAGAAAGAACACCCCTCACGGAGTTCACTTTCTTGTTTCTCTCAGCATTCCGGATTGGTCGCCCCTTCGCGGAGCGGCATTCCGAAATGCCCAGAAAATTTCATATAAACCCAAAACCACCCTAAACCATTTGACCGGTCAGTCAAGATATATCAATAAATCGTAGAGATTCAGTCCTAAATATTTTTTAATAAATGACTTATATCATTTAGTCGATTCAATATCTCACTGATCCATTTAACCGCTTTACCGGCGATAATGCCTTGTTCCTCCGTTTACCGGCCCCGATTGCGCTCAGCGAAGCGGCCCTTGTTTTGCTTCGTGAATAGACTAGGCCTCGTTGAAGAGCCCTATTGAATTTGACCAACCAAACAGACCCTTTTTGAACGCTTCTCTCGAAAAAGAAGTGAAAATTTCAGCGAACAAAATGAGAGACGAACCGGTTCCATTTCTGATAAGGCAACTCCCATGAATCGGTCCCTCCCAGTTTTCGCTGCCATTTCTGTGTCCCTCGCGGCTTCCATTTTTCTCATCTGCTCCGGATGCGCATCTCACACGCAAGTCGTGAGACAGAGATTGAATCTCCAGATCGCTTCTCAACCAGCGGGTGCTAAAATTGAGGTCAACGGCCAATACGTTGGCGACGCACCTCTCACGGTCCAGATTGAAGCCTCCAATGACGGTCGTTTTTGGAAAGACACGATCATCAAGGCCTACCCTGCGGATAAGGGTTACACGCAGATTAGAGCATTCAACGGCAAATCGCGCTGGACGATCAGCGACATGGTTCCATCCAAGCTTTTTTTTGACACTCGAATTGATCCGAGCGCCCAATTCCAAACCCCTTTGTAGAACTGCGCTGGGGCCAATCACTCATTTTTTACGCTTGGCAGCCTCTGCCATGGCGCGATCGATCAGGAGGGTCGCAAGATGCTGGGTACCCTCGTCCAGTTCCGCATTTGCTCTTTTCAAGCGGTGCGCATCGTGGCTTTGGAGAGAAGCTTCAACTTCATGGACCAGCGCATCGATCTTACGCCTGTCGTCTACTTCGATCTGATCGCCGACCAGCGTCAAAGCGCTGCGGACCGCCGGCAACAGTTCGTTGCTCTTGAGGACAGCTTCAGTCCAGAGACGTTCAGTCATGTCTTCAAAAGCATGATCCAGAGACTCCGCGATCATTTTTTCCACGGCCTCGTCCGATACGTCCACAGCACTGCTCAGTTCGATGACTCTCTCCCGCCCTGTTCGCGTGTCACGAGCCAGCACGTGGAGGATGCCGTCGGCATCGACTTCAAACTGTACGCCCACCCTGGCGAGACCTTTCGCAACCGGCTCAAATTCGAGATCAAATCGGCCCAACTCCCAATTGTCTTTTGCCAACTCGCGTTCGCCCTGCAAGACCACGATTTGCATGGCAGCCTGGTTCGTCACCGCATTGGTAAACATTTCACCGGCCTTGCATGGAATGGTGGAATTTCTTGGAATCAGCACATTCATTAGGCCGCCGAAGGTTTCAATACCAAGAGACAAAGGAGTCACGTCCAGGAGCACAACGTTTTGCACCTCTCCGGAGAGTATACCGGCTTGGATCGTGGCACCCACGGCGACTGCTTCATCCGGATTTTGCGTGATGTTCGGAAGCCGTTGGAAAACCTCCGCCACAAACTGTCGGACAATCGGCATGCGGGTAACGCCGCCGACAAGAACTACTTCATCTAGTTTCCGCGGGTCAAGCTTGGCGTCATCGAGTGAGCGCAGACAATGCGAGCGGGTCCGCCGGATAATCGGCCGCGCCACCGCTTCCAGCTCTTGCCGCGTCAAGCTGTAAGAAAAGCTTCGATTCCCGGAGAGAAACGGGATTTCGACTTGTACGATGTCTTCCGTTGATAAACGCAGCTTGGCGGCGTGCGCAATCTCTCGAGTTCTGGCCAGGAACAGTTTGTTGTCAAGTTCCTGTCGAAGTTCAGGATGCCGCCCGGTAATACGCTCTTTCAGAAGGCGGACGAGCTCGCGGTCGATGTCATCTCCACCGAGCCGGGTATTGCCGTTAGTCGATAAG
>DATHPI010000346.1:0-19907 GCA_035484035.1 Chthoniobacterales bacterium
CTGTTGACTCAATATTCGTAGAGTGGAAAGTTGATCTTCAACTCCCTGGAACGCGGTCAGAATAGTCTCCCGATAGTTGGCTACACTGTTGTCGTAGGTCGCGCGCGCGGCGGCGACAGCCGCTGCCCGCTGTCCCCCCTCAAAGACTGTTTCGCTTGCGCTGGCCGCCAAAAACCAGACCTGGTTGGACGCGGCAAATAGCAATCCGAGCGCAGTACCGCCATAGTCTAACGCCGCTGACAAATTGATGTCGGGATAAAAGGCCGCGATGTTCACCCCGATCAAGGCGTTCTGTTGCTGCATCTGTCGTTCCGCCGCCGCAATATCGGGGCGCCGCTGCAGCAAAGTCGAAGGGACGGCCACGGGAATTTGCGGCACCGCCGCATCGAGCGATTTGGGCGGAAGGGTAAGATCAGCGGGCGGACGGCCGGTCAGCATGGCAATGGCGTGTTCAAAGGTGGCACGTTGGACACCCACATTGACCGCCGCTGCCTGAGTGCTCAGCAACTGAGCCTGGGCCGTGATCACGTCAGAGCGAGCCGCGGTTCCCGCTGCGTACTGGTTTTGGACGATCTGCAATGATCGCTGATAAGCTTTGACGGTTTCGTTGAGCAACTGCTGCAAAGAGTCTTGGCCCCGAAGTTCGAAATAGTCAGTTGCGACTTCCGTTTGCGCCGAGAGTTGAGCATCGGCCAAATCTGCCGCGCTCGCTTGCGCATTCGCTACGCTGCTCTCAATGTTGCGGCGGATCTTCCCCCAGACGTCGAGATCCCAGGTCACACTGCCCGCGAGAGTATAGGTATTGGTGGGAGGAGCCTTTCCACTTTTCAGGTGTTCAACCGACGGAGCGACCGTCGCGGTAGGGAATAGCGCGGACTGTTGTTCACGAACTTCCGCCCGCGCCTCTCGATACGCGGCCTCAGACTCTTTGATATTCTGGTTCGATAGCTGGACCTGTTCCTCCAGCCTGTTCAAAATCGGGTCCTGATAGATTACCCACCAATCGCGCCGGTCCAGGCCGTTGGCCGGGGTTGCCGGGGTCCATCCCTTCATTTCTTTGTAGGTGACCGGAATCGGCGCCGAGGGACGATGGTAGTTGGGCCCCACTTCGCATCCAGAAAAGGTCCCGCAGACAATTGCGACAGCGAGCCACTTGCTAACAATTCTTTGCCACCTCATCCGCTTAGAATGTTCTATTCGCCTCCCTGACTTGGGCGAGCAAGTGCTGCCATCCTCTGCCTTCCGAACTCCATGATGGAACGAAAGACCTTTCCTGGCCCGGACGCATTTCGCCTCTGAAACCAAAGACGGAGCCGGTCGAGATAGAGGTAAATTACCGGCGTAGTGTAGAGGGTCAAAATTTGGCTAATGACTAACCCACCGATGATTGATACCCCAAGAGGCCGCCTTAGCTCGGCCCCGTCTCCGCTGGCAATGACCAGAGGCAAGGCACCAAGGATCGCGGCAAAAGTCGTCATCATGATCGGACGAAAACGGACCAGACTGGCTTTGCAAATCGAATCGTAGGAAGTCAATTGCTCCTCCCGCTCGGCCTGGAGCGCGAAATCGACCATCAGGATTGCGTTTTTCTTCACAATGCCGATTAACAGGATCATCCCGAGCATCGCCACAATGCTGAACTCCATGTTGAACAAGAGAAGGGCTATCAATGCGCCTAAGGTCGCCGAAGGCAATGTAGAGAGAATGGTCAGCGGATGAATATAGCTTTCATACAGAATTCCCAGGATCACATAAACAGCGCCCAAGGCGGCCAGGATAAGAATCGGCTCATCTTGAAGCGACGATTGAAACGCATTGGCCGTTCCGGCGAAGGTGCCGTGGATTGCGCCGGGCATTTGAATTTGATCAATGGTCTTGCGAATCGCCGCCACTGCATCGCTCAACGAATATTCCGGCGCTAGATTGAAGGAAATAGTCGATGCGACGAAAAGCCCCTGATGGTTCACGGAAAGCGGAGCATGGTCGAATACGTAATGACTGAACGCGGCCAGCGGAATCATGGTTTCGATGGCAGTGCTCACCGCGGCTCCGCTCGACGCGCTGGATCTTCCTGAAGCGGCAATGGCGTTGGTGGCCTGATTACGGGCCGAATTGTTGCTGACGCTGCCGACCACCCCGGGACCGCTCCCGGATCCCGAGGAGGAGGTCGAAGGACCGGTGACCGTGCCGGACACCGCGTTCGAGGACTGTGTACCGCTGGCATTTTGGCCGGCAGTACTGACGTACAACTTTTTGAGCGTTTCAGGATTCTGCCAATATTCCGGCGCTACCTCCATCACCACGGCATACTGATTCATGGCATTGTAGATCGTGGAGACCTGGCGCTCTCCAAACGCATCATACAACGTGTTATCGACAGCGCTCGGCAGCAATCCGAACCGGCCCATCGTGAGACGATCGATCTGGAGATCGGCTTGCAACCCGTTTTGCTGCTGATCGGAATTCAGATCCGTCAATTCGGGACACTTTCTCAGTGCTTCGACCAGTTTCGGCGTCCAGGTGATGACCTGGCTGGTGTCATCGGCTTGTAGCGTGAACTGATATTGGGACAGGCTTTGACGGCCCCCAATGTGAATATCCTGCATCGGCTGCAGATACAATCGCGCCCCGGAAACCTGGGCCAGCCTTTCCCGCAGACGTGCCGTCACCAACGCAACGGAATCCCGCTGTTGCAGAGGCTTCAGGGTCACCCAGACATTCCCGGAATTGGTTTGGCGCCCACCCGTGTTCGCCACCACGCTATCCACTGCAGGATCCTTTTGGACTATGTTCTGGATTTGCTCCAGTTTTTTCCGCATGAGCTGAAACGAAATCCCGGGATCGGCCTGGACACCGCCTAGCAAGGTTCCGGAATCCTGCTGCGGGAAAAAGCCTTTCGGCACCACATTAAAGAGATAAAAATTCAGTGCCGTACTGCCCAGCAGGACCAGAAGGATCAGCAGTGAATGTCTCAATGACCAACGCAAGGTTGCATCGTAGAAGCGCAACATCCGCTGGAAACAGCCTTCCGTAATTCGAGAGAACCAATTTGTCCGCACACTCTTCTCTCTGCGGAGCAGTCTCGAACACATCATCGGCGTCGCCGACAAAGAGAGAACCAGTGAAATGATGACGGCTACCGAAAGCGTGATCGTGAACTCACGAAATAGCCGCCCGATAATTCCGCCCATTAAGAGAATCGGTAAAAAGACGCCGATCAACGACAGGCTGATCGAAAACACCGTAAACGCCACTTCTTTGGTCCCTTCCAAAGCTGCTTGCAGCCGCGAGCGGCCCATTTCCATGTGGCGCGCAATATTTTCCAGGACCACCACCGCGTCATCCACCACAAAACCAGTGGCAATCGTCAAAGCCATCAGAGAAAAATTGTTCAGGGAGTAACCGAACAGATACATGGCGGCAAACGTCCCGATAATCGAGATCGGCACCATCACACCAGGAATTAGCATGGCCCTTACGTCTCGCAAAAACACGAAGACAACCAAGATAACCAGCACCACCGCAATCACTAAAGTTCGCTCTGTATCCTCTAGGGAGGCGCGAATCGTCGATGTCCGGTCGCCGGTAATTATCATCTCCGTGCCGCCTGGCATGGACGCCTTCAGGACCGGCAGGATCGCCGTGATGCGATCCACTGTCTGGATCACGTTCGCGCCGGGTTGCTTGTAGATGACCAGGGTCACCGCGGACTTGCCGTTGATCGAACCGGCATTCCGCAAACTCTGGACCGAGTCGTTCACCTCCGAAATATCCGATAGAAGCGTCGCGTGATTATTCCGATAGGCGACGACCAACCCGCGGTAATCGGAGGCATGAACGGCTTGATCGTTGGTGTAGATTTGAAAATGGCGGTTCCCATCTTCAATCGCGCCTTTTGGGCTGTTGGCATTTGCAGAAGCGAGAGCCGCTCTCACATCCTCCAAACCGATTCCGTAGTGCGCGAGGGCGTCCGGATTTAACTCGATCCGGACGGCCGGCAACGAGCTCCCGCCCACATCGACGTTCCCGACTCCTTCGATTTGAGATAACTTCTGCTGGAGCACCGTCGCCGCGGAATCGTAGAGTTGACCCGAAGTCCGCGTCGAAGAGGTGAGGACCATTAAGAGGATCGGCGAGTCCGATGGATTATATTTGCGGTAAGTTGGGTTGCTCCGCAATGTCGCAGGAAGATCCGCCCGGGCCGCGTTGATCGCCGCTTCAACATCCCGAGCCGCGCCATCGATATCGCGATTGAGGGCAAATTGCAGAGTAATCTGCGTGCTGCCCAGCGAGCTGCGTGACGTCATTTCAGTGACATCAGCGATAAAGCCGAGGTGACGTTCCAGCGGTGCGGCCACGGTCGCTGCCATCACCTCCGGGCTGGCTCCCGACATCGACGCCTGGATCATCAAGGTTGGAAAATCGACTTGCGGAAGAGGAGCGACCGAAAGACGCAGAAAGGCCAAGAGGCCGGCAAAGGCAATCCCAATTGTTAACAGGGTGGTTGCGACCGGACGTAAAATGAAAATTTTACTCAGGTTCATTCCAGCGGTTCGTTCACTGCACGGGGAAAAAATCGACGGCCCAGACGATCCAGAGCCAGGTAGATCACCGGCGTGGTAAACAGCGTCAGGATCTGACTTAAGATCAGGCCACCGACAATCGCGATGCCGAGCGGCCGCCGCAGTTCGGAGCCAGTACCAGTTCCCAGCATCAACGGCAACGCTCCAAGCAGCGCCGCCATGGTTGTCATCAGGATCGGACGAAACCGGAGCAGACAAGCCTGGTAAATCGCTTCCCGCGGAGATTTGCCATCATCGCGTTCTGCTTCCAGAGCGAAGTCCACCATCATAATCGCGTTTTTCTTGACGATCCCGATCAGCAGGAGGATGCCGATGATACCCATGACATCCAGACCGCACCCGGACAGCATTAACGCCAGCAAGGCTCCGACTCCCGCCGAAGGAAGCGTCGAGAGGATGGTAATCGGATGGATGAAGCTCTCGTAGAGAACGCCCAGGATGATATACATCGTGACAATCGCCGCCACTAAGAGAAGAACTTCGTTGGTCAGGGAAGCTTCAAACGCGGAACTGGCGCCACGGAAATTGGCAATAAAACTGGATGGAAGTTTCATCTCCTGCTGCACTGCCCGAATCTCCCGGACCGCCTCTCCCAGCGACGCACCGGGCGCCAAATTGAACGAAATCGTCGCCGCCGGAAACTGGCCAAGATGCCCGATCCGCAACGGAGTCTGCTTGACCGAGACAGTCATAATCGCCGACAGCGGTACTTGGCCCGCCCCGGACGCTGAGCTGGTGGAACCGGCTGAGCTCGGCACGTAAATCGAACCGATTGAATCGAGGCTGCGCTGCAGACTCGGCGCTGCTTCCAGGATGACCCGGTATTGATTGGATTGGGTAAATATCGTCGACGCGATCCGTTGGCCAAACGCGTCGTACAACGCGTTGTCCACCGTCGCCGGGGTCACCCCGAAGCGCCCGGCGGTCTTGCGATCGATGACAATATCCGCCGAGAGGCCGCTCTGCTGAAGGTCGGTGGCTAGATCCGTCAGCTCGGGCACCTCTTGCAGCCGGCTCACTAATTTTGGCACCCAGGTGTTCAGTTCGCCGATGTTCGCATTCTCGAGAACAAATTGATATTGTGTTGCACTGACCGTCGTGTCCGTGGTCAGGTCTTGCACCGGTTGCAGAAACAAGGTGATTCCTTGCACTCCCTCAACCTCCCTCTCAATGCGACGCGCAATCTCCAGGGAAGTTAGCTTTCGCTCGTCATGCGGCTTCAGGCTGATCAGAAACCGCCCGCTGTTCAACGTGGTGTTGCTGCCATCCACCCCTACAAAGGAGGATAGATTGACCACCTCCGGATCCTTCAATATTTTCTTCGCCAACTCGCCCTGTCGCTTGACCATCGCGTCAAAAGAGGTCGACTGGGGCGCCTGCGTGACGCCTTGGATCAGCCCAGTGTCCTGGACCGGAAAAAACCCCTTGGGAATGATCACGTACAGCCAGATGGTCAGGATGAAGGTGGCGATGGCAACCAGGAGCGTGAGCGTCTGGTGACGTAGTACCCACGTCAAGATGCGCCCATATTGCCGGATCATCCCGTCCACCGTCTGCTGACTCAGTCTTTCGAACCGACCCATCCTTTCCTGCCGACGAAGCATCTTTGCGCACAGCATCGGGACCAGCGTTAACGAAATAACGGCCGATAAAATGATCGCAATCACCGAAGTGACAGAAAACTCGTGGAACAAGCGTCCAATCACGTCGCCCATAAACAGCAAGGGGAAGTGGACGGCGATCAGAGAAATGGTCAGCGAGACGATGGTGAAACCGATCTGTTTGGAGCCTTTGAGCGCCGCCTCCAAAGGGCTATCGCCTTTCTCGATGTATCGGCTGATGTTTTCGATCACCACGATCGCGTCGTCGACGACAAAACCGGTCGCGATGGTGAAAGCCATCAGCGAAAGATTGTCGAGGTTAAATCCCAGCAGGTACATGGCCGACAACGTCCCAATCAGGGAAAGCGGCACTGATAAGCTCGGAATGATGGTGGCGCGCAAATTTCGCAAGAACAAGAAGACCACCAACACCACCAGGGCCACCGAAAGGCAAAGGGCAAACTCGACGTCTTTGACCGATGCTCGAATGGTCACCGTGCGATCAGTCAGCACCGAGACCTGAACAGCCGCCGGCAGCGTTGCTTCGAGCGTCGGAAGCAGCCTCTTGATATCGTCCACCACGCTGATCACGTTCGCGCTCGGTTGACGCTGCACTTCCAGAATGATCGCCGGCGTCGAGTTCATCCAGGAGCCAAGCTTGCTGTTTTCGGCGGCTTCCGTCACGTCGGCGACATCGCGCATTCGAACCGGTCGACCGTTCTTATAGGCCACGACCGATTCCATATACTCATCCGGACTATGCAATTGGTCGTTGGCGTTGATAGTGTAAGACTGGGAAGGACCATCGAAGTTTCCCTTCGGCGTATTGACGTTTAAGTTGCTGATCGTGGTCCGCAAATCATCGATGTTCAGACCGTAAGCGGCCAGGGCGTGCAGGTTCGCGCGGATTCGGACGGAGGGTCGATGACCGGTACTGATCCGAACCAGGCCGACGCCCGGAATTTGCGACATCTTTTGCGCGAGACGCGTGTCGGCCATATCCGCCACTTCAGGCAGCGGCAAGGTCTTGGAGGTGAGCGCAAGGGTCAGGATGGGGGCATCTGCTGGGTTGACCTTGGCGTAAATGGGAGGTGCCGGCAGATCGGACGGAAGAAGGTTGTTGGCTGCGTTGATGGCCGCCTGAACCTCTTGCTCGGCGATATCCAGACTGAGATGCAGGTTGAATCTCAAAGTGATCACCGAAGCTCCAGCAGAGCTCGAGGAAGACATTTCTTCGAGGCTCGGCATTTGGCCAAGTTGCCGCTCCAGCGGAGCGGTAACCGACGTTGTCATCACCTCGGCGCTGGCGCCCGGATAAAAAGTCTGAATCTGGATGGTGGGATAGTCGACCTCCGGCAGGGCCGAGATTGGAAGAAAGGTGTACGAAACCAGTCCTGCGAGCAGGATGGCGATCATCAAGAGCGAGGTGGCTACAGGCCGTAGAATGAACGGTCGGGAGGGATTCATCGGGCCATGGCAGGGAGGTGCGTTCTGCGGATTGACGGAAGCACTAACCGCATATCAAGAGGCGTCCGGCGGACGTCTGCGCGGCTCGTCTCCGTTTTCCCGATGATGATGCTCTCGAGGCGACCCGTCTGGTCGGCCGGAAAATCGATGCGGCCTGCCACTCACCTCGTTCGACGGCCGCTTCTCGGGAAGTTGGACTTTTGCGCCATCATACAATCGGTCAACCCCGTCGTTGACAACGGTTTCACCCAATTCCAGGCCAGAAAGAATGGCCGCACGCTCTCCGTCGACGGGCCCCGGTTGGATCACCCGGATGGAGACGGTCGAATCGGGATTGACCAAATAAACATAAGATCCCGGCGCACCAAGTTGGATCGCCGCGGTCGGGACGATGATCGCATCCTGTAACGTGTCCACAAGCAGTTTCGCGTTGACGAATTGTTGGGGAAAAAGCTTCCCGTCCCGGTTGTCGAAGACAGCTCGCAGTTTCACCGTCCCGGTACTCGTATCGACCTGGTTGTCGACTGATCCCAATTTGCCGTCGGCGATCTTAGTGCTGTTGGTCCGATCGTAAACCGTCACCGGAAGAACCGCTCCCGTCGCCAATCGAGCCGTGACTTTCGAGATATCATCTTCCGTGACGGTAAAAATCACGGTCATCGGGTTGATCTGAGTCACCACGACCAAACCGGAGCTATCGCTCGTTTGCACGTAGTTGCCCTCATCCACTTGACGAAGCCCAACGATCCCCTCGACAGGGGAAACAATATGACAGTAATCGAGATTCACCTGAGCGCTCTCGACTTGGCCTTGATCGGCCTTCACCGTCCCTTCGTATTGATGAACCAACGCCACCTGCGTATCCAGCGTTTGATGTGAAACCGAGTCCTGCGAATTTAACTTTTGATAACGAGTCAGGTCGACCCGGGCATTTTCCAGCAGCGCACGATCCCTCTCCAGTTGTCCCTCTTGCTGGTCCAGAATCGCCTGAAACGGCCGCGGATCGATTTGGGCCAGAAAGTCCCCTTTCTGAACGTGCTGCCCTTCTGTGAAGGCCACCTTCATCAATTGTCCGCTCACCTGCGTTTTGACCGTCACGGTGGCTGGCGGAGTCACCGTTCCAAGCCCGTTCAGAAAAATCTGGATGTCACCCTTGGTTACCACCGCGATACCCACCGTCGTCGTCATCCTGGTGCTTAAGCGGGTGGATGCTCCCGCTGGATTGGGCGGCCGGTGAGTCAGCCAGAACCAAATAGCGGCTGAAACCAGGGCCAGGAACGCGATTCCACCGAGCCAGCGAATCAGTTTTCGTCGCCGTCTGGGCTTCAGGGTCTCAGGCTGTGTCATCAGCAACACGACGTACACCTCCTCCGAATTGCCTGCGAGCAGCCAATGGACTTCATTTCAGTGTTTGCGCATTCTTTCTCTAGTGTCAGCGCTAAAACGACGTGGCAAGCGCCCGCAGGTTTCATTTGTTTTTCTTTTTTATTCTGAATCACCTGACCTGCAGCCATATGCCAGCTATGCATGCGACGATGCAGTGGTGTGCCCTCTCCTGAATCTCTTGAGCTTCGCCGCAGGTAGGAACGACGCTAAGCTCGTTTGCCTTTTGGTCAAACACCGGTTTACATCCTCCGTTCACGAGCGAATGGTGGGGCATGCGAAAGCAATTCGCAAAGACCGCTCAATGGATTCTCCTCCCGCTCATGGCCTCGCTGGCTTCGTGCCAAAGCGGGCGAACTGCAGGTACTGCCGGCTCAGGGGCAGAGATCACTGATCCAAACACCGCCTTTTCTCAAGGAGGCGCCCAATCAAACTCCTCTACCGGACCGACCGGCGGCAATTCATCCCGCCGCGGTAGGGGCCTTTTTGGAGGGTCTGGTGGAGGCAACTGAGTTTGGGCCCGGAACGGAACACAGGCTGGAAGCCTATGCTACTTTACGCCGTCGCGTCGTCACTCCGGGTGCACGGCGATAGCTCTGGGAGATCGCTCGATAGTACGGAAAGCCAATGTAGCATAGGCTTCCAGCCTGAGTTCTGTTCTCACCATCGAATGGCGTTTTCCAAGTTGTCACCGTTCTTCCGGGATGCGTAAAAAGATCAGGGTTGAAACCCCGGACTGAGTCCTGTAACCCACTTCGGGCCGCGTGTGCGGATAACCCCACTCTGAGTATAGATTGGACCTTTTCTAAAGCATCAGTTAGCACTTATGGCCTCCGACTAACTTTCTTTCAGATGCCGTATTCCGCTCATTCGTTAAGTACTCCCCAACTCGCTTCTCTAGCCTCCGAAGACCAAAGCGCCGCTTTGCCTCAGGAAGAATCTGCGCAGAGCCCAAGCCGATCTAGCGGAAGTTCAGCCGATTCTATTGCGGAATTGCGGGCGGCAATCGATTCTGCGGACGGCAAAGTACTGGTCTCGGGCATCGATCCGATCCCGAAGAACCGGTTACCGTTCAATCTCCGAGCGGTAATGACGCCCCATGTTCTGGTTCTCTCCAAAACTCCCAAAGCAATCGGCGAATCGATCGCTTGGGCAAATCGGCACGCGGTTCCGCTTTGCGGTCGCTCCGGAGGACACTCCTACGAGGGGTTCTCCTCTCTCGCGGGACTGGTCATCGACGTCGGAGATATGAACAGCATCACAGTCGACAGGGCTAATCAAACCGCGACGATTGGGGCTGGATGCCGATTGGGCGATATAACGGAAAGACTCTTCAAAGATGGGTTGGCTATTCCAGCTGGAACCTGTGCGCCGGTCGGCATCACCGGTATTGCACTCGGCGGCGGTCATGGAGTTTCGTCCCGCAAGTTGGGATTGACGACCGACAACTTGCTCTCGATTCGGCTCGTCGATGCTTCCGGCGCGGTGCTACGCGCCAGCAAAACTGAGAATCAGGATCTTTTCTGGGCTCTGCAAGGCGGTGGCGGAGGCAATTTTGGGATCGCGACCGAGTTTTCGTTTAGAGTCTACCCGGTCAACCAGGTCGTCATCTTCCAGATTCGATGGCAACCGTCCCATGCCGCGGAAGCTCTTGCCAATTGGCAGGTTTTTGCCCCTACAGCTCCCGATGAACTCGGTTGCATTTTCGCCATCGACTCGGGGCCAAATGGAATCACCGGCGTACGGTGCGGCGGTCAGCTTCTTCCGAAAAATCCTGGTGAACTTCCCGACAAAGCACACTTGTTGGAGCTACTGCGCCCCCTCACTTCCGTCGGGACGTCAACCGTCACCACTAAATCGCTGAACTTCATCGAAGCCGCCAGGCACTTCGCCGGTGATGGTGACAAGCAACGAGTCTACTTTAAAGCGAAGTCCGACTATGCTGTTGAGCCGCTGAACAGCCAAGGCATCGGCGCCTTGCTGACAGCACTCAAGAGGAACACGGAGCCGGTCACCGCCATCTTTGAGGCATACGGCGGAGCCATCAATCGCGTTGCATCGGATGCCACAGCTTTTCCGCATCGGGGCACCACTCAATATTGTCTCCAATACTTCGCGCAATGGACCTCGAGTTCGTCGACCTCTGGCAGAGTCAAAGCCATTAGAGACCTTTATATGGCAATGCGCCCGCACTTTCCCGGATTTTCGTACGTCAACTATATCGATCTGGATCTGGAGAACTGGCCAGTAGCCTACTACAAGGGAAATCTACCGCGACTAAGCATAGTCAAAGTGAAATACGATCCAGCGAACGTATTTAGATTTGCGCAGAGTATCCCTCTTCCGGATATACGCCAGGCGGGATGAAGCTCCGCGCGAAGCCTCCCCCAATCGTGCTCGTGTTCGTTATCGTGCTCGTCCTTATAGTCGTTCTTCGTCTGTTTTCGCTGAACACGACCAAAGATCGAGAACGATAACGATAACGAGCACGAGCACGATTGAAGAGGTTGCCAGTGTCAATCGGGCTTCGCCCAAGGCTCGTATCTGATTAGCGTCTTCTCCTCGTACTCGTGCTCGTCGTTCCTCGTCCATTTTTGCCGGCCAGGATCAGAAGATCGAGAACGATAACGAGCACGATTAAGGGGAGCCGCGCCCTATGCGCCCTTGCCCCCCCGCCGTCGTTCACTTTCGCAGATCATCTCGCTCAAGTCCGCGACTGGACGAATCTCGAAAGAGCCACCCTTCACACCAGGATGCTTCGACATTAATTGGATTGCGTGGTTCAGGTCCGTGGCTTCGAGCACGAGAATTCCGCCCAATTGTTCTTTCGTCTCGGCATACGGGCCATCGGTAATGGACACCTTGCCGCCCTGCCATCGCAGCGTGGCGGCGTTCCGAGGACTTTGAAGCGCCTCCCCGCCAGCAAAGTGACCGTTCTTGCGCAGCGCGTCGTCGTAGGCAAAGCACTCATCCAGCATGGTATTGCGCTCGCTTTCGGACATCATCTCCCACTTTTTCTCTTCCATGTATCCAAGACAGACGTATTTCATTTTTTCTCCTGGTTTGCGACGTCCGGAACTATCGCTTTTCGGCTGGTGAGCGTGTCTCCTGGTTGAATTTCACCGCAGTTTCCTCGCGGAGTTCCGGCTGAGGTGCGGAGCTAAAGTCCTCAGCTTCGAACACCTGCCGAATCTCAATCACGGCCTCCTCGCCGGGCATGGGATTGGGACAGCGCTTGACCCATTCAACCGCCTCCTGCAAAGACGCGCACTTCCATAGCCAGAAGCCGGCGACCAACTCCTTTGTCTCGGCGAACGGCCCGTCGATCACGGTCCGCTTCTCACCCGCGAACTTGACCCGCGCTCCCTTCGAACTCGCCTGCAACCCTTCGCCCGCGAGCATCACGCCGGCTTTGATCAGGTCTTGGTTGAATTTTCCCATCTCGGAGAGGAGTTCCTCGCTCGGGAGAGCACCTGCCTCTGAAGACTTGGTGGCTTTGACTATCACCATGAATCGCATTTTTTTTATTTCCTTCTTGGTTCGGTGGAATTGTTTTCTTTCACCAGCTAGTCGATCGAGGAAAGCGGAAATCGACAACTAAACCGCACCTCTGTCCAGCTCAGCCAATCGCCGTTCCAAAAACCGCCGTTCCGGCTCCTGACGCACCAGGGTGAGAGCCATTTCGTAGGAAGCTCGAGCTTCCGCCGTTCTCCCTAGCCGTCGGCACAAGTCCGCCCGAGCCCCATGCGCCAAGTGGTAATCGGCTAGATCGCCGCGTCCAAGGATGGCGTCAACCAGTGCGAGACCCGCATCGGGTCCATCGCGCATAGTCACCGCCACGGCGCGATTCAACTCCACCACCGGAGATGGTGCCACACGCATCAGCACGTCGTAAAGCGCGGCAACCTGTTTCCAGTCCGTGGCCGCAACATCGGGCGCGTCGGCATGCACGGACGCGATTGCCGCCTGAAGGGTGTATGGACCAAATCGGCGTGACGACTGAGCCCTTGCCACCAACATCTTTCCTTCCGCGATCTGGTCGCGATTCCAGAGCGACCGGTCCTGGTCTTCGAGCAAGATCAAGTCTCCCGCCAGCGAGGTTCGCGCGACACGGCGCGATTCCTGAAGCAGCATCAGCGCGAGGAGTCCTAGCACCTCTGGTTCAGGCAGCAACTCGGCAAGCAATCGCCCCAGCCGGATGGCTTCCCCCGAGAGATCGGACCGCGTGATTGACTGACCCGACGAAGCAAAGTATCCCTCGTTGAACACCAGGTAAATTACCTGGAGCACCGTCTCCAAACGGTCCGTCAATTCGGCCGGCGACGGCACCTGATATGGAATGCCCGCGTCGCGAATTTTTGCTTTGGCGCGCACGATGCGCTGAGCCAACGTAGACGGGGCAGTGAGGAAAGCGCGGCCGATTTCCTCGGTCGTTAGACCGCACACCTCCCGAAGCGTTAGTGCCACCCGAACTTCCGGTGCCAGCGCGGGATGACAGCAGGTGAAGATCAGCCGAAGCCGGTCGTCCTCGATGCTCTCATCGTCAAAGCTCGCGGCGTTGCCGCCCTCGGGCTCGAATTGCTCCGCGAGAGCGGCCTGTGACGTATCAAATCGGGTCCGCCGCCGCATCGCGTCGATGGCCTTGAACCGGCCGGCCGAAACGAGCCACGCGCGCGGGTTGGCGGGTACACCCTCCTTCGGCCACTGCTCTAGCGCAGCACTGAAGGCATCGTGCAGTGCATCCTCAGCCAACTCAAAGTCGCCGAGCAGCCGGATCAGGGTCGCAAAGATCCGCCGCGACTCCGAACGATAAACGGAATCCACTTTCTCCCGCACTTGTTCAGCGGTGTGCTCAAACATGATTAGCACCTTCCCATTGATGGTGAGGGGATTTCAATAGGAGTCAGGAGCCAGGAGCCAGGAGTTCAGTTTCCGGGAGGCATCCAGACAACCTCACACTCCCCACTGCCATCACTCCGTCACTCCGTCACTCCACCACTCCATCACTCCATCACTCCACCACTCCACCACTCCACCACTCCGTCGCTCCACCACTCCACCACTCCATCACTCCGCCACTCCACTGACACCGAGCTGACACCGACACTGATAAACAACCGTCCGCTGCCTCGGCCGCGAATTTTCTTAGTTAAATATGCCTAAGAACCAAACCATCGAACGCGCGCGCCGTGATGCGCGCGAAGGGAAATCCGCGTCGACCCAGGCCGGTGAATTCGTCCGCGAGGAGATCGAAGAAATCCGCGCCGGAAAACATGGAGCCCGTTCGGCGAAACAGGCCATTGCCATTGGGCTTTCCAAAGCGCGGCGGGCCGGAGTAAAATTGGCTCCGCCGAAGCCGGGTAAAACTTCAGAGGCTACTCGTCTCAAGGCGCAGCGCGATCTGGAAAAGGCCAATTCTGGGAAGAAACCTTCTGCCAAGCGATCACAAGCGACATTAAAGGCCCTCAAGCGCGAGAGCAGCGCGGCGGCTTCGCCCGAAGCGTTGTCCCAGCAGACGCGGACGGCTGCGCGCAAACGCACCGCAGCCGCAAGGTCAGCATCAGCGAAGAAAGCGGCGCGAACGCGCGAACGGGGGAAATAATTCCAATAATCTGCAAAAAAGATTGCCACAGATTCCAAAGAGGCCCTGGCCTCGGCGGAACTAAAGAATGAATTCCTAGCTCGCGCGCGTGCAGCCGTAGATGCCTGCGCGCGGGGATAAGCACGCCTGGCTCGGGTTCAACCTAATAAAGGCATCGCGATAATACCAATCGGCCCACGAGAACGTTCCGCTTTACCTTGCGTTATCAATTACCTGCATTCTCTTTTCGCTATGGGACGCCTCATCATACTCTCCGGTCCTTCCTGCGTCGGCAAAGGGCCGCTGCACACTGCCTTCAACAACTTCTACCCCGAGCTCGCGGAGAATCTGCAGAAGCTTGTGCTATACAACTGCCGGTCTCCGCGACCCGGGGAAATCGACGGCAAAGATTACTATTTCAGATCTCGGGAGGAAATCGATGGATTTCGGGAAAAGAAGAATTTCGTTGTTTTGGATGTTCGCGGAGATCTTCAGGCAGTTGATTTGAATGATGTCGAGCGAGCGCTTGCCGGAAGGGATCTGTTCTTCGAGGGCAATCCGTTCGTTGGTCGGGAATTGCTAAAAGCGTTCGGATCAAAGGTCACTGTTCTCAGCATTTTCTTGACCCCGCTTTCACGCGAGGAAATCCAGTTTCTACAATCCCGGGAGCGCGGTCTGTCGCTAGAGGACTTACTGACCGATGTAATGCGGCGCAAATTATTGCGACGCACGCAACGCCAGAAAAATATCCTTTCCTTAAAAGATCTGGAAAACATCGAACGGCGGGCAGCCAGTGCTTATACCGAACTCAAAGAGGCTTGGAGGTTTGAGTACGTAATCCCGAATCACGATGGGGAAGACAGCGAAAACTGGGATGCGTTCTATTATCCAGTTGGGGACGCTCGCAAAACGTTGCTCGCATTTGCGCAGTTGGTTGACGGAAAAGTTCCGAGTTTGATCGAAAAATGGGGCGAATTCTTGCTACCGTGATTTCCAGGGCGTGAGGATTTGGGGACAAGCGGGTCGACGTTCAAACCGGAAATCTTGCGGGACTTTGCCCTCTTTGCAGATTTCGGCGATCGCGAGCTTCGACACATCGCTTGAGCGCGCGGCTGATAAGCTTCGAAATAACCGTGCCTATCACCATTGGTGATAGGTCATCATGACGTCCGATTAGCCACTTTTTGCATTTTAGTCAAAATTCGGAGTATGAAGACCCGGAAATCGTTTCGCACCAATTCTAACCACCGATTACTTTTGATGGTACCGGTGATTTCCTTTGGGGCGTTTGCCCGGCAACTTGAGGAGAAGGCAAACAAGAGACTACCTCGTATCAAAGCCCAATCTGTGAGTCTTTCCATGCTCACCGCGTTGGCAACTTTCCTCACAGCGCCTGGTCTGATGAGCCAAACAATGCTTCACATCGCTTCACCGCCTGTCGAGCGTGTGCAAGTGCCAAGTATCCACCTGAATCAGCCTCCGCAGTTTAGAACGAACTCATCGAACTTCCGAATCGCAGAGTTTCCAGGCGGCTCGACTCAGTTACCGCACCCACTAGTTTCCGCGCCCGTGAGCGGCGATTGGGCACGGATAAACGGGCGGGCGGCTTACATCCCAAACCTAATTCCCACCCTTGGAATGGCCGGGTTACCGGCCGGTCCGAGCCAGGCCCCTTATCCGGTGCCGCGCACGGTGGCAAACGACGCATTGGTGCGAAGTAATGCTTGGGCAGCCTACAATGCAAGTGTGCACCCGAATACGGATCTGCAGACTGCTGAGACATCGGCTGCGGCGCAGAATCCAAATCGGTTAGCGTCGCGCCAAAATTCTTTGGATCAAGATCGTTTCATCCAGATGCCACAGTCTTCAGGCCGTTACAATTTCCAGTTCAGCGACCACGAAATCCGTTCGGTTCAGGCAGCACTTCGGCGACTCGGGATCTATTCCGGTCAGGTCGACGGAATCCTTGGACCTGACACACGGCAAGCGGTCGAAGACTATCAGGTCGAGAACAAGCTGCCGGTAACCGGCCAGCCGGACCAAAGGTTAAATGCCTTGTTAGGCATCTAACAGGCAACCAGCCGATCACCATAACCAGGGCTTCTTGGATATCGCTCCAGAATGAGCCTTCACAAGGCAGATGAATGTGCGTTCGATTTACCATCCATATGTGGTTAAATCTGGATCGCCTTCGACTGACTCGCTACATATGGCGCAAACCTATCAAACTAATCCGAAAAATTGATGACAAAACCACCAGCATTCGTCGGGCCGGCCCCAATGGAAGGACACGGGTTTTACAATCGGAGCTCGCGAGTGCAGGCCGCAGGGTTGTCGCCGGCGGTCACGCTTTTTGAGCGGGCCGCCAGGACTGTGGCGCTCCCGGCGTCGCCGTTGCCGATCATCATCGCCGACTATGGCTCCTCTGAGGGGCGCAACTCGCTCGAGCCGATGACTGTGGCCATCGGTGCTCTGAGAGAGCGAGTGGGCCCGGAACGGGCGATCTCGGTCGTCCACACGGATGTGGCGGAAAATGATTTCACGGCGCTCTTTCGAACGCTGGCCGCCGACCCCCACAGCTATCTGCGAGGGGATCTCGCCGTATTTTGCTCGGCGATCGGGAGATCGTTCTATGAACAAATCCTTCCCGCCAACAGCGTCACCCTGGCCTGGAGCTCCTGGGCCGTTCAATGGCTGAGTCGGGTGCCTGCGCCGATCCCTGATCAGGTGCAGGTTTCCTACAGTCAAGATCCGGCCGCGCGCGCTGCCTACGCCGAGCAGGCAGCCGAAGACTGGCGGACCTTCCTTTCCCATCGTGAGCGCGAGCTCTGCCCCGGAGGGCGGCTTGTGGTGATGACGATGGCTCTGGATGAAGCCGGCGACTTTGGTTACCGGCCCTCGCTTGAGGCCATGTACGCCGCTCTTCTGGAGATGGTCGAGGAAGGCTTTGTCCGCGCTGAGGAAGCCAACAGGATGGCCATCCCGACCGTCGGGCGGAGCCGCGCGGATCTCCTGGCGCCGTTCATTCGGGACGGCCACTGCGCGGACCTTTCGATTGAACAGATCGAGGTGTTCCTCGGCGAGGATAAAATCTGGGGGCAATTCGAGGTCGACGGTGACGCTCAGGCTTTCGGCGCTCGCTGGGCCGCTTTCTCGCGTGCTTCGGTCTTCCCGACGCTAGCCTCCGGCCTGAAAGGCGGCCGGGACGACCCGCGTGCCGCCTCTTTCGTCGAGCGCCTGGAAAGCGGCATGACAGCGCGTCTGGCCGCCGCACCAGAGCGAATGGTCATCCCGCTGGTCAAGCTACTGCTCGTGAAAGACGGAGGATAACCTATCTGACTTGTTAGTATGCCTAACGTCCACGCTTCGTGCCGCCAAAAAAAGACCCCATTAGGCCTCGTACGATGGCGTGGGTGGCGGTGTTGGCGATCGTTCGTGTGAAGTTCTTGGAAAGCGCTTGGACAACTGTATCGCTCTGTCGGGCTCTTTTTCCCGTTACGCCACCAATCGCTCCACTGATGATCTGCCCGAGGATTCCATCGCCGGTAACGGGTGCGCCGTTAATTTGGCCCGAAGAACCTTTTGTTGCCGCTTTTAGAAGCTCATAGGCGGATTCTCGATCAACGAATTTTTCGTAGACCCCCGCCACGATGGATTGCTGAAGAAGCTGTTGCCGTTGCTGGGGGGAAATCGGTCCAATCTGACTTCGTGGCGGCACAATGAACGCCCGATCGACGACAGAAGGCTGGCCATTTTCGTCCAGGAGGGAAACCAAAGCTTCTCCGACCGCAAGTTCCGTGAGCACCGTGACCGTGTCGATCTTTGGATTTGCCCGGAATGTCTCAGCCGCCACTTTGACCGCCTTCTGGTCGCGCGGCGTAAAGGCGCGCAAGGCATGTTGAATTCTATTTCCAAGCTGGCCGAGCACGTTGTCCGGAATGTCGCGCGGATTTTGCGTTACGAAATAGACCCCAACGCCCTTCGACCGGACGAGGCGAACCACCTGTTCAACCTTGTCCAACAGCGGCCGCGCAATATCGCCAAAGAGCAGATGAGCCTCGTCAAAAAACAGAACAAATTTCGGCTTTGGTAAATCTCCGACTTCCGGTAAACGCTCGTAAAGCTCGGACAAAAGCCACAACAAGAGGGTCGAATAAACCTTCGGGGCACCCATCAACTTGTCTGCCGCGAGGATATTGACGACGCCACGCCCATTGCCGTCCGTCTGGATCATGTCATCCAAATTCAGAGCAGGCTCGCCAAAAAATTTGTCGCCTCCTTGTGATTCCAAGCTCGCCAAACCGCGCTGGATGGCCCCGATGCTGGCCGTCGAAATGTTTCCAAATTGGGTGGTGAACTCGGAGGCGTGATCTCCCACATGCTGGACAGTAGCTCGCAAATCCTTCAGATCGAGTAACAGGAGGCCCCCTTGATCTGCAATTTTGAAGACCAGGCTTAGCACACCGCTTTGGATCTCATTCAACTGGAGCAGGCGCGAAAAAAGAAGCGGCCCCATTTCCGACACGGTAGCGCGGACCGGGTGGCCTTGTTCACCAAACACGTCCCAAAGGGTGACCGGGCAGCCCCGAAAATCATAAGTATCCAGTTTCAGGTCTTGAATCCGGGCTGTGACCTTCGGATTTTGGCCTCCAGGTTGGCTAATTCCAGTGAGGTCCCCTTTGATGTCCGCCATGAGAACCGGCACGCCTAGCGCGCTAAAATTCTCCGCTAGAACTTGAAGAGTCACCGTTTTGCCGGTTCCTGTGGCGCCGGCAATAAGGCCATGCCGGTTCGCCATTTCGGGCAGAAGGAAAAGGTCAGTGGTGCCTTTGGCAATCAGGATGGGAAGCATAACTAGGTTTAGCGTTCAGTGTTCGGCGTTCAGCGTTCGGCGTTCGCAGGGTAGCGGTTTTCAGCTCTCAGCTTACGGGTTCCCCATTAAAGTGCAACGGTGAGCGGAGAGGGCGGCGGAGGGCGTTTGGCGTTCAGAGGTTCAGCGTTCAAAGGACGCCTGTCAGAGATCGCGCCACGCTCCGGAGGCTAATGTAGCATTGGCTTCCAGCCTGTGTCGGATCGCGAGGGGTGGTCTACGTCTATATTTATGCGCAACATAGGGGCTTACCCCGTGGACACCACACAGGCTGGAAGCCTATGCTACGCTAACTCTCCGGAGTGTGGAGCGATATCTGAAAGCGCCTACCGGGAGGTCTGCGAACCAACGGCAACTACCAGACGGGCTAAAGTAGCATTTCTTCCAGCCCGTGTTCTGTTTAGCACACTTTTTTGCTGTGG
>DATHPI010000347.1:0-7235 GCA_035484035.1 Chthoniobacterales bacterium
CAACTGGCGTGGCCCAATTTGGATGCCTATCAACGCGATGCTGATTCGCGCTCTTCTTCAGTTTTATCTGTATTACGGCGACAACTTCAAAGTCGAGTGCCCAACCGGTTCAGGAAAATTGATGAACTTGTTCGAGGTTACTCAGGAGATCTCAACCCGACTTCAGCGAATCTTTTTACGGGACGAAAAAGGCAGGCGTCCGGTCTACGCGGACGTCGAGAAGTTCCAGAATGACCCCCACTGGAAAGATCACCTGTTGTTCTACGAATACTTTCACGGAAACACCGGCGCGGGCTTGGGAGCCAGCCATCAAACCGGTTGGACGGGTTTGGTGGCCAAGCTCATCCAGCTTTACGGTAACCTCGATCCGAAGAAAGGTCTTGAACAGGGAAGGGTCGCGTTATTCCAGCACCGGAATTAGGTAGATGCTCCGCCTGAGCCCGGGTGGGCCTTCCACAATCCCTGATCGTGCTCTTCTTTCCACCCTTTTCAGCAGCTACAGCAACGATCGTCGATCCGATAAACGGGGCCTTCGGGAACCAGATGCGGGAGGAACAAAGTTCTGTCAGAATTTCGAGGAATCTGATTTAGTGATCTGGTCGACGGCAAGAACACCCCCTGAATAGAAAACCGTTTTTTTTCAATGGTAGGCACCTTTGCCGCCTCTGGATATAAACCCGCCTCCCACTCCCAGCACGCTATGATCAAAAAGCTTCTTTGTGGAATTTTCCTATGCTTTTCTGCAGCTCAGGCTTTCGCCTGGACCGATGGCGAACTTCTGATCTGGATTAGTGATAACCGGGCCTACCACGCTTTAGGCGATCTTGGTAAAGCCTTTGAAAAGGAAGTCGGGGCTCCTGTGAAAGTGGAGACCCAGGAAGGAATCACCGATAAATTCCAAGCTGCCGCCCAGAGTGGCAAAGGCCCTGATATCTTCTTCTGGGCACACGACCGGATCGGAGAATGGGCCGATGCCGGCTTAATCAAGCCGCTGGAGATCAAAGACGATTTCAAGGCCGCCTTTATTCCCATGTCCTGGGACGCCGTCACTCATAAGAAACAAACCTGGGGATATCCTATTTCCCTGGAAGCCGTTTCGTTAATCTACAATAAGAAATTCGTCACCGGCACCCCACCGGCCCAACTCTCGGAATTCGCCGCCTACAATAAAGAACTCAAGGCGAAGAGTCCGAACGTGATTGCCATTATGTGGGACTATAATACTCCCTACTTTAGTTGGCCTTTCCTCGCCAGCGCCGGAGCTTACTCTTTCAAGAAAACGGCCGAGGGCTTTGACATCAAAGACATTGGGGTCGACAGTCCGGGCGCGCTCGAAGGTCTGCAGGCGATCGTCGGCTTGATCAAGGATGGCATTATGCCGAAGGGCTCTACCCAAGCTGTGATGGATCAGAAAATGAGCAGCGGCGGCTTGGCGATGATGATTAATGGACCGTGGGACTGGGCTAATCTGCGGAAGGGCGGCGTCGATTTTGCTCTCGCTCCATTACCAGGGGTAGGCGGTAACCCGGGTAAACCTTTCGTGGGAGTTCAGACGGCAATTCTCAATCGTTCAACCCCGAACGGTGATTTAGCACAGCAGTTTCTGGAAAAATACGTCTGCACTGTCGACGGGCTGAAAGCCATGGACGCCGATGCGCCGATCGGCGTTCCCGCGCTCAAGTCTCTTGCTGACGAAATGGCCGCCAAGGACCCCTTAATTAAAGTGACTTACGAGAACTGTCAAAATGGGGTCGTGATGCCCAACATACCCCAGATGGGTAAGTTCTGGAGCACGATGAAAGCCGCGTTTGAAATAGCTACCAACGGCGGTGCTACACCTCAGGTTGCCTTGCAGGACGCTAGGAAAAACATGGAAAAATGAGCGCACTGATCGGGAGGTTGCAAATCCGTCATATTCTGGTTGTCCTGCTGGCGGTTCCCGCGCTCTATCTAACTTTTATTCTCTACCACAGCGGCAACCTCTGGATTGGGGTTGGTTTGTTAGTGGTGACCTGCTTGGGGGCGTTCATTTACCTGAACCCCTCAGCGATGACGTTCCGATATCTCTTTCCCGGCTTCCTCGGGTTTGGGATTTTCGTCATCTTTCCACTGATCTATACGGTCTACATCGGTTTTACGAAATACAGTTCTCAGAACCTTCTTCGTTTCGACCGTAGTGTGGCTTTAATTCACAACGAAACGTTCCTCAGCCCCAACGCAGCTTCCTACAAATACAAACTCTACGCACAAGACGACGGCAACTACCTCTTGACCCTGGAGGACGAAAAGGATTCGACGCGGCGCTTCGTGTCAGACCCCTTTGAACTCACTCCAGGGGTAAAACCTAAAACCGAGCCAGAACCTGTGAAACTCAACACCTGGCCACCAGGCCAGGAGGTTCCGGGCAAACCGTTGGAGATGGTTCAGATCAACAGAGGTAAGCTGCTGATCCCGATGAGAGCCCAACAATTCGCACTTCCGGACGAAACATTGGTGGCCTTGGCGGGCCTGACTAATTTTTCATCACGAGAACGGCTCTGGACGCCCAATCCGGACGGCTCGTTCACCAGCAAAAAAGACGGCACCGTCATCCGACCCGACTTCAGGCTTGGCTTCTTTGTCAACGATAAAGGGGAGAGGGTTGGGGTTGGTTTCAGAACGTTCAGCGGTTTTGACAATTATTTGCGAATCCTCACCGATCCCCGCATCCAGGGCCCATTTTTCAGGATCTTCTTGTGGACGGTTGCTTTCTCGGCTTTATCGGTCTTTATGACCTTTGCGGTCGGAATGCTGTTGTCAGTTATCCTCGAACAAAAGGATCTCCGTTTCCGCCAGGCCTACCGGACACTCTTCATCCTCCCCTACGCAGTTCCGGGTTTACTATCTATCCTGATCTTGAAGGGCCTATTTAATCAGGAGTTTGGCGCAGTGAACACCTTGCTGAGAGGGATATTTGGTTTTGCTCCGGAGTGGAATACCAATCCATGGGGAGCCCGGGCGATGATTCTACTAGTGAATCTCTGGTTAGGCTACCCTTATATGATGCTGATCTGCACCGGGATGCTGCAATCGATACCCTCGGCCATTTACGAGGCGAGCGCGATCGACGGCAGCAATAAGATCCGCGATTTTTTTGACCTGACCTTGCCCCTGGTCCTTCCGCCGATGACCCCGATTATTATCTCGGCCTTCGCCTTTAACTTTAACAATTTTAATCTCATCTATCTTCTGACCGCCGGAGGTCCTCAGATGGTCGGCGGAAATGCAGGCGAAACAGACCTCCTGGTGACCTATACCTACAGCATCGCTTTTCTCGACTCCGGCACTAACTACGGGTTAGCCAGCGCAATCGCGACTCTGCTTTTCATTCTGGTCGGGTTCCTGGCTTGGATCAATCTCAGGGTCACCGCCAAAAAAGTGAAAATATAAAACAGATGAATTCTCAACAGAAAACAGCCCTGCGGCTCGGGACCTCCCACTTGTTGCTGATCTTTTTTCTAGTATTGGTGCTGGTGCCGTATCTCATTGTGGTATCGGCTTCCTTGCGCAGAGGCAATTTTGCACCGAGTGGGTTGCTACCCGACAAGGTTAGTTTGGAGCATTGGAAGTACGTTCTAGGTATACCCTATCAGGAGGTGGTTAACACGGGAACGGGCGAAACGCGCATCATCAAGGCCGAAACACCCCCGTTACTCTGGTTCTGGAACTCGATTAAAGTCGCGGCAGTCGCTTCGGCGGGCATTATTCTCCTGTCCGGAACGGCTGCTTATGCGTTTTCTCGGCTTCACTTCAAATTTAAATCAGCGACCCTGGGTAGCCTCCTGATTCTCCAGATGTTCCCGATGGTGCTTGCCCTGGTTGCTATCTATGTGATCCTTGATTTCACGGGACAGTATATTCATTGGCTTGGACTGAACACTCAATCAGGACTTGTCATGGTCTACCTCGGCGGAATTTCGGGTTACATTTGGATGATTAAAGGCTATTTTGACACCATTCCCGCAAGCATGGAGGAATCGGCCCGGATCGACGGTGCCTCCCAGTTTCAGACCTTCGTTCAGATTCTCCTGCCGATCAGCATCCCCATTTTTGCCGTAGTCTTCATCCTTTCTTTCATCAGCTTCATGTCGGAGTATCCCGTGGCCTCGATTGTTCTTCAGTCGCGTAATAACTGGACGTTAGCGGTTGGCGCCAATTCGTTTTTACCCGAAAACCAACAACTCTGGGGCCGTTTCTCGGCGCTAGCCGTCCTGAGCGGCGTGCCGATTACGATCATGTTCCTGGTCTGTCAGAAGTATATCGTCGGCGGTCTGACCTCCGGTGGCGTGAAAGAATAAATTGTTCCTTAGGGGGGAACGCAGCCCTTCGAGAAGTCATTGCGGCTTCCGAAGGGCTGTAACTTCTCCTGCAACCTTTCAAAGCACCGGCCCAAGCGTAGCGATAAGGTTGTTCCACAACCGTCGAGAGATCGGCCAGGCAGCAACCGCCTCCTTAGTGATCCGATTCGAATGCCCGAGGTATTCCTGCTGACGCTCCCGCATAGCGCCGGTCAGAACGGGATCGTGGAACAGGATGTTATTCTCATAGTTAAGCTCGAAACTGCGACGGTCCATGTTCGCCGAACCGATTAGTGTGAGCTCGCCATCCAGGGTCAGCGATTTCGTATGCAGCAGGCCGCCTGTATACTCGAAGATCTTAACCCCCGCTGTGAGCAAGTCCGCATAGTAACTGCGGCTGGCCGCGCCAACGATCCACGAATCGTTTCTGGCCGGAAAGACAATCGTGATGTCTACGCCCCTGTAAGCGGTTGTGCATAGAGCATTGTTCAGGGACTCATCGGGTACATAGTAGGGTGTCGTGATGATGATCTCGCGCCGGGCCGCGAACAGCAAGGATTCGAACACCTCGGGCATGGCCGAATATCGCACCGTCGGGCCCGTGCCGATGACTTGAGCAGGCAGCCCGCCGGGCATGGGCAAAGGCAGCTCCTTACTTAGCAGTTCGTCGAGATTTTCATCCACGTAGGTCATCCAGTCGCTCGCGAAGAGGAACTGGTTTTGCCGCGCGACGGGACCCTCGAATCGCATCACCGCGTCCACCCAGGGTGCGAACTTCGCCTTCACGAGAAACTCGGGATCGGCACAGTTCTGACTACCGCAATAGGTGATGTGATCGTCGATGACGACAATCTTGCGATGGTTCCGCAGGTCGACGCGGCCAGCGAACAGCAGCAACAGGGGGTTGCCGATGGGCAGGCCCGCAGCCACGCGCACACCTGCCGCACGCATCGCCCGCCAATGTTGGGAGCGGATGATAGCGCGCGAGCCTAGGTCGTCGGCCATGGCCCGACAGGTCACGCCGCGGGCAGCTGCACGCTTCAGTGCCTCGACGACCTTGACGCCGTTATGGTCGGGCAGCCAGATATAGAACAGCACATGGACGTGATCCGTTGCAGAATCGATGTCGGCCACCATCGTGTCGATGGCTGTATTGGAGTCCGGCAGGAGGCGCGCGGAATTGCCGCCCACAGGATAAAATCCACTGATCGACTGCCCCAGGCGAAAGAGATGCCGGTGAGGCTCCGGAACGACGGCAGCAAAGTCCACCGGATCGCCGGCGGGATGAGACGGAATTTGCGGCAAGCTTTTAAGGACAGCGTGCAATCGCTTCACACGGCGGCGGCCGATGTTCACCTCACCCAAAAGCAGATAGGCCACGATCCCCATCAGAGGGAGCACGCCTACGACCACCACCCAAGCGATTCGGGACGCGGGGTCACGATGGGGCCGAAGCAAGATTCGCACGATGATCGCCAACTCAACCAGCGTGATGAGTGCGAAAATGGGCAACGAATGGTGGGCCGCGGCGATCATGGTAGACTTTACCCACAGTGAAATCCCAAGTTACGAAAAGCAAAGCAACTTATTTCCACACGGCGGTAAGGCGATTTCCTCACAGCGGTAAGGCGTAACTCCAAGTAGGGTGAGGCTCCGTCCGAACCGGACTTCCCGCATCGCCCGGCCTGCAACGCCCCCCACAACCAATTTTCCTTCTCCGATCTTGTTTCCCCGGGAGCGAACGAAATCGTGGCAAACCCCCGGATCTGAGACGGCGACGATCAAAGTAGTCAGAGACCGATTACGAAATCATTGGCCTACCGTCACCGACTCGAAGACTAGCTTACAAGTTCAGGCGCCGATCACGGCGATGGGTTTTTTTTGATGGTAGAAGTCCCGAATGCTTTCCAGCCACCGCCGCAGGGGCATTGGCGAATGATGCCACTTAATCTCGTCAAAGAGATCGCCGCAGCGACGAGCGGTCTCGGGCGCAAGCCCTTTTTGCACCAGCTGTGCCACGATCTTTTCGGTGGTGAGATTGAGAATCGAGCCATGGGTGCGCTCAATCTCTTGATGGGTCTGATAGACGACGTTGAGGATCGAATGCGTGTAGATGTTGGACGGCAGAATATCCTCACGGTTCCCGACCTTCACAATTTGGGTGCCGGGAGCGAGCTCCACAGCTAATTCGACTGTGGAAGCTTGTAGGTTACAGATCATGCCGCGAATCCCAGCCCCGGTTTGGAGTTTGTCAGTGATCAAATAAACAAAGTCTCCGATTTTCATGCAATCAACTGCTACCGGGCTCGCGAAATGAGCCCAATAGATTGGACGATGCATTCACGAAATAATTCACGGGTAAGATTCTAGTGCCCGGCTCTATGACGGCTACGTTTTCAATCAGTTTAGTCTGTCCTGCTCCACTTCCAATTCCGGATCTCCGGCAGATCCTCCCCATATTGGTTAATGTATTGCTTATGCTCGACCAGCTTATCCTTGAGCTGCTGCTTGAGGTAAATGCCCTGGTCGCCAGTTTGCGGGACGCGGTCGATGGTGTCGATCACGAGATGAAAGCGGTCCAGATCGTTCAGGACCGTCATGTCGAAGGGCGTCGTGATGGTGCCCTCTTCCTTATAGCCGCGGACATGGATGTTCTCGTGGTTAGTGCGGCGATAGATCAGTCGATGGATCAACCACGGGTAGGCATGAAAAGCGAAGATGACGGGTTTGTCTTTGGTGAAGAGCGCGTCAAAATCAATATCGCTCAGCCCGTGCGGATGCTCGGTTTGCGGCTGCAGCTTCATCAGGTCAACGATGTTGACGACCCTCATTTTGAGGGCGGGTAAGTGTTCGCGCATAATGGAAACGGCGGCCAGTGTCTCCAGGGTGGGCACATCT
>DATHPI010000348.1:0-10433 GCA_035484035.1 Chthoniobacterales bacterium
AACTCTTCTATCGAAGACGATAATATCAGTTTGACGGCTCTGCCACGCCCCACTTGTCCACGACAATTCCGGTGCCGAGACCGAAATTGAGGCTCGGCTCGAAAATCGAGGGAGAATAGGCTCGATGTTGTGCGCGTTAAGTGAGGGAAACGCCGGGAAACGCCACCTCCGTCCTTCAAATTAAGCGATGACATGAAGCCCAGTAAGCTTGTCACCTTAGGGCTTTTTGTTCTCCATCTACTGGTATGAAACAAATGGGAGAGACCTGGTTCCGGAACTTTCTGTTCGATCCGCAGCTTCACCAACTCTTAGAGAAAGTTGATGCCGATTTGGCTGAAGGGGCTCGCCGAGAGGGTTGTGATTGCGGCGGCAAGCTGCACCGAGCCAATTATGAGCGCAAGGCGCGTGGGGTTCCGCAATGGAACAAACGCTATAGCTTCTGTTGCGATCAAGAAGATTGCCGGCGCCGGCGGACCCCGGAGTCGGTGCGTTTCCTGGGTAGGAAGGTCTACGCGGGTCTGATCGTGGTGTTGATTTCAGCGATGATGCATGGCCTGAAGCCGGAACGGGTCCGGCGCATTCGGGAGGTGTTGAATATCAGCCCCAGCACCTTAAAGCGTTGGCGCCAATGGTGGCTGGATAACTTTGTGCGCAGCTCCTTCTGGAAAGCCATGCGAGCCCGATTTATGCCCGTGTTGTGCGAAGAAACGCTGCCTTGGTCGTTGTGGATGAGGTTTGAACTTGAGGAGCGCGACCACCTGCTGGCTGTATTACAGTTTCTCAGGCCAATCACCGCCGCTGCCCCCCGGAAAGAGCGGGTTATGTGAGGGTCATTCCAACTCCCGCAGAAGATGCCGGATTGCAAGCATTTAAGCGGGCAGTAGAGGAAGACATCGCAAGACGGCCGCTTCTGAAACAAGGTAAACGCGATGTCCAAGGCTTGCGAACAGGTTCGTTGCCACTCGTCCATTGGGCACGTTGCGTTCCTACTTGTGCCAACTGTCAAAGACTCAAACTACCCTTCCATTCAACCTGCCGTTTCCCTTTTCCCACCTATAGGCCCCCTTGGGAAACGGAATCGGGAAACACGCCCCCTCGGACTCTTCTTGATCCTGAGGGCGCTGGCTGGCTAGCCCTTTAATTAAACCAGACTTTCCTCCGTGTCATCCTTCCTCGCTGTTTGGCTTCACGAACAAAGTACCAACAGCTTTTGCGTTGGGAGACCGGAGCGAGGAACGAGCGCAGGGCTATCGAACGCAAAATGCAGTAACCTTCCCAGCGCGGAGCGAAGCCTGCTCAAGCGAGAAACGGAATAAATGGAGGGGACCCACGCAGTGGGGAGGAAGCCGTTTATGCCGGATTCGACCTTGAACAGGCATAGCGTAGCGCTAGACATGGCGTACCACCTTATTAAGTTACCAAAAGAAAACAGCGCATAATCCATCCAGGCGCTGCGCCAAGGTTGTAACCCTCTTTTTTTGGCGTTCTATATTGGCTTCCTAAGCCAAGTCTCCGTGCCTACCAAGTCAATCAGTCAATCCCGCGTGAAGCTTTGAACTGAACCTTCCCTGCAACTACAAGCGCACCCCTTCGATCTCCCTCAATTTTCCTGAAAGCATCGCCATCAAATACCGCGCTCCCTCTCATCTGATTCCGCTTCCGGTATTCATTGTTGCTTTCCTGGCGATTGTTTCTTGGTGCCTGATGGAACAGACCCGTTGGGGCGAGTCTTCTATGCGGTCGGCGGAAACGAAGCGGCAGCCTACTTGGCGGGCGCATCGGTCAAGCTTTACCGGGTAGCGGCCTATGTTATCTCCGGCACCTTATCCGCCTTGGGCGGAGTATTTGTCGCGGCCCGGGTCGGCCGCGGTGACGTCTTTGCCGGCTCCTCTCTGCTATAGATAGCGTGGCGGCCGCCTTGATCGGCTTTGCAGTTCTGGATCAGAGACGCCCCAACGTTCTCGGCACCGTTACTGGGGCAGTGTTTGTCGGGTTGGTCTTGAACGGCCTGACGATGCTCAACGTCCCCTACTACACACAGGATTCTGTCAAAGGCATCGTGCTAGTTGGGGCGCTGGCTTTGATCTCGATTCCAAGCTGCCTGGGTTTGGAAGTAGCGATCAAGCCGTCGCCGCATGGATCCCGATCGATCAACAGAAATAGCCAGTCGTTTTTCTTTTCGATAATAGCCAAAAATAACTTCTTACGATGAGTAAGGCGTCTCACGCCTTACTCTCCTGGAGCCGGGACAGCCCGCAGATCAAGCCGTGATCCGTTTAGCGTGATGTCCCACTGCTTTCGTACTCGTCCTCGTGGTCGTTCGGTCGTCGTCGTCGTCGTGGTCGCCCTCGTCGCCATAAGTTTTTTCGGTTGTTACGAGGAAAACTCCCATCACTTGCTTTCTCCATTCATCCCTCCTCCATCTTGGAAGACCAGCCTCGATCCTCAACCGAGGACGAAGGACGAGTAGGAGGAGGATGACGACGACGAGAACGAGACGCTAAACAGATACAGGTCGTGACGCCTCGCTGGCCCGAAGGGGCTGGAGGACTCAGCACAGGGAACCCTGAGCTTTAGACACAATTTGTCGGTGGGAGCCCATTCACTCGCCCACGACCATCATCGATTGCGCTGGAATAATTCGCTCAACGTGCGAAAGAACACAGGCTGGAAGCCTATGCTACATTAGCCAGTCGCGTGGCTGCCTTGAGTTCGTTGAGCTTGCGGCGGGCTTTTCAGACATCACTCCACACTCCGGAAAGTTAATGATCATCGCTCCGGATCAGATGAACTTCAGACTTTAATTCCACGGATGGCGCGGTGGATTGACGTTGTTGAGATAATAATTGCCGATCGCATAATACTTCCACCGCACAGGATCATGCAGCGTGTGGGTGCGAGCATTCCGCCAATGGCGATTGAGATTATATTTACCTAAAGTCGACTGCGTACCTGCCAGTTCGAAAAGTTTGTTGGTCGCCAAAATCGCGATTTCAGTCGTGACCACCTTGGCCTCCGCGACCGCAGTCGATACCTTGGCGACAGTCGTCTCAGTCGGAATTTCCTCCGCTTCGTCCAAAAATCTAGCCGCCCGCTGGAGCAACGCTTCCGCTGCATGCAGTCTGATCTCCAGGTCGCCAACCTGAGAAATGGTCAAAGGGTCCTCTGAGGCCTTCTCGACGTTACTATCGATCCATGGACGGGCCTTCGTCCGGACGAATTCGATTGTTTCCCGAATGGCGGTGTTCGAAATAGAAACGCTTTTGATTTTCCGTTCCGTCCAATCGAATCGCATCGATGACGCAGAAATGGTTGTGCGGGATTTGTCCAAGGGAAGGATCCGCCGCGGCGAGGATAGCGATAACTTCAACCAAGGTGGAGTGCGAGACGCCGGCTCCACCGAAAGCCTTAGGGATCGTGATGCCCCAGAGGCCGCTCCTGGTCAGCAGTTCAATCTCCGCATGAGGAAGCCGCCGCTCTCGATCTCGCACCGACGCTTCTGCCTTCAGTTCCCTGGCGATCTGATGTGCTGTCTGGATAGCCTCTTGATCAGAATGAATTCGATGAGCTGCCGGCGGTTCAAATAAGTCAAGTGATCTGGACGGTTGGACCAAGTTTTCGACGCCTGGGGATGACATGGGTTTTTCTCCAAAGCATCTGAATTGAATCATGATATCCCTACTGATCAAGTAGAAATTCTGAGGATCTGCACTAGCGCCGGTGTGATCAGAGGTAGCGCCCCGCGACAATAGAGGGTTGTTCAAGCAGGCGCCCAGCAGTGATGTCGAAAGCGAGCCGAATGACCCGTGTTCGCGCTACAGTTTACGGCGACAAGCTGCGCTTCTGCCCCAAAGGCATTGTGAGTCGCCAGATCATACTCCCCGCGTTCACCGGTTAAGATCGGCCACAATCGGCCATAGGTCATGAAAGTGGCTGATTGGGTCAGAGCCCACGGAGCGCCGGTGAACATTTCGCCGTAACCATCGTGGGTGAACGGTGCCAGAAGAGACCATGGAGGGTCGCCGGGTCAGCCTGCGCATCGACACCTGGAGGCTATTGATGATCACTAAGTCATATGCGGGCTTGATTCCAAGACGTACCAGCTCCAGGAACCCGGCGTCAGCCACTACTCGTTGGTCCATGCTGCTAGGACCCCCGTTGCCAAGATCGTATGCGGTGTTGTTTGGGAATCAAATAAATAGGACGGATCTGCCCGTTCAATGCGAACAGAACGAGTGAATTTATCGCCAAAAGGAAACGAACTATCGGATGCTTCAACGAGCGATCCGATCGGAGCCGAACCCAAAATTCGGGAATTGGCGCGTGCCACTGTGACTGAGACTTCTCCAAGATCGCTAAGCTGGTTGCGAAAAACGCTCAAGATATTCGGTCCGGGATTAGTGACGGGAGCCGCGGATGATGATCCGAGCGGGATTGCCACATATTCGAGCGTAGGTGCCCAGTTCGGTTCCAGCATCCTTTGGACAATGCCGTTGATTTACCCGTTTATGGCAGCAATTCAGGAAATAAGTGCACGAACCGGACGGGTCACGGGGCGCGGTATTGCCGGTAATATCCGACGATTTTACCCGGCCTGGATATTGTATGTCATCGTTGCTCTCCTGGTAATCGCAAATATCATCAATTTGGGTGCCGATATCGGAGCAATGGGGGCTGCCGTTAATCTCCTTATCGGAGGGCCACCGCTTCTCTATTGTGTTTTGTTCGCCTTGATTTCGGTGGTTTTGCAAATTCGAATCCCCTACCAGACCTATTCCGGCATCTTAAAGTGGATGACCCTTTCCTTGTTCGCTTACGTTGGCACAGTTTTCGTCGTCCAGATCAACTGGCCCGAAGTAATACGAGGAACCTTCATCCCCACGATCTCCTTTAAAGGAGAATATTGGGCTGCTCTCATCGCGGTTTTGGGCACCACGATCAGCCCGTATCTACTTTTCTGGCAAGCCGGAGAAGAAGTCGAACAATTGGAGAGTGCGCCAGACGAAAAGCCACTCAAAAAGGCGCCCCAACAAGCACCGGAACAACTTCAGCGGATTAAAATTGATACCTACGCCGGAATGGCATTTTCCAATCTCATCGCTTACTTCATTATACTCACTGCGGCAGCGACACTTCACACGCACGGGAAAACGGAAATCAATTCAGCGGCTGAGGCAGCCGAGGCGCTCCGGCCAATCGCCGGGCCATTCGCCGCGTTGCTTTTTAGTTTGGGGGTGATTGGCACCGGGTTACTTGCCCTGCCTGTTCTGGCTGGATCAGCAGCTTACGCACTCGGCGAAGCTTTGAAATGGCCGGTGGGACTGGAGCGCAAAGCGAAGGATGCAAAAGCATATTATTCGGTATTGGCGGTCTCAACTTTGATTGGGCTGGCCCTAAACTTTACAAGGCTTGATCCCATCAAGGCTTTGGTCTGGGCGGCCATCATTAACGGAGTGACCGCGGCGCCCGTGATGTGTTTTACGATGCTATTGGCCAGTCGTCGTAAAGTGATGGGAGAGTTTACATTGCCATTCTATCTTAAGATACTGGGATGGTCAGGGACCGCGATTATGGCCTTGGCGGCGGTAGGCATGCTTTTAACTTTGGGAAAATAGGCTTCGCCAAACGTTTTTATGTCATCACTTTGAAGCAAACAAAGGTCACGTATTACTTTATGAACGAAGAGAACCAATTGGAGAAAGTGTCGTCTGTAAGAAGGCCTTGGACAGAAGCTTGGGAGCAAGCCTGGGAAGCCTACCAAGGTCAACAGAAACCTGGCGGAGATGAAAAACTAGCCTCCTTTCGTAACCGCGCGAAGCAGGAGAATGATGCGCGATATTTAGGCGATAAATATTTTAAAGAAGTTTGCCAATACCTACCAAAGAGCGAATGTCCACCAAGTTAATGGTGATAAGCTTAGACCTGGGTTAAACTCGATTCTTTATACACACGGCGAAAGGAACAGAGGCTGGAAGCCTATGCTACATTAACGCCGTCGCGTGGCCAGCGCGTCTCACAGCGATAGCTGAGAAATCGCTCAGCGGTCCGGAAAACCCAATGTAGCATAGGCTTCCAGCCTGTGTTCTTTTGCACCAAGCGAATGTTTTACAACGGTCCGCGCCGTTCCCCAGCGCTGTGAAAGATCAGGGTTGACATCCTGGACTGGAGTCCTCAAGGCCTTTCGGCCACTCGGGCCAAGCCCGAAAAACGTAGACGTGACCCAGACCTACTCTCGCGTCTCGCCTGCCGCTTTCGACGATCCGGCTGAATTCTCGGGAATATTTTGGGCATCGTCGAGTTCGGCCGCGAAATCCTGTGATGCTGATACATGCAGATTTTCATCCTCCGGAATTTCCGGGTCTAATCCGTCCTCCGGTGGACGCTCGCGTGCGTCCTCCTCGTCATATTCAGAACCGACGGTCCGTTGCGTTCCCCGAGAGCCGATCGGTTCAGCGAGGGGGTCAAGTACTTGGCCTGGAGCCTCTGACTCGGAAAGAGCCTCTTCTCTAGCATCATTATCTTGGTCCATGTAGGTGCTCATCTTATCTTATTCGCGCCTGGTGGCTTTTTTGGTCTATGCGGGCGACAAACCGCTAGGGGGTCCGCAAATCTCTCGCTATCGCCAGCTCTCGCACCTGATGTGGTACGCCAGGTCTTGATGACCACAGTTTAAACGGCGAAATGTTTGCTTCATGTCAAATGATGGAGTTGACATGTTTCTCAAACACGATAGCTCTACTACTTTGGTCGGATATAAGAAGTCTTTTCCGTCTTTGCCGTAGAAATAAACTTCGAACGGAACGGGTGACTTGCGGTCGGAGCTCGCTGTTCAAGAAATACAGAAAATTTAGAAATTCCATGACCACCATCTCGCAACCGTCAAAAATCTCTCACCATCTCAAGAAAGACTACCTCTCATACCCGGAAGTCATTGCTCAGTCGATTTCCGTTATCGCCCCATCCACCGCTCCGGCCGCCATTTTGGGATTGATCTTTGTCAGCGCCGGCAATGGAACCTGGCTCAGCTTTCTCCTCGCCACTGTTGGACTGCTCTTTGTCTGCTTTAACATCAACCAGTTTGCCCGGCGCTCTGCCTCCCCGGGTTCTCTTTACACCTACATTGTGAAAGGACTCGGACCTATCGCAGGGGTTCTCAGCGGATGGGGCTTGTTGCTGGGCTATATGGTCACTGGGATGTCCACGCTTTGCGGGTTCGGAATTTTCGCCAATATGCTTCTCGCCCAGGTGGGAATTCATGTCCCCATGGTGGCGTTGTTCGCACTCTGCGTCATTGTCTCTTTCGGCGTGGCCTACAAGGACATCAAACTTTCAGCCAAAATGATGCTGATCTTCGAAGGAGTGTCGATCGTCTTCATTCTGGTCTTAGGCGTGGCGATCTGGGTGCACAAGGGTTTCGCCATCGACATGTCGCAGATCACGCTTCACGGTTCAACCCCGGGGGGTGTGATCACCGGGATCGTCCTCGTTGTTTTCGCTTTTTCCGGTTTTGAGAGTTCCACCTCCCTCGGGGCTGAGGCGAAAGACCCGCTGCGAACGATTCCCCGATCAATCCTTCAGAGCACAGCGATCTCCGGCGTTTTTTTTCTCTTTATGGCTTACGTGATCATCCTCGGTTTTAAAGACTCCGGAGCTGACCTGGGCAAAAGCGAGGCACCGCTCGCCTTTCTGGCGCCGCAGACTGGGCTGGCATTTCTGGGCACCCTGATCAATCTCGGCGCCCTTCTGAGCTTTTTTTCCTGCACCCTCGCGTGCATCAATTCGACCGCCAGGATCATCTTCTCGATGGCGCGCCACGGACTCTTCCATGACGCACTCGGTGAGGCGCATCAGACCAATAAAACGCCCCATATCGCCGTTGCTCTCTCTGCCTTGATTACGTTTCTCCTTCCCGCATCCGTCTACTTTTCCGGAATCAATACTTTTGACGCTCAAGGCTACTTTGGCACCCTCTGCAGTTTCGGTTTTCTGCTGGTCTATATTCTAGTTTCGATTGCCGCACCGATGTATCTCCGCGCTCTCGGAAAGTTGCGTAAGACCGACGTGATCTTTGCGGCCTTGGGCTGCGGTTTTATGCTCCTCCCGCTCTTGGGCACGATCGGGATACCCGGGAGCGCTTTATTTCCTCCGCCCCCCTTCCCTAGCAATCTGCTCGTCTGGATCTTCGTAGCTTATATGGTTGTCGGGTTAGTTGGTCTTTTGATCCAAAAGGCTCGTTCTCCGAAGATGCTTCCGACCATGAAGCATTCGATAGACGAAATCGAACAGTTCGGTGATGCGAAGGACATTTCCTGACCGATCCGGTGCTCACCTCTTCGATTCACCCTTGATAGAACTTCCCCTGATGGCTAAATATCGCTCTATTGCGCAGGAGTGCTTCGCAGTCATTAATCTCCTGCGGTAGATGAATCGCGATGCTCCAGTCCAATGCTCCTGCGGGATTGCCCTTTTCTAAACGCTACGGGTACGAAGGCCAGGCGAAGGAAACAAGCATTTGGGAAGATGCGTCAGAAAATCTGCGGCACTGCGTTTTGGAAACCGCCCACGATTTAGGCCTCGCCCCGAGTGACATCAGGGATATCGTCTGCTCTGTCCTCCAGCAGCGGCCGAATCGCCGGAACTGGAGTGAATACCCTAACGTCTGGGAAGAAGCCCAAAAGGACGTTTACGGATGTCAATGGTTTCTGGTTTACGACATCATCGAACGAATCTGGAGCCGATTTAGAAGAGCCGATGACCACTCGGTCTGGGATGAGGAGAAAGCACCCGCATTTCGGCAGGCCATCAACGATTTCTTTTTGACGAACGGGATTGGGTGGCAACTCGTGAAGGGCGAGATCATCATGCGCGGTGCTGATGGGTTTGAAGCGGCCGTCAAAACGGCCCAGGCAACGCTTGAAGAATCCGGTCGCCCGAGCGCCAGCAGGGAAATCCATGAAGCGCTGGAGGCACTTTCATGGCGACCGGAACCGGATTTGCGCGGTGCTGTTTATCACACCATGGGTTCTCTCGAATGCCTGGCCCGCGCGATTACCGGCGATCCCAGAGCAACTTTGGGCGAAATCCTGAAGAAACATCCAGACCTCCTCCCCGGCCCCCTTCACGAAGCCCTCTCCAAGGTGGGGGGCTCCGCTTTGATTGAGGCTCGCCATTTCAATCAAGACCAGAAGCCGAAAAGAGAGGAAGCCGAACTTCTGGTCGGACTGGCCGCCACGGTGGCGACGTACTGGAGCAAAAAATGTGATCGGCCGATGGCGATGCGGAGAGCCCCAACCGTTGCTTAGTGAATACCTGGCTCTGCCAGCTAAACCAGAGAAGAGCCGAAACCATCACGACGACCGATGCTGCCAGGAGGGACAAATGGAATCGGCAAAATCGCAGGATTGACTTCTGGGGCATTTGATTGATATCGCCCGAGTGACTCGTGGATCGCACATCGCTCCGGTACGATTCTACGATGAATCATATTTACCATATTAGACGATATTAACCAGAATAATGTTTTTGGACAGTGGCGCCGAACAGCAACACATGTCGTTCGACCACCCCGGAGCCACTGATGTCCTGCAAAGATCGACCTGGGAGGAAACCGATTGAGCCGAAAGGATCACTGAAAGAGCAATCCTTCGGCGAGGCCGGACGCTCGGGCGCCCAAAGTGGCGGGATCCACCGACACAAATATCGGTGGTCCCGGAATCGCTGGTAACGGTTAGGAGTTGGCTTGACGCAGTGTGTTGATCCGATTCTGGATCCGAGTGGCCCGCTTGTTCTGGAAATCTTGCCAGGTGGTAACCTGATCTCCAGTCAAAAGGCTCGCGATATATTGCTCCTGTTTAACGCGCAGAGCGAGAAGGTTCGCCTCGGCTGTGGCCAGAGTTGCGGCGGCGGACTGACTGGACTGATTGTTCTTAATCGCTTCTAGCACGGCTTCTTTGGCAGAAAGATAGCTGGCCAGCGCCGATTGAAATGCTGCCTTGTTAGTCGCCCGGTACTGTTTAATGTCTTGCTTTTGGGTGTCCGTCAAATTCAGCTTCCTCCAAATCCACGCATGATGATGCCGCCAATGGCCATGCTGACTGTAGCCTGAGCCTGGAGAAGGTGTTGTCTCCGCAGTCTGCGCTTGTAGCGAACTGCATGCCACGATGGCAATGATTGGGGTGATTAGATATGTTAGTCTCATGCCTAAGAAGACGTTGCGACCACCTGATTAGTTACGTTAACAAAAGGTCGTTTCGGGGTTGTTTACACTGGGCGAAAATTCAATTTGCCGTCCCAAGGGATTTCAGCTCCGCTTGCGCCAGAATGTATTCATCGAAATTCTTCTCTCGCATTCCCAAACACTTGTCGAAGTAAACAGCTGTGGTCTTCTTATCCCCAGCCAGCAGACGCTTCATTCCGACGTAGTACCATGCTTA
>DATHPI010000349.1:0-11812 GCA_035484035.1 Chthoniobacterales bacterium
TCAACGTCCTTTCCAACGCGCCGCATCCACACAAGAAAAAATGTGTCCGAGCCATCCCAGCAAGATCAGCCAGAGAATCCAAGTCCCAACGAAGTGCACGAGCGCCGCCAGGACCCGGCCCTGGATCAACTGGCCAAGACCGGGAATAAAAAAACTCACCAGCGCCGCGATAACATTGCCGGAAGAACCTTGGCTCATAACATTGAGGAATAGTGTATAATTCAGTTCGGTTGGATGATGACAAAGGATCGTTGGCGGCTACGCGCCATTCCGACCATCACGGGCCGGTCAGGGTCCAGTTGGCCGACAACGCTCTGAAATTCGTCGACGTTGGAAACTGGTTGTCGATTAATCTGCTCGATCACATCCCCGGGTCTGAGCTCTTGCGCGGCCGTCGAATTGGGATCAACCTGCGTGACAATGACCCCATTGACGTTGGGGGGAACCTTGGCCTCAGCTCGAAGCCGCTCGGTCAGATTCTGCACTTCGATTCCAGCAAAAACCGCGTTCTGCGAGGCCCCGGAAGGATCTGGCGAGCTCTGGTTCCGATTTAGGCGAGCGACAAGATCCGCCGGCTGTTCAACTACCTGTGCGGTGACAGTTTTGGCCGCTCCATCACGCACCAGATCGATTGTCAAATTCGAGCCGATTTCCGTTTCGGCGATCCGGTTGACCAAGGCCACCGTGTCCTTGACCTCGTAGCCGTTCACTTTACGAATGACATCGCCGCGGATAATGCCTGCTTTCTCGGCTGGAGAACCGGGAGTTACGTCAGTTACCAAAGCGCCTCGAGCGCTGTTAAGCTTGAATTGTTCCGCGATATCGTTGGTCACTGGTTGAATACCAACTCCGAGGTAACCACGGACCACTCTCCCTTTGCCGATGATACTGTTCATCGCGGACCGAACCACGTTCGAAGGAATCGCAAATCCAATCCCTTGATTCCCGCCGGACTCAGAATAGATCGCCGTATTGATGCCAATCACCTCTCCCCGGATATTCACTAATGGCCCACCCGAATTTCCGGGGTTGATCGCAGTATCCGTTTGGAAAAACTCCACTTGGCTATCATTCATCGCCCGTCTGTCCTTGGCGCTAATGATTCCTTGACTCACGCTTTCATCCAGACCAAACGGGTTTCCGATCGCCATCACGATCTGTCCAACTCGGACTTTATCCGAGTCGCCGATCGGCAAAGGGATCAAGTTCTCCAGATCAATCTTCAATACGGCCAAATCAATCTGTCCATCTGTCCCGACGATTTTCGCCTTTGCTTGCCGCCCGTCACTGAGTTGCACGGTCACGTCATCCGTTCCGTTCAGCACATGATTGTTGGTTACGATGTGCCCCTCTTTGGAGACGATTACGCCTGAGCCGAGCGAGGTCACTTTCTGCTGAGCAGGGTTCTCGTCCGAGAACCGCCTTCCGAAAAACAGCTCCAAAGGATCGATCGGCATCCGACGAGAGACGGTTTTCGTCGTCGTAATGCTCACCACGCTGGGTACCACAGCGTTCGCTACCTTGGTGTACTCCTCATCCAAACGTTGCAAGACATCGACTGAATTCAGGTCGAGACTCGGTTTGTCTGCCGGTGTAAACTTCTCAGCCTTGACTTGAGCCTGAGTAGGTTGCCTCCCTTGCCAGACGTAGATAAGCGAAATCGCAAGAGCCAGGAGTAAAACGAAAACTAAAAACTTCAGGAAACTCTTCATTGTTGCCGCGACTAATTAGTTAGCTAAATTTGTTCCATTTTCGCCACTTTGGATAGCGAAACGCTTAAAACGTTGGTGTTGAGTCTGTTGCAACAAAGGATCGGAATCCAAAATCGTTCTCGCAAGAGCTTTCGCCCGAAATAAGAGCGCTTCGTCCTCGATCAAACTGGCGAGACGCAACGGCGGCAAACCGCTTTGCACCGTACCCAGCAAATCTCCAGGGCCTCTGATCCGCAGATCCTCTTCTGCAATTTCAAATCCGTTCTCGCTCCGCTCCAGGATGGCAAGTTTATCAAGCGCCTCCGGATCTTCCCGGTCCGTTAGGAGGATACAGTAGCTCTGATGCCGGCTGCGGCCAATCCGACCACGCAATTGATGAAGCTGAGCTAAGCCGAATCGTTCCGAGTTCTCGATCAACATCACGGTCGCATTTGGAATATCGATTCCCACCTCGATCACCGTAGTCGAAACGAGGATGTGGATTTGACCCTTTCGAAATTGCTCCATCACGCGCTCTTTCTCCTCCAGCGTTAGCCGGCCATGCAAAAGGCCGCATTGAAGCGGAGCAAGCAATTTCTCCCATTTGTGATACTCCGTCGTCGCGGCTTTGACGCTCAGGGTCTCTGATTCTTCAATCACGGGATAGATGATGTAAACCTGCCGGCCTGCCGCAACGCGCTCTCGAATAAAGGAAGCCGCCTCCGGGATTTTGGCGGAGGGCCGGACGCGGGTAATAATGGCTCGTCGGTTGGCCGGTTTTTCATCGAGAATCGAAACCTCCAGGTCACCGTAGACCGTCATCGCAAGGGTCCGCGGAATGGGCGTCGCCGTCATCACCAGAAGATCGGGCATCGGCTTTCTTTCCAGCAATTTAGAGCGCTGCAAAACACCAAACTTGTGCTGTTCGTCGATCACCACGAGGCCAAGACGCTGAAACTGGCTGGCGTCATAAAGTAAGGCATGCGTTCCGATCACGATTTGAGGTTCCCCCTGAAGCTCGATGTGGGAAGCCTCGCGACGCGTCCCTGTTCGAAGAGCAATGCGAATATCGAAAAGGGAAAACCAGTCTCGGAAGTTGTCAAAATGTTGTTCCGCTAGAACCTGGGTGGGAGCCATCAACGCAGCCTGATAGCCCGCTTCGACCGCGTACAGCATCGCGGCTGCAGCCACAAGCGTCTTGCCGGCGCCCACATCTCCCTGCAAAAGTCGGCTCATTGGAACCTCTTTCGCCATATCTTCGCGAATTTCTCGAATCGCTCGCTCTTGAGCCGAAGTCGGCCGGTACGAGAGCGTTGCCAGAAACTTTTTCGTCCATTCTCCCGCGCCAACGTGGCGATCACCTTTCAAGGCCGCTACCGAACGTTTTCGTTGTTCCGCCACGATCTGCATCGCCAAAAATTCTGCCAACGCCAACACCTTTCTGGCCGCCTCCCGATCTGGCCAACTCTCTGGGAAATGGATTTGGCTGAGCGCTTCCTGCTCCGATACCGCTTCCGGGCTAGCCCCTGGACTCTGTCGCAACACCCTAAGTTCCTGAATCACCCGAAACATGATGGATCGCACCGCTCTTTGCCGGACCCCTTCCGTCAGGGGATAGATCGGCGTGATCCGACCCATATGAATGTTTTCTTCACCTTCCTCCTCAACTAACTCAAACTCCGGGTGATCCAAGTAAATGCGATTTCGATACTGCTTGGGTCGACCATAGACTATCAATTCGCACCCGGTGGCTAACATGCGCTGCAGATAATGCTGATTGAACCATCGACAGATGACACGACCGCTCAGCGCAGTATCCAACAAATCCTCCAGGATGACCTCCACGATCTTCCGTCCCCCGAAATATTGAGCGGACATTTTGTGAATGATTCCTCGAAGACAGATCGACTCCTCGGAACTGCCCGTGGGGAAGGCGGCAAACCGGGTTCGGTCCTCATAGCGCCTCGGATAATGCTGCAATAACTCCCGCAACGTCGCAATCCCCAGGCGTTGGACTAGTTTTCGCTGGGATTCTGCCCACCAAGCAAACTGTTCAAGAGGGTAATCGAGCGCGTCCGCAGTCATTGATCACCTTTGACCCTGGCACTTTTCCTAAAATTCCGCAGTTCGCAATGCTTCGACATGGAGTTGTAGTTGGACTCGGTTTTGATAGTTGTTTGCTTCCAGGTAGAACGCGATATCCCAAGGCGGCTTCGGGAGCGGAAATTGCGCCCCATTAAATTGAATGGCACTTAGCAGAGATGAACGGTGTCGCAGGGTAAATAATCGATGTTTCTCCTTCAGCAATCTTGGCTCCCCAGCGGGCACGATCCTGCGAATGAAAAAGAGCGGTTGCGGATTTCCAATCCCAAACGGCTGCAGCCTATCGTGGCAACTGAGAAAATTGAGGTTGATCTCGTGCCCGGTCAGTTCCGCATCGAGCTCCAGCCGGGGTTGCAACAATTCCGGGGTCAGCACCCGTTGCGCGGCGGCTCGGAATGCCGTGGAGAAGGACTCCAGTTGATCGAACGCAATTCGGACCCCTGCAGCCATTTCGTGGCCGCCGAATTGCAAAAGGTATTCGCCACACTCCTCCAAGGCTTTCACCATCGAAAGTCCGGGAACGCTTCGGCCACTCCCCTTGCCTTGGCCGGATTCGTCAAACCCGATGACCACTGACGGACGATGGAATTGTTTGGTCAAACGCGACGCGACGATGCCGACCACTCCAGGATGCCATCCGCGTGAACCGACCACGATCGCCGCGTCTCGCTCGGGTACAAACGTCCGAGCCAGTTGTTGCAGAACTTCATCCAGGGTCTTCTGTTCGACGGTCTGGCGATCGCGGTTCTGCCAATCAAGGCTGCGAGCTAACACCAAGGCCTTTTCCGGATCATTCGCCAGTAACAGCTCGAGCGCGTCTTGCGCCACTCCAACTCGTCCGGCCGCGTTGAGACGTGGCCCAAGGCGAAAGCCCACATGTGCGGGCCGGATCGGCGGGTTGACACCGGCCACCTCCATGAGAGCCCGTAACCCGAGCCATTCCGTTTGCTCCAGCTGCCGCAAACCGTGCAGCACAAAAGTCCGATTTTCATCCACCAAAGGAACCAGATCCGCGATCGTCGCCAGAGCAACCAGGTCAAGGCATTTCTTCAGATCAAAATCCGGAAGCCGTCGCGCTTTCAACAGGGCGTGACAAAGCTTAAAAACAAGGCCTCCAGTGCAAAGATGGTGATTGCTGGAGCCCATTTTCGGGTTGACAAAAGCGCGGCAAACTGGGAGGCGCCCCTTTGACTCGTGATGATCCACAACCACGACGTCAACTCCGGCAGCCTCTATTTCGCTAATCCGATCAGCGGCCGAAGTTCCGCAATCGAGCGCAATCAAAAGTTTCGGTGAATGCAGAGCCAGACACCGTTGAACTCCCTCTTCAGACAAGCCGTACCCTTCCTCGATCCGATGTGGCAGAAAGCTTCGGACATCGGCACCAAAAGCCTTCAACAATCGATCCAGCAGAGCGACCGAAGTCACCCCGTCGACATCGTAGTCCCCATACAAAACGACGGTTTCCCGGCGGTCAATCGAGTGAAATATTCGATCGACAGCCTTCTGTATCCCACCGATCTCAAGTGGGTCGCGCAAATCGCGTAACCTGGGGAACAGAAATTGGCGCGCTTGTCGTTCTTCCACCAAACCCATCCTGGCAAGGATACGCGCCAAGCCAGGAGCTAGATCCAGCCCGCGGGAAACCGCCAAGGCGGCTTCGAGCTGGATCGGCTCAGGAAACGACCAGAGACGGTTCATACAATATCGGAAGAATGCCACGAAACCCGCGAATGCCAAGATCCTTGAGATTCTCATTTGACTGCCTGTGACCGCGCTGCTAGTTTCGCGGTTCGATGCGCTTTCACGGACAGCTTTCTAGCTTTCTACTCCTCCTGCTCGGGAGTGGCGCCCCAAATCTTTCTCTCCTCTCTTAGTCTCGTCAGTCTGGTCAGAATCGTTCGCGGTACACCGGTTTTGACCGATCGCTTCCGAACCGCAAATCCGAATTTCCTACCAACTTCAGGCAAACATGTCAGAACGAATCTTAATTTTCGACACCACCCTGCGTGACGGTGAACAGTGCCCAGGGGCGTCGATGAATCTCCGCGAAAAAATGGAGGTCGCACGTCAACTCCAACGCTTAGGCGTTGACGTGATCGAAGCAGGATTTCCCGTCATCAGCGACGGCGACTTCGAGGCTGTCCAAAAAATTGCTGCCGAAATCCGCGGACCGATTATCGCCGGACTCGCCCGCTGTGTCCCAAAGGACATTGATGCAGCCGGCGCTGCGGTCAAAGCCGCCGGCAATCGCGCGCGGATTCACATTTTTTTGGCCACGTCCAAAATCCATCGTGATTTCAAGCTCAAAAAGCCCAGTGAAGAGATCATCCTGCTCACCACCCAGAGTGTGAAACGGGCCAAGACCATCGTCCGCGATGTCGAGTTTTCGCCGGAGGATGCGTCTCGAACTGAACCTGAATTCCTGGCGCGGGTGGTCGAGGCAGCCATTGAGGCCGGCGCGACCACCATCAATATTCCCGACACCGTCGGATACGCGGTTCCAGCTGAATTCGGGGACTTGATCCGTTATCTGAAGTCGAACGTGAAGAGGATCGACGACGCGGTGATCAGCGTGCATTGTCACAACGATCTTGGCCTGGCAGTCGCCAACTCGATCGCCGCGGTTCAAGCGGGCGCGCGCCAGGTGGAGGGAACCGTGAATGGCATCGGCGAACGCGCCGGGAACGCCGCTCTGGAAGAGATCGTGATGGCCATCAAGACCCGGTCCGACTACTTCAAAGATTTTCACACGCAGGTCAATACGCGAGAGATCGTGAAATCTTCGCGTTTGGTGAGCCGGATGAGCAGTCTAATCGTCGCGCGCAACAAGGCTATCGTGGGCGAAAATGCTTTCGCGCACGGTTCCGGCATCCATCAGGATGGCATCCTGAAGCATCGCGAGACCTACGAGGTCATGGATCCCCAGGAGGTTGGCTGGGGCGAAACCGAACTGCCACTGACCAAGCACAGTGGCCGGCACGCGATGGCAAAACGATTGCAGCATCTCGGCTACCAACTGAGCGACGAGGAACTCGGTCAAATCTTTGTCCGATTCAAGGAAGTCGGGGATAAAAAGAAATTTGTCTACGATGACGATCTGGGAGCGTTGATCGATGATTCCATCGGGGTGACCCAGGAAGCGTGGCAGCTGGATTATATCAGCTTCACTTCTGGCACCACCACGATCCCAACCGCCACCGTACGCCTGCGAAAAGGCGAAGAGACTTTACAGGATTCGTCCCCTGGAAACGGAGCCGTTGATGCGGTAATGAAAGCGATCGACCGGATCCTCCACCAGCGTGGACACCTGGTGGAATATCATGTCAGCGCGGTCTCGAGTGGCAAAGACGCGTTAGGCGAAGTCAATTTGAAATGCGACTTCGGCGGCGGCCGACTCATTACCGGTAAAGGGGCCAGCACGGATGTGGTCGAGGCGAGCGCGCGTGCTTACCTGAACGCTATGAATCGGATGCTGCATCAAGGCCAACCCACTTCCAAAAAAGAGGCCGAATTCCTCGAAGCGGCCGGCGTTTGATTTAACGAAGTTGAGCTGGCGGGCATCGAAGGAACTTGGCCGCTGACGGGTTTCCCTTCGCTGCCCAGCCATGCCACCGTGGCTACCGACAGGCACGGTGGAACGGACCCGCCGCGCTCCTTCCGTATCACTGCTCGGTGACTCTGATCATCGAACCTGTTGCCGCCGACCTTTTGTTCCGCCTCAGCAAATCCCTGAGCCTGGTACGCAGACCGCCCGGCTCAGAGAATTTTCTGATGAAGGCTGATGAAAATGACCAAGAGCGCGAGGATCGCACCGAAAAGGCCGTAGATGCAGGGTTGCAGATGATTAAGGATGATGTCGAAATTGCTTCGTTGCCGGATCTTGTTCGTGGTAACGGCGAAATCCTTCTGCGTCTGATCGAGAGCGATCACCAAGGCCTCGACATGCCTCTGCGTTTCCTCGGCCTTTCCGATGGCCAGGTCAATGCGCCCGAACTCCACTCCGGCCAGCGCAATCGCCGCCTCGAAGCGTGAAATAACCTCGCGCTGATGGGCGCTCATCTTATCAACGATCGAAACAAAGATGGCCATCGGGTCGTTCGCATCCTTCACGCGATAACGATCCAACAGGAGCAATGCATGCTCGGACAACTCATTCCGGTCAAGCGGCCGAAATGGCTGAACACGCTCTTGTGAAGATCCAAACAGCTTGTCTCTTTCTTTTTCAGGAAGGCTCGTCATTGGTCACTCCTCTTTGCAGCCCTGGTCACGACTCTGCCTCAGCGGTCGCATCCTGGTTTTGCGGCCCATATATTTTTTCCTCCAACCTTTTCAAGGCCAGCGTCGCCGCGGCATCTGCCGCTCGCACCACGTTCTTTCCAGCTGTCGCCTCCCCAGTAAATCGCGAGGCCGGCCAGGATGGTAATCCAAACAAAGTGTCCATGTAATGAACGGGCATGATATCGGCCAAATCCCTTTTGTTATAAAAAAAGACGATCGGGATGGGTTGCAGTGTCAGATTCTGTCTTCCTTCCAGGCACATACCGCGGTCAGACAAAAGCTCCTCCAAATCATTCAGCATTTCGAGATTTCTCGATGCGGCTTCGTACTGGCTATCCGCTACAAAGACGACCGCGTCCGTCCCCGCCAGGACCAGATGTCGAGTCCTTCGATATTTCTGTTGGCCGGGCAGCGTCCAATAAAGAAACTTCACCTGGAGGTTATTGGCGGGAAGTTTTTGCGACTGGGTGTATTCGAAGAAAACCGATCGATCGTCAGTGGTCGGCAGCTCCTTGACATCAGTTTCTAAACGCAAGGAGAGATACCGCAGAGAGGTCGTTTTGCCGGCATACCCAGGTCCGTAATAAACGACTTTCAGCTGCGCCTCGTAGGTCACCCAATTGACGTAAGCCATGCGTTTCGACTCCTCTTTCCAACTCGATATTTATCGGCTTCGCCGCAATTACGCAATAGATAAAACGTTGCCTAATATTCTCATCAATCCCGTGGCCGTCTCTATCGCCACCCTGTTTTTTTCCGCAATCTCTCGGTCGCCGGTCGGCGCCGAACCCTCGTTGTGATTAAGAGTCTGGCGAATGATTTTTGCTTTTAAAACGTCCTCTCCCGCTCGGCCATGGATCTGGAGAAACGCTATTGCGGTCAAGCCCCGCGAAATTGACCAGAGACAATTTCATACAAAACGTCTATAACGTTAGGATATCGGGTTACGAATAAAGTTTTAACTGACCGTCGGGCCCCGAATGACCGGGAATTCAAGCCCGCACAGGTATCTGGAGCTGCTCGTCGGCGCCCCATCGATTTACTGCAGCGTTGGAGACCCCTTTTCCGACGATCGGATGCTGCACCGCCGCCAGGAATTGACCGAGGTGATCATACTCCGGTATCTTGGCGCGGTTTGGGTACTGGTTCATTTTAGCGGCCACCGCACGGGCGAGGTGGTTGGCATCCGGGGTGCCAGACAGGCCTGAACCGATCGCTCCCCAAGCAAGTATTTCCGCTTCGCTCTCCAAAATCAGCAGACAGTAGTGAATTAGTTTTGCCACCGTAACCGCGCTCAAGTGTCCAGCGGTCGCCAATAAATTTCTGTCGAGGTGATGATCGAACGATTCAGCGCTAAAAGAATCAAGTTTTAATTTGTCGACCAAATCCTGGATCGCATAGGGAAACTCTTTTTCGTTATCCCTAACAAATTCGGCCAGCATGATTTTTGTTTCCGGTCTGGGAGGCGAGGCAAAATTGTAGGGAAAACTCAAATGCAGACGGTTGATTTCCGTCAACTGTTCCTCCGTCACAGTCGTCAGTTTTGGCAAGGTTCGGTTTCTATCTGGCACAGCCTTTTCCAAATTTCGGGTAGTTCTCTATTCTTCTGGTTCCGGCGGAAGCCTGATCCATCACGGCGTTGATGTGGTTCCGGCGCGAACGTTAATAGTCGCCATTGTTATCGTTGTCGAGTTTTTGCATTTTGATGTCGAAGGTGAGAGTGGTAATTCGCCGGTGCTTCGACCGCCCCAACTCTTCCAGCGAGATTCTTAGATCGGTTTTCTTATTTATCTCCGAAATGGCCGTATCCAAGGCTCTCTGCCGAAAGTTGGCCCAGACTGGCAGAGGCGCTTCCTGGATCATGTTTCCTTCCGCGTCCCTGATCGATTCCAGGCCGAGCACTTTCCGAAGTCGATCCAGCGAGACGCGCTTGCTCCCGACAGTGGCATATTTTTTCGCCCAATTGTATAGGCGAAGCGAGTACTGACTTCGTAGTCGAAGCTTGGCTGGTTTCTCGGTCAGATAGCGCGGCAAAAGATTCTTCAACTCTAGCCAGACATGTTCGAAACGGGGATTGAAGCTCAGATAGACTTCCGGATTCTCCGTTCCCCGGACCTGCACCGAATCCACCCATCGAGTATAACTGACAATCGCTTGCGAACCTTTGATTTCCTCAATCACCAGGCGATAATTAACAGCCAGCCGCAAAGCCGGCTTGAGCACTTTCTGACCGTTACCGACCGAAATTGGTTCGCTTTGTCCGGGTCGATATTTTTCGAGCGCAGAATTTATCAGATTGCGTTCCGTCTCAGTGAGCATGAAATAGCTCTTCTGAACGCCGATCGGCAGAGATTCCTCGAGACCTTTGTCGACTACGCTGTCTGGTAGTCGCCGCTGGATTGAACTTTTTGCTTTCACCATGGTCAATTTCTTGAAGTTTAAGCTGTTACTTCGTCGGAAATCACGTGAAAAGAGCTATTTACCTTTACATCCCCTGCAAAACGTTATCAAAGAACCATTGTACCTCAAGGAGGTTTGAAAATGGCGACCACTGCCGAAACTGGACGCAGAATTACCAAGAGTTGGAACTTTGGCACCAGCCAACATCCACTAACACTCGATGAGTTCCTGGCCAGGAAGTCTCCTCAATTTAAGTTTTTTGCAGGTTCCGAACCCTGGATCGGCGACCATGAGCGCGTCACCTGGGAAAACTTTTTCCGGTTTTGTACCGAAGAAATGGACGACCTCTCAGAACTAACCTGCGGCATGGTTATCGAGTATTGCCTTTCGGTGATCGAGAAATTGACCGCCAAGGTTAAACGCCCGGTAACCAGAGCAAAAATCCAGGACGCGCTCGCCGACAGATACGAGGAGGCGTACGAGAACCCGGTTTTTCAATACCGCTGGGCGATGCGGCATCCTGTCGTATCGGAGGCAGTCAACCTTGCGTTACGCAATCTCAGGGAACGGGAGTAGATTCAGTACAGTTCTGTCTCCGAGGGTAACTTGCCTGCGTCGGCTACGTAAAAACCGAATGGAATCGCACGGAGGTCACGGAGGGGTCTTAAGAGATAGTGGGACTTCAACTTGGAAATTACCCCACAGAAAACAGCCAACTTCCTGATCCATGCTCATCCGTCCGCCAGTCACCGCGTCTGAGTTTGAGGCCTATTACGCATTCCGGTGGAAAATCCTGAGGGAACCATGGAATCAACCGCTCGGATCAGAGCGAGATGACTTCGAGGGTGAAGCCATTCACCTCGCAGCCTGGGACGACGCGGGCCACCTGCTCGGTATCGGCCGGCTGCATCTCGTGGCGGAAAATCGCGGGCAGGTCCGTTACATGGCGGTCGACCCGACCCGGCGAAGTCACGGCGTCGGGAAGGCCATCCTGCAGGAACTGGAGACCCGCGCGATAGAATTGGGGATGCAGGAAATCAATCTGAATTCACGCCAGGACGCGGTACCATTCTATCAGAAAAATGGATACCAGGTCCTAAGACCTGCGCACACTCTCTTTGGCACAATCCCGCACTTCGAAATGTGGAAACGATTGCCAGGCTAAGCCCGGGAGACCTCTGCAGTTTGGATATTTCCAATCTGTGGCCCAAAGTGGCCTAAAAAGCATAGCCCAGGATTTACCTGGGTTAGCCAAAATAAACGCTCAGCCCTGAAGCCTGAAGGGGCTAGAGTGTGCACTCGATCCGAGAGGTTCGGGGCCGATCTTTGCCGTACCT
>DATHPI010000350.1:0-3586 GCA_035484035.1 Chthoniobacterales bacterium
TTTGACATCTTCCAAGAGCTGTTTACTGCGCCAACTGGCTCTTTGGCTGAGGATGGCAAGACATATACCGTAACTTTCTCTCGGTCCCACGGAAAACCTATTGTTTGGACATCGACTAAGGGGCCGATTCTCAACTTCGCGGAGAGCGAGGGGCTCTCCCTGCCAAGCGGGTGCCGTGTCGGTCAGTGCGAAAGTTGCGCGATCCATATTGTCTCGGGTAGCGTGCGCTATTTGAACAGAGTTGAGTCAGATGATCCCTCGGTTTGCTTGACATGCTCCGCTGTTCCCACGAGTAACTTGGTCCTCGACGCCTAAATTTTCAGCGGTCGCGTGAAGGAGGTCTCTGACCATTACCTTCTGAAGTTATATTGCAACCACAAAGAGGGGAGGCTTGTTGTATGAGAACGATAAGTTCCAAGTCGATCCAGCCTGAGGTGGGAAAACCAACTCCATCGGGTCAGCTGTATTTTCTGGATATTGGAGCTGGCCGCGTGTTGTCCGCAAACCCGGACGGTTCCGATTTGAAAACTATCATCAACGAAGGCCGAAAGTTGCCGGACGGGCTGGTGGTCGATGTCGCAGCCAGACACATCTACTGGACCAACATGGGCAATCCGAAACGGAATGATGGCTCTATCGTCCGTTCGGATCTGGATGGCAAGAACACGATCACCATCGTACCTCCGGGTGGCACGTTCACGCCCAAGCAGCTCCAGTTGGAGAAAAACAACGGCAAGCTCTATTGGTCAGACCGCGAGGGCATGCGAGTGATGCGGGCAAACCTGGACGGGTCCAAAGTCGAAACTCTTGTGGACATGAGCCAGGGCGATGCGCGCCCGGGGCTAGACGCCAGGAAATGGTGTGTGGGCATTGCGGTCGACGCTAAGGACGGCAAGATTTATTGGACACAGAAAGGCGATGACAACGCCGGCCAAGGTCGAATCTTTCGGGCTGGCATCGAGGCTTCGGCCGAGCAGTCACCTGCAGACCGCAGAGACATTGAACTTCTTTATGAAAACCTGCCTGAACCAATCGATCTGGACCTGGACCTAGCCAATCGGACCCTCTATTGGACAGACCGCGGGGATCCGCCCCGGGGCAACACAGTGAACCGTGCGGCCATGGACCCGACGCCCGAAAATCGCAAAGAGCCTGAGATCCTTCTTACCCACTTGATGGAAGGCATTGGGCTGGCGTTAGACGTGAAAGGCGGCCGCATGTTTATCACCGACTTCGGTGGCTCGGTCTACTGCGCCAATCTCGACGGGTCAAATCGAAGGACGCTGTTGGTTTTCGAAGGGAACCTGACCGGCATTGTGTACGTGGAGTTTCCGGACGGACAGTGAGCGAAAACACCGGGTTCACCGGGGTCGAGCCCACATTGTCCCGGGTTAGGTGCGCCATCTGAACGGAGTTCGTCAGATGATCCGTCGGTTTGCCTGACATGCTCCGTTGTTCTTTCGAGCAACTTGGTCCTAGGCGCCTGACTTCTTTACACCGTGTAAAGAAGGAACAGGATTTGAATTCAACGTTCAATGAACTAGTAACAGTGATGGTTATGGTCGCTAGCACCGCCGAACAGCAATTTCAGCTCATGGAAGCCTCCGTCAATGAAATTCATTGCAGCTTGCAGAGCGGCAAGCTGACTTGTCACGGTCTGGTGCGGCAGTACTTAGAACGCATCAAGGCTTACGACCAACAGGGGCCCACCCTCAATGCCATGCTGTACGTGAACCCCAAGGTACTGCAGCATGCCGATGCCATCGACAAGGAGCTCACACGCGGCATTAAGCTGAAGCCGTTACAGTGCATTCCGGTGGTGCTGAAGGACAACTTCGGCACCGCCGATATGCCGACCACCGGCGCATCGCTGGCACTCAAGGGCATGCAGCTTACGAAAGATGCGTTCACAGTGGCGCGGCTCCGTCAAAACGGAGCCCTAATTCTCGGGAAAACGAACATGCATGAGTTAGCGCTGGCCGGGCTAACATCGAGTTCGCTGGGAGGCCAAACTAAAAATCCATATGAGCTGTTGCGGACCCCGGGCGGTTCTTCCGGCGGTACCGCGGCGGCCTTGGCGGCCAACTTCGCGACCGTGGGCACTGGCTCGGACACGGTGAACTCGATTCGCTCGCCGGCCTCCGCCAATAGCTTGGTTGGCATTCGTCCCACGCGGGGGCTGATTAGTCGCGCTGGTGTCATCCCCGTCTCGTTTACGCAGGACGCGGCCGGGCCTCTGGCGCGAACCGTAGCCGATGCCGCAGTCATGCTCGACGTGATGGCCGGCTACGATCCCGATGATCCCGTGACGGCGCTGGGCATCGGCAAGATTCCCGCAACCTATTCCGCCTCGCTCGATCGCGATGGCCTGAAGAGTGCGCGCATTGGGGTGCTGCGTACCCTGTTCGGAAGCGGCCCCGATCACGAGGAGGTCAACCGCGTGATGGCCAATGCCCTCGAAGTACTCAAGAGGCAGGGCGCCATTCTGATAGAGATCGACGACGCGACATTTGATACCGCCAAGCTGAACTCGGACCTCGATGTGCAAAAGTACGAATACAAGTTCCAGCTCAACAACTTCCTGAAAGCCCAGCCTAACCCTCCCGTGCACTCGCTTGCCGAGCTCATCGCGTCGGGTAAATACCACAAGGCTTCGCTTGAGAATTTCCTTGTCTCGGCGGAAAGCTACGAAAATGGCCTGAACGAGCCAGACTACAAGGACAGGCGTGTCAAGATCGATGGCCTGAGGGTTAAGTTGGCGAACCTGATGGCGAAAAACAACGTGGTCGCGCTGCTCTATCCACACCAGAAGCGCCTGCCAGTGATGATCGGTGAAATGAATCAGGCGCAGCGCAATGGCATCCTGGCCTCACTGGCAGGATTTCCGGCCATTTCGGTTCCGGCAGGGTTTTCCACGCCGACGGTGAGCGCGCCGATCGGGGTGCCGGTCGGGATCGAATTCCTCGGTCCGCCGTTTAGCGAGCCACAGTTGTTGCAGATTGCCTATGGCTTCGAGCAGGCGACGCGCGCACGCAAACCACCGCAATCTACGCCGCCGCTAAATGGCCGTTGAATTGAGCTAAGTACAACGCGGTACAGATTGACTTTGCCAACCGCCATTCGTTGACGTTTGGAAAGTCGGCTTTGCCTTCACAAAGAACATTCAGCTCTAATGGCACAACAATTCTAATTCGGCTCAATCAGCTCTGGGCTGTTGTTCCGGGTGTTTGGATGCCAAGCTTATGACTTTTATGTATAGATTATTCTTGTCAAACCAATGAAACCAGTTAAAGGAGATTCGATGCCCTCGCGCGCCGAGTTGAGAGCCAGCACGGTTTCGACGAACAAAATGTCCACGCTGGCGTGTTAGATGCCTTTTTCTCCAATGCCGCGCTGCACCAGGTGCGTTCCCGTAGTGCCGCCTCCATTGCGGGCGCGTCCTACAAATATACCCACTCTGGTGTGTTATTTCGTGGATACTTCTTTTCTTTGTCTCATTTTTGGTGTTCATTCCCCCTCTTGCCTATACTTACCAAGCTGACTCCATCAAAGCTGCTTTTGCCTGCGTTTCCGGGAGGCGTGCTCT
>DATHPI010000351.1:0-1769 GCA_035484035.1 Chthoniobacterales bacterium
TTCCAAACACCTCCGCTTACTGCGCAGGGCACATTTGGTGGAGGAAAGGCGCGAAGGCCGACGTCGACTCTACCAATTGAATCCCCAGCCGCTAAGAGCGGTTGATTCATGGTTGGAGCAGTATCGCGCCTTCTGGCAGACAAATCTGGCCAATTTGAAAACTTTTGTAGAAGCGGAATACGCCAAGGAAACAGCTCAACGATCGAAACACAAATAACTTATAGGAGGAAATGAAAATGAAAGCACTTGCAGCCTGCATCCTGATGATCGTGTCTACGGTCGCATTCGCCCAGTCGGACGCGCAGAAGTCGTTCGACCAACTGAAGTCGCTCACGGGTTCTTGGGAAGGGAAAAACTCGATGGGCGAGCCGGTCCAGGTCTCTTATCGGACGACCTCCGGGGGATCCGCTTTGATGAGCGAAATCATGGGCCATGGCGAGGACATGATTTCTATGATCCACTTCGACGGCGCCAACCGCCTGCTCTTGACTCACTATTGTGCTGTCGGAAATCAGCCGCGCATGCTGGCCAGCGCTTCGCCGGATGGCAAGACCATCACCTTCAACTTTTTGGATGCAACGAATCTCGGCAACCCGCAATCCGGCCACATGGATCATGTGGTGATCGCCATGCTCGACGCAAACCACCACACCGAGGAGTGGAATTTTACCGATCACGGTAAGGAGATCAAGGAATTCTTCGATTTAAAGCGAACGAATTGACGGGTGAGCGAAGCAGTGAGACAAGTCAATCAAGGAGCCAGTTATGGCACAAGGTGTCATCACGCCAGATCAGGACGCAATCGTCAGCGAGGTTGATATCAACGCTCCGGCCGACAAAGTATTTCAGGCGCTCACCGATCCTAAACAGTTAATGCAGTGGTGGAATAGTGACGAGTGCACGACGGAGTTCTTTGAAATGGACGCACGCCGCGGGGGCCGCTGGCGCTTCGGAACCAGGAACAGTAAGTTGAATGTCAACGGCGTAAGCCAGTTCTCTTGCCAGGGGGAAGTACTGGAATTCGATCCGCCTCGCCTGTTGGCCTATACCTGGATTGCGAATTGGCACGACGACAAAACTCGCAGAACGGTTGTTCGCTGGGAGCTGACGCCTACCAAAGACGGCACTCACGTTAAGGTCACACATAGCGGTCTGGCACGGGAAGCCGTCGCCCGCAAGGATTACAGCGGAGGCTGGCCTGGCGTGGTTGAAATGCTCAAGAAATTCGTCGAGAAATAAAAAAAAGGAGATCCTATGGCAACAATTGCAACTACTCCCGATCAGGACGCGGTAGTCGTCGAAATCTTCATTGCCGCGCCGCCGGAGCGCGTGTTCCAGGCGATGACCGATCCCGCTCAGGCATCGCAGTGGTGGGGACAGAAAGGCATGTATCGCATCACCGAGCGGACCGCCGATTTTCGCGTGGGGGGGAAATATTCGAGCGTCGGCGTGGGCGCTGACGGTAAGTCGTTTCGAGTGGAGGGCGAGTATTTGGAAATCGATCCGCCGTGCTTGCTGGTTCACACCTGGGTCTCAAGCTGGTGCGGCTCGCTGAAAACCGTGGTGCGGTGGGAGCTGGAGCCTCGCAATGTTCACGGCTTGCATCATCAAGGACCGCAGAAGATGGGGACGGGCACGGTCGTAAAGGTTCGTCATGAAGGCTTTGGCGCCGACCAAAAAGCGGCGGCCGATCATGCCCAGGGATGGACGCGCGTTCTTGGATGGATGCAGGCGTTCGTCGAGAGGGGAGAGACTGTCGACACGCGCGA
>DATHPI010000352.1:0-6437 GCA_035484035.1 Chthoniobacterales bacterium
ACCCGATCAAAAAATCCTGCTCGAACAACTCAAGCTCACGCTGCCGCCCCAACCGCCGCCGCGCATCAGCTCTCGCCGAAAGCTCTCGGAACAGAAATAAACATCGCTCTTGTAGTGCAGACCTTTTGACCACGATGTCCATTTATAGCGCCTTCCCGGGTCGAGAACCCCTCGAGTAGAGAAAGTCGGGCTAGCAGGACAAAGCCGCTGACACAGGCCACCCATAACAGGTTCATCACGCCAAAGGCAAACAGGAGAACCATCAATGCCCAACAGCAGCCGAGACAATAGACCCGTGCTTCAGTCCCATCCTGAATGCGCCCCAAGAGCCGTCCCGCCATTCGGTCGCCAAAAATCCCATTGGAGACCGGCAATGCGCAAGACAGGCATATTTAAGACGGCTGAACTGGAAGAGACCTGCGCCAAGTAGCAATCCCCCGCCCAATGCTTTGCTCGTGCTCTGCATCATCGGTGAAACCAACGCCGCCGTGAGCAGGGCCCACTGGGCCAGCGTGGCAAGCACGCTGAAGCCCGTCCACGCCGACAGGTAACCCAGCAGGAATTGTCCGGTCGATACGAAAGTGGCTTGGTGCACGTTGCGACGCCGATTGATCTCAGTAAAAAGCAGAATTACCGGGCTGGCGGCGGGAATCATCATCGCAACCATCATGATCACCCACATCAGAAACACGAGGGCAAGGTCCCAAGCCGTCCAATGCTGCATGGCGGGCATGATGACCATGTTCATCCCAACATCCATATGGCGCATTCCCCAATCCATATAGATAAGGTAGATCCACGCCAGAGTCGCGACGCCCGCCAAGCCGAGGCCGACGATCGCGCGGTCGCGTTTGAGCACCGCTGCCAGGATCGAGCTCACGAACACGTCGATTCAGGCTGACTGGTAAGCGAACGGCGAAAAGAATCCGTTCTTGTTCGATACCTCCCACTTGAAGCCGTAATCACTAAATCTCATTTGTTTGGATTTTGCCACCACAGCCGGAAACCCAGGAACTGCGGTGAAGGGATGGTTATCGATCGTCACATCATCGCCGTCCTGCCCAGGCAACCCATCAATCTCTGCGTCGGCAACGTTGCCGAGACGCAAGCTGCGTCGTTTTCCCTCTGAACGATATTCGATCGGTGCTGACTTAACTCCGAGGACTTCGCCGATGAGCGGCGCAAGACCCGCCAGATGCCCGCCGGCTTGGCCAGAGAAGATTTGGGTCAAAGCGTCCTGCTGACTTTGGCTGGCCTGTTCGTCCACGTAGAGAGCGACCTTCCATTTGACCTGCAGCATGTGTCCGGGCGAATGGACAGCAAGCACCGCATTAAGTCCTTCCAGATTGATCTCTCCGAAGTTGCCCTGATCGATGTGCCAGGCGACCAAGACAGTGCATTCCTTGTCTGTGGGCGGGCTTGTAAAAACGCACGGACACGCTACTTCGCAATTACAGGCCTCAAAGTAGGATCCGGCAATTTTCCATGAGGTAGGCATAGGAACTCCTTTTTAAGCATGCAGTTTCATGGAATCCAAGTGGGTATCGAAAAAGACTCCGAATTGATGTACCAAATCGTGTTGGGAATGAGCAACCAATTGTTTTCAAAAGGCGGATTTAGGCAAGACCCGTGGCGACCTTGACTTTTGTAGAGAGACCAGGAGGGTCGGTTTATGGCTCAGGTAACGTCGCGACCGCTGACGAAGTACGACTATTGGGTGCTCCCTGAGGCAGGGCCACGGTATCAGCGATTAACGGAAACCTCTTCATGGCCCCGCCACCAAATCGCTTCCACCAGGACATTTCGCGGACGATCCAGTTCGAGATGATGAAGTATCTGGAAGTACAGCCAGTCGGCATAGTCTATGACGCGGACTTGCGCCGGATAGCGCACCGGCATTCCCGGGCCTCAAGCATTCGATTAGGGGGCCCAGGTCGCATCGCCCGCCGTTAGAGACAACCTAGCTCGGGCTTCGGCCGGCGATTTTCTAATTCACTCTGGTGTATTCCCGGGTTGGTCCTCGGGACGACGTTGTTCGAGGTGAATGATGTGGAATTGACCCTTATCGTCCTTTCGAATGCGGGCATAAAGGGTTGCGCTTCCATTTTTGTGTTGTGAGCCATTGGCAACCGTCCAGTCAAAAGGCTGAAGTACCTCGTACAGCTCAGGATGAACCGAATGAAGAACCTTTGGAAATTCAGGCGCGCCTCGAGGTGTCCAATTTCTGGTTGGCCATTCCTGCCGGTAATGGGCCATGGAAGCCCGAGCCTCGGGTAAAGAAAGAATCCCTTTCCCATAAAAATTCACTCGCCAGGAAAAGAAACGCTCCTGGGCTGAATCGTCATCGCTTGTCACTGTTTGCATATAGTCCAGGACCAACTTCTTTAAGAGCTCTTCTTCGGAAGCTGGGCTGGAGCTATTCTGGACTTGAGCCTGATCAGAATCGACCGACGGAGTGGCCTGCATTGCTGGCGCAACCAACGGAGTCCCTGATGGGGTGGCGGCCGGGCGTTTATCGGACGCGGATTCTTCTCCGGATGGTTGATGTTTTTCAGTTGGATTCGCTTCTTCCGCAACCTGCGCCGGCTGACCGCTTATTGTCGACGGCGTTTCTTGTGCAGACTCAACGTTCAAGCTCTCATCTGGGCTTGCGCTTTTCGTCTGGTGATCAACGTCTGGTGAGAGCGAAGGTGAGGCGGCCGCTGATCCTGCAGGGGAAGATGCGGCACGGGATCCCTCCTGCACCGAGGGTGTCGGGGTGGCGCTTGACGAAACCCACAAGCCAAGACGCGTATAAGCGTAGGCTGGTTTAGAGGGAGATGCGCTTGCCGCAGCCCGACTAGCTGGATCTGGCCCCGCGCCAGAGGGATATTTCGACGCCTGGCGGTTAACCTCTGGTGGGATCTCCTGGTCCTTCCATCGCGAATAGAGGAACCAATTAAGAAGCACTGCGCAAAAGAGGATGAATGCTATCGCCACGCGCTTGAATATCTGCAGGCTCTTGTAGTGAGAGGCTTGAAATGCACCCAGCCGGGATTCCTGGAAACCTAACTCTTTCCCCATCCTCGTCGCTTTGTTAGAAAGCGATGCATCGCGAGTAAAAGTGTGACCCTGGACAATCCCCCTGACGGTGGCGATTAATGCTCCGAGGTGCTGCTCTATAGGCGCATTCAACGCATCAAACCACCGCACATTACCGAGATAAAAGAGAAACTCGCGCCTGGGAGGCGCCGGGGTCAGCCTGACTGGGAGAATTACCCGTTTGGCATAGTATGCGTGCGCGATTTCTCTTTCCATATGAGTCGCCGCGTTGGCATTTTCGGAAAGCACGAGCACCACTACGAGGCTGGATCCGATGGCCTTGCGAATGGCTTCTGACCATTCGTCGCCTGCGGAGATATCTCGTCCGGCAATCCAGCATTTTACCTGAGATGACTCAAGCTCCTCGCAGATTGTATTCGCGAAATCTTTATCCTTGAGCGCATGACTGATGAAAACGTCGTGGGCCATCGGCTAAAGATATGGGAGTTTTCCTTATTTCAAGCCGAAGTCGCCGAAAAGTCCGTCCAAGCTGTATTGAGACGGCCCTGCTGTGTTTCTCATAATCGCCAAAGTTTATTTAGTCGGCACAATACCCGCAGCGGACAATTCGTCCACCATCCTGGTCTATGAACAGAGCGAGTGACAGCAAAATGAATCAGGCAGAGATGACGCATTGCGGACGATCTCACAGCTCGGACTGTTGTGAGGATCACGGTGCAGCATTTGAGCACCGGCTTCGAACCGGAAAAGATGGAACTTCTCGATCTTTTTTTTTGGCAAAGGCGATCGGATTGCGACAGGTGCTGGACAAAATGTTGGAGCTCGATATTTCGCCCAACCACTTATCAGGATTCGATCTGGGCGAATACGAGAGGCTGTTTGAACGCTGTTGATAGTTAGTTAGTTAGATAAAAAAACCAATCATCACTCCAATTTTTGGATTGGCCTAATAAGAGATTTGTTTTACCTTTCTAAGCTTGCGTCAAGGACTCGCTCGTTCCAGCTCACTTTTCAGGAATTAAAATCATGAATGCTATCAACGTTGCGTAAGTTCTTGCTTGGTGGGGAAACTCGCGACCGACAAGGATAATGACACCAATTATTTACAAATTCGCTTATCAATGCCTCAAAATTTATTGGTTTATTTTCCGACCCAAGACCCAAGGCGTCACATGTCTGATTTTGAGCGGGGATGAGTTACTGCTGGTGCGCCATACTTACGGTCGTTCAGCGTGGACTCTTTCCGGAGGAGGATTTAAAAGAAATGAGACCAAAGAAGAGGTTGTTAAGAGGGAAGTGAAAGAGGAATTGGGATTCATTATCGCACCCGAATATATAGGCGAATTCACTCATAACTCAGAATACAAGATTGATACGGTATTTTGCTTTGTCGCAAGAGTGGAAAAAAAGGAACCCGAAATTGATCATCTTGAAATAAAAGAAGCTAGATGGTGGAATATAAATAATTTACCAAAGGATCATTCAACGAATTTGGAGCGGGTAATTTCGATGTATAAATCAAGATGATTATCGGCGGCCCGCCAAAACCTCTCCCTTCCCGAGAGGCACTGCGACGAGCTTTTCGATTGGCCTCGAGAGCAGAGAGCATCTGATGCTCCAGCTGACAAATCCGACTTTCAATGGTTGGATAAGTCGCCATCGATTGGATTCCTGAATTCCGGCCACCTTCTGCCGGGAGTCAGAAGTGTTTTGGGGCGGCTTCTGGCGACCTCCCCTTCCCTGACCGTCCTGTCTGGAATGTCAGCTTCCGTCTGGGAAGCGCGATTTGGAATAGCAGCAAATTTTCTTTGTTTATATCTTAAATTTACTACAGATATGGTAATTATAGCCGATCTACGAAGATGTTGAGCTAAAAGACGGAAACGAGCGGACATCCGCAGCCATCAAAAGAGAAGCGGTGCGGCTTGCCGTACGAGTAGCCATGGCGTTCGCCTGGTCCTTTAGCCTGATGCTGCTGGATGCAGCGAGAAATGGTTCGGTATGGCAATTTTAGCACGCTGCAAAAACATCAAGATCGCGCTTCTACTATTTTTGGCCTGCTTCGCTGTATCGCAAGCCAAAGCCAGCTGCGCCATAATTATCAACCTGGCGAGTCAACGACTCTACTTCTATCAAGATAGCAGGGTTGTTTTTATCACTAAACTCTGCACCGGAAGAAGAGGTCTTCCAACTCCTCGCGGCAGTTACCAGATCACCGAGAAAGACGTCTGCCATACCAGTACTATTTACCACGTTTCCATGCCGTACTTTATGCGGCTAGACGGCGAAGCCTTTGGAATCCATTACGGATACAATCCCGGACATCCGGCCAGTCACGGATGCATTCGCGTCGGCTCGATGTCAGAAGCAAAAACCCTCTTCCGGATGACACCGGCAGGGACGTCCGTTATAATTGACTAGTTTTCATCACAAAGTCGGCTGTGTCCTCATCAACGGCAGGTCTGTTGCGCGACAATAGTAGTTGATCGATTCTTCGCTCCCAAACAAATCAAGTTACATCATTGCCTCGTCGGGTCGGCTGTCTCGGGTAAGGATGAACAAAATGTTGCTGAGGGAGCGAGCTGAGGTTCCGCTCATCCCCTTGGGGAAAATCTCGAAAAGCAAGCGCCAGGTGTCCTTGAGGCGTTGACTCGTTCGTCGCACTAGTAGAACCAACAAACGGTTGGTCGAAACGATCAACCATGATGAAAGGCCAAATATGAGCACGACGACAATAGCCTCCGAGGAGAGAAACGCGATTTCAGAGCATCCGATCGTTTCACCAGAGCAATGGATTTCACTTCGCAAGGAGCTACTGAGGAAAGAGAAAGAGCTTACCCGACTCCGGGATCGATTAAATGCGGAACGCCGCGAACTGCCTTGGGTGCGGGTCGACGAGAGGTACGTCTTCGACGCTCCCGGTGGTAAGGTATCGTTGGCAGACCTCTTCGCCGGACGTAGCCAACTGGTTATTTACCACTTCATGTTCGGGCCGGAATGGCAGGAGGGCTGCCCGAGTTGCTCATTCATGTCGGACCATATCGACGGCGCCCTTGCGCACCTGGCGGCACGCGACGTCACCATGACGATGGTTTCGCGAGCACCGCTGGCCAAAATCGAGGCCTTCAAGAAACGGATGGGCTGGCGGTTCAACTGGGTTTCGTCCTACGGCAGCAACTTCAACGCTGATTTCCAGGCTTCTTTTACGAAGGAGGAGATGGCGCAGGGTAAGGTGAACTACAACTACACGATGCAAGAATTCCCAAGCGAGGAAGCGCCAGGAATCAGCGTTTTCTACAAGGACGCCGTCGGAACGGTCTTCCACACTTATTCCAGTTACGGGCGCGGTGTGGAGCAACTCGTCGGCACTTATATGATTCTGGACATGGTGCCCA
>DATHPI010000353.1:0-5960 GCA_035484035.1 Chthoniobacterales bacterium
GTGAGGGCGATGCCGGAGACTACGGCACCCACAGACGCCAGGGCGGCAAAGGCCAAGCCATAGAAGCTGACTAACCGCAACCCTCGAGCAAATGTTAACTTCTTAAAGGCGACGGAGACGAAATCGCACGCCGTTGAAAACATCAACAAGGCGATCGGGAAATGAGTCATTGCCCCGTGAAGCTTATCCCATGGAATCATATCGAAAACCCTTCCTTTCAGCCCAGCGTAGAATCTACTACGGCCAGGGTATGGTCCGTTTCGGTATAGTTGACGCTGGTTAGTCCAAGCATCTTCTTGAGTTGAGGGGCTTCAACGACCACTGGGAGCGGTTTGGGCATTGAACCTGGTGTTGGTAACGGGAACGCTGTACCCCTGGCGGTGTGGAAAGTGATGTTACCCTCCACCTTCTGCATGACCTGGTGAATGTGCCCGTTCAAAACGGTCACTGATCCGAACCGCTTTACCGAGGAGAGTGCCCGTTCGGCATCGTCAGTCCCCCAACCCCATTTTGGATACACAGCCCACAATGGAATATGCGCGAATAGAACGATCGGTGTACTAGGCGATAAGGCTTTCACGTCTTTTTCAAGCCAGTCGAGTTGTTCCTGGCCCAAAGTGCCCAAGCCGCCCTCCTGGATATTTGCCACGTTGACCAACCCAATGAAGTGGACCCCTTTCTGGTCAAAACTGTACCATCCAGTCCCAGTCGTATTTTTCCCGAATCGTTCCCGGTAGAGTGCACCGCCATCGTAAATGTCGTGCTCGCCAGGCACATAGAATACATCCTTTGTTCTGCAGTCTTTGAGTACCTGGGCGAGAGTATCGAACTGTGCGGGGTCAGAAAGATGCGTTAAATCGCCGGTATGCAGCAGGAACTCGGGCACCTTCGGTAACGCGTTAATGTGCATGATTGTCTCCCGAGAGGTTCCAATAACGTCCGTGTTGGCCGGCTTGTTAAAGCCGATGTGAGTGTCGCTGATCTGGACGAAATTCAGTTCCGCCGTGGAGATTGCACTTAGGTTTTTTGCTTCCTGGCCCAGGACGGTGGAAGTCAAGAGTCCTCCGTTAATGGACCAAATGACGCCAGTGCCGGCCCAGGCCATACATTTGAGAAATCCTCGCCGGTCAATGCCGTCGTCGTTGGTATTCGTTTCGATGAAGTCTGACATAATGGTTTGTCCTCTGGTTGATATGTTTGGGCTTGCCGAAGCGCACCCGTCATCAGGTACCTACCGGTTGAGATCAGAAATTATTCCCCGCCGCGCGAGAAAATGGGGCTGAGGAATAGACTTCAACGAAACGCGGTATTTCGCGATTTGAGTTTGTAGAAGACATGCCCAGACCAACCAGGAAGTTGCTCAGGGTGCGGGCGTCGCAAGTCACAATTGTTTGAAGACCAGCGGCGCATTCGCTTTATCTACTGTATCGCAGAAAGTGCATTGAGGCCCTCGACCATGGTTGGATGCGAGAGCACGGCATCGCGGAGCGCAGTCGCAGGCATTTTCGCGATCATTACTACCTGCACGGTTCCAATCATTTCACCTGCCTAATCAGCCAGGATCGTGCAGCCGAGGATCCGTTGGGTGTCTTTCTCGACAATGGCTTTCAGAAGACCATCCATTTGGCCGGTAGTCCTTGCCCGAGTCTTGATGTGTTAATGGCTGATGGCCAGGGAAACCCTGTCCCAAAGTCGTAGCTGCCTTTACCAAAGTAAGCTAGAAGTTCTTCTCCTCGGAGTTTAACCTCTTTTTGCACCTGACCGATAGGTCCAGACTGTAACGACCATCGTGATCGGTCCTTGCGGTCAGCGTCATTGCTGAGATGAAAAAAAAGAACCTGGTGAAAAATACTTATAGGCAACCAGATTAACCTTAGTAAATAGAGGTAATTATGAGTCGGATACCAGCCGAATCCATCAGTGCGGAGAGACAAGAGATAGCTTCTTCCCAAGTCACAATGAGAAATGCCAAAAGCAGGCTCACCAAATTGGCTGCTTGGATAAATGATTGGAATATCCCTTTCCTGGTCAGCAGTATTGGCATGGTCATCATGCTCCTATGGGCTGGATCTTATAAGATGACCGTTCCCGGAGCTGAAGGCATAGTCCCCCTGGTTTCTAACAGCCCGCTGATCAGCTGGCACTTTAAATTATTTGGCCCTTATCTCGGCTCAGATTTAATTGGTCTTACCGAGTGGGTTGCTGCCATCTTGATCAGCATAGGCTATTTGAAGCCTAAAGTCGGTATCATAGGGGGACTTATCGCGGCGGTCATGTTCTTGACCACCAGCTCGATGTTGTTAACGACCCCTGGCACGATCATTGCCGTTCCTGGAATAAGCTACATGAGGTATATGAGTTTTTTGGGATTGTTTCTTTTCAAGGATATCATCTCCCTCGGGGTATCCCTTTACCTCGTAAGCCATTTCGGCAAGAAAGCTATGGTTATGGAAAACATTGGTATCTAGTGCACCAAGTCAGTGACTAGTGTAGTGGCGTTGCGATCAAAATGGGTCGCCGGTAAGGCGCGAGCGAAGCGCGCATATCTAAGGGAAAGTCCCACCTCAGAAAGGTAATTTCTTCGCCGTCGGATACCCGCGCTGCTGGCGACCAAGATCGCCGTCATAGAACTTGGTCGTTTTAAAGCGCTGTTAGCGTCCGTCTGCCGCAAAGGCACGACACCGCTCGCGCAAAGCATCCATCTGGTCTGCCTCCATCGGCTTGAACTTGCGGGCAATTTCCAGATTTTGCCCTAGCACGGCCAATGAGTCCATTCCGCTAATCGTGGTCGCGACCGGCAGGCTCATCGCATAACGCAAGCCCTCTTCCGGAGTGATCATCCCGGCGGTCACCATTTCCCCACTGTCGCCCAGACTCTTCATGCCTATAGGAGCAAGAGAGAAATCGCAGTTGAGAAGAAAACGAGCTTGACTAGTCAGTTGTATACTTGTACAAGTGTCGAAGTGAATCTAACCTCTTTTCTACCTTATTTATCATGAGCAAATTACTTGGTAAAGTCGCTGTTGTCACCGGTGCTTCCAAAGGGATTGGTGCCGGAATCGCCAAGGCCTTGGCCGCCGAAGGCGCCTCCGTGGTGGTCAATTATTCTACCAGCAAGCAAGGTGCTGATCGCGTTGTTGACGAAATTTCAAAACGCAATGGGCGTGCCATTGCCATTCAGGGCGACGTCGCCAAAGCAGCTGATCTGGAGCGGATTTTCGCCGAGACCAAGCGTGTGTTTGGTCAACTCGACGTTCTAGTGAACAACGCAGGTGTTTACGAGTTTGCTCCCCTTGAGGCTATCACCGAAGAGCAATTCCACCGTCAGTTTAACACCAATGTACTTGGCCTGATTCTCGCTACACGTGAAGCAGTAAAATATTTTGGCGAGCGCGGTGGCAGCGTGATCAACATCGGGTCGGTTGCCTCCCGGCAGACACCTGCATCCACTTGCGTGTACACCGCCACCAAAGGCGCTGTCGATGCGGTAACCGGTGTTTTAGCCAAGGAGCTTGGCTCAAAACATATCCGAGTGAATTCGATCAATCCCGGTTTCGTTGAGACCGAAGGTGTGCACGCAGCCGGCTTGATCGACGGCGATTTCATCCAAGGTCTTGTCGCGCAAACCCCGCTCGGCCGCGGGGGGCAACCTGAAGATATTGCACCCGTTGCGGTATTTCTTGCCTCGGACGACTCGCACTGGGTGACTGGCGAACATGTTCTCGTTTCCGGCGGACTGCGCTAAACCACAAGATGGGGACATCTCATTCGACTTGCATAGGTGGCCGCACAAAGGCCATTATTTGAAGGCTTCTCAGCGAATACGAACAGCCGGAAAACCACTCCGGCTGTTCGGTCGCTGGTCGCCGGAAAAATGCGGACGCCCAAATTGACCGGACTGTCAGAAGATCAAGTGCAGAACATCGCCAAAGCGTTGGCTGATCCGCGCAGGTACGAGATCATCAAGAGGATCAGCCGCTCTGCTCAACCATTGGCCTGCGAATCCGTGCGCGGATGCCTCGATATCACTGCGCCGACGCTTTCGCATCACATGAAGGAGTTGGAAGTCGCCGGCCTGATTACCGTCAGGCGTTCCGGGAAATTTATCAATTACGAGTTTCGGCGGGACGTACTGGAATCTTTCCTCGCGAGTCTGCGCCGCGAATTCATGTTATGAAAACCAGTGTTCTGGGAAACTCGGATCTATCCATCACGCCCATCGGATTTGGTGCGTGGGCCATCGGCGGCGATTGGGAATTCGGATGGGGCACACAGGACGACGCGCGGTCCGTCGAGGCTATTCATCGCGCGCTCGAACTGGGCGTGAACTGGATTGATACAGCCGCCGTTTACGGCCTGGGTCATTCCGAGGAGGTTGTCGCGCGGGCTTTGCAGGAATGGCACGGACTACGGCCCTATGTCTTCACCAAATGCGGCATGATCTGGAACGAGCAGGGCAAGGTGGATTACTCACTACGGCAGGAATCCGTCCGGCGCGAGTGCGAAGCCAGCCTGCGCAGGCTCAAGACCGACGTCATTGACCTGTACCAGATCCATTGGACGGCGGACGACTTGAACGAGACACTCGAAGGTTGGACCACGCTCGCGGACTTGCAAAAGGAAGGCAAGGTGCGCTGGATCGGCCTGTCCAATGCCAGCGTTGAGGAGATGCAAAAGCTACAGGAAATCGCCCATATCACGTCGCTGCAACCGCCGTATTCGCTGATCCGGCGCAATGTGGAGACGGAACAGCTGCCGTGGTGTCGGCAGGAGAACGTGGGCGTGATTGTTTATTCGCCGATGGCTTCCGGACTGCTTAGCGGCGCGATGACCCGCGAACGTCTAGCCGCGCTGCCGACAAACGACTGGCGCACACGGAACGAACAATTCAAGGAACCGATACTATCCAAGAACCTCAAGCTGGTCGAACGACTGCGAGTTGTGGGCGACCAGCATGGCCGTTCGCCAGGTGAAACCGCCATTGCCTGGACGTTGCGCGATCCAGCGGTGACCGGCGCGATTGTCGGCGCGCGCAATCCAAATCAGGTGGACGGCATCATAGGCGCAATAGATTTCCGGCTCACGGAGTTGGAAATCGCCAAATTAGGAGAGGACCAATAAAAGCGCCCACGATAAGCGGCCATTGGCATCAGACAGAAAGGATGAAATCATCCGAGCGAGAAGTTTTTTGGGGGGTGACGTTGTTGGGCAAGGCCAAACGGGAAGCCCCGGGGAGCCTCACCCTACCCAAGCATCCTTGGCCGCCGATCCTCACAAGTGGCCCATGGTTGCAGCGGCTTCCTTCAAGGCTGCCTCCGGAGAAGCCTTGCCGGTGGTCGCGATCTGCAACGCCGCCCCAACGGAACTAAAGAAACGGCCCATCTGCGGGATGTTTGGCATGACCTCGCCGGCTTCTACGCAAACATCAAACTGATGTAACAGCGGGTCACTTTTGACCATCGTTTCTTCCAGCGAGATCAGGGCGGGAATTCCGAGGGGCTTTCCGTGGTTCATCGCGGTTAATCCCTCTTCGCTAAGCATGTAGTGCTCCAGGAATTCTTTGGCCAGATCCAGATTCGGGCTCGAACGGTTGAGATAAGCAACGGATACCCCGACAAAGGGGCGAGCGGGATGGCCGTCCACCCCCGGAACCGGTGCCAGCCCAAAGTCGATTCCGCTTTTTATCAGGTTGGGCCAGGCCCAGGGACCTGAGATCATCATGGCAAGCTTGCCTCGAGCCATCAGTTCTTCCACCGTGCTGTAAGTGACACTTTTCGGCAGAACCCCGGCTCGGATCAGGCTGATTATTTGTGAAAGCCCGTCGATCGCTCCGGGAGTTGCCACGCCGATATCCTGCGGGTCATAATCCTTTCCCTTCTTCCCAAAAACGTAGCCCCCCGCACTCGCCAGAATGCCCCACGAATAGTAGGAGCTGTTATAGTCCCAAAGGATGGCTGACG
>DATHPI010000354.1:0-20776 GCA_035484035.1 Chthoniobacterales bacterium
CACCGAGCTGATCAGGCCCACCGAGAGGCTCAGGACAAAAGTAGTGAATTGGTTGAGATCATCGGCGATACGCTGGTCGGGGTTGTCAGTCCCGCCGCCCAACTCCAATTGATAATAAGCCTGCTCCGCCAGCCAGGCCCCAAGATATCGGGTCGTCAACCAGCGGCGCCAGCGGATCTGCAGCATCTGACTGAGGTAAAGGCTATAAACCGACATCGAGATGGCGAAAAACACTAAAACGCAGAAAAAGCCAAGCTGCCGGAATAACTCCCCACGATCGAAGGCCTGCAGCGCATTGTAGAAGGAGCGGTTCCACTCGTTGATCCGCACGCTGATGTAGACGTTACCCAGACTGAGCCCTATGACCCCGAGGAGCAGGGCCCACGCAGACCACTTTTCCTCCGACGTCCAATAGATTTTAGCGAGGCGCCACGCAGCGCGTGTGATGTTTCGCCTCGCCTTATGCATCATTACTACGTAGATCGACTGTTTCCGGCGACTCTTTAAGGGGCAGTACGAATTGTCTAATAGAACGGATTCATAAATTCTTTGGGCCACCGTGGGCTGTACATGAGACGATGCACTAGCTAACCCTTAGAGACAATTGCCTGTGAGCTGAGTCCTGACTTCAATGTCACATCAATATTTTACAAAGAAGAAAAAATGACGAACTGTGCGTCCGATCACCGGCATGGGATGTGCATTCCGCAAGTTCAAAGGAGGCGCAGCGTATAGATCCCTGTGAAGGTTGCAGCCTCGACTCAAACGTGAAGCGTGATGGCGGTCACTTCCGGCGGGCAATTGAATCGCGCGTTGACCCGGATCGTTCCTATTCCTCGAGTGGTATAAACTTGAGCGTTTCCAACGCGATACAAACCCATGTTGTAGACTTCACCCATGGGCGGAAGGATGAGGGGACCCACGCCCGGAAGTCGGACCTGTCCTCCGTGACTGTGGCCTGAGAGCTGAAGATCTACCGGAAAACGGGGAGCAAGCTCCAAAATATAATCAGGTTCGTGAACCGCGACGATGGTTGTGAGATTGGTCCGTCTATTGGCGAATGCCAAATCCGGTGAGGGGTTCCCGCCGGAAGCGGAGTCTATTCCGGCCAGATAAATCGAATCTTGGCCGCGTTGGATGGTAATTCCCTCATTGCGAAGTAACCGGATCCCAGCCTGGCCCAAGGCACTGGCAACGATTTCGGGGCCCATATGGTGATCATGATTGCCTAAAACCGCGAAAGTCCCTTTCGCAGGGTTCAACTGAGACAGGACCGGTATCAGATCAAACGCCGCTCTGACGTAGCGCCAGACAAAGTCACCCGCTAAAATGACGAGATCCGGACGGAAGGAATTAGCGAGGCGCACTGCGTCCTGCACGACTTGAATCGGGGTGAAGGGATAAAGATGAATATCGCTGAAAAGCGCAATCTTGAAGCCTTCGAAGGCAGAGGGAAGGCGCGGGATCCGGATCAAGCATTCTTCCATGAAGACGCGCAGAGTTCCAATCCGCGTTGCGTTTCCCACCTGCACCGCACACGAAATCCCAGCTGAAATGCCTAAGCCTGCAGCGATTTGCAAGAACTTGCGTCGCGTCACTTTAATGGATGTTCAAATTAATGGATGTTCAAATCTCAACGCAGGGGTCCGCCACGACAGATTGATACAACCGAGGGGGTAAACTGTCAAAGTTGGAACTTCGGCTTCGCCTTCCCTCGCACTATTCCCCATTGACCCGGATTCCCGGTATTCCTATAGTAAATTTTGCAGGCAAGGGACACGCCCCAAGCATTTTCAAACCGCGAGTAATATGGCTCTATCAATTGGATCGAAGGCGCCGGATTTTTCACTCAGCTCCAAGACCTCGGATGGGGTCAAGCTGGTCAAGCTGAGCGACAATTTCGGAAAGAAAAATACACTGTTGCTTTTCTTCCCGATGGCATTCACCGGAGTTTGTACGACCGAGCTGTGCGAGACCAGTGACGGGCTTGACGCCTACAGGGATTTGAACGCCGAGGTTTATGGTATCAGCGGCGATAGCCCGTTTTCACTCGAAGTCTGGGCAGAGAAAGAGAAGATACGCGTCCCGTTGCTAAGTGATTACGACCACGTCGTAACGAAGACTTACGGCGTCGCTTACGACCAGTTCGCGCCCGACCGCAACCTGCCGATGGGAGGCGTGCCAAAGCGCTCGGCGTTCATTATCGACCGGGATGGAGTCATTCGGTACGCAGAAGAATCCGACAATCCCAGGCAACTCCCGAATTTCGACGCCATTAAAGCGAAACTCAATGAACTAGCTTAATCCAAATCTATGATCCCGAATAATACGATTCGCTCCTTTGATGCAGGCGGAGGCAAAAAAGGAATTTACTATTCGCTTCCGGCGCTACAGGAGGCCGGTATCGGAAACGTCTCCAGGTTGCCTGTCAGCATTCGGATTGTCCTCGAATCGGTGCTCAGGAACTGTGATGGAAAGAAGGTTGCCGAGAAAGATGTGGCGGCGCTCGCCAACTGGAACGCGAAAGAACCGGCGAACGAAGAAATTCCATTTGTAGTGGCACGGATTGTTCTTCAGGATTTTACAGGTGTCCCGCTTCTAGTGGATCTGGCGGCGATGCGAGCGGCGGTGGCTAAGGTGAACGCCGATCCGAAGATCATCGAGCCGCTAGTTCCGGTCGATTTAGTCGTTGATCACTCGGTGCAGGTCGATTTCGCCGGGTCGCCCGAGGCACTTGGACTGAATCTTGATATGGAGTTCAAGCGTAATCGGGAGCGTTACGAATTTTTAAAATGGGGTCAGCAAGCATTCAAGACATTCGGTGTTGTACCACCCGGAATCGGGATCGTGCATCAGGTCAATCTGGAATACCTGGCAAAGGGAGTGTTAAGTTCGATCACCGAGCAAGGGGAAGTCTTTTACCCTGACACGCTGGTTGGAACTGATTCGCATACCACGATGATCAATGGCCTCGGCATTGTCGGTTGGGGTGTGGGCGGAATTGAGGCGGAGGCGGGGATGCTTGGGCAACCGGTCTATTTTTTGACGCCGGAAGTTGTCGGGGTCCACATGAGTGGCAGTCTGCGGGAGGGCGTGACCGCCACCGATCTGGCGCTGCACGTAACCCAGCTGCTGCGGGCGCGAAAAGTGGTGGGCAAGTTTGTCGAATTTTACGGAGAGGGAGCAGGTACGTTGCCGCTGTTTGATCGCGCGACCATTGGAAACATGGCTCCAGAGTATGGGGCGACGATGGGTTTCTTTCCGGTGGACAGCGAATCGGTAAACTATCTTCGAATGACGGGGCGTTCGGATGAAGCATGCGAACGTTTTGAGAACTACTTTAAGGCGCAGGGAATGTTCGGCATGCCCAAAAAAGGTGAGATCGAATATAGTGTGGATATCGACCTCGATCTGGCGATCGTGCAACCGAGCGTTTCGGGTCCAAAGCGCCCACAAGATCGGATTAATCTTGCGGAGCTGAGCCAGACGTTCCGTGGTCTATTCGTCAAGCCTGTCGCCGAAGGAGGGTACGGAAAAAGCGAGGACCTTTTGTCGAAACGAACGAAAGTCGCGGTGAACGGTTCGAAGCCCGGAGCTGCGGGAACGAATGGCGGCAAGTCCGGTGAAATGGGGCATGGCAGCGTTTTGATTGCAGCCATCACGAGTTGTACGAACACGAGCAACCCCAGCGTGATGCTAGGTGCCGGACTGCTGGCCAAGAAAGCGGTCGAAAAGGGGTTAACGGTCAATCCAACCGTCAAGACTTCGATGGCCCCGGGTTCTCGCGTGGTGACCGACTATCTTGCCAAGACCGGTTTGCAACCCTACCTGGATCAGCTCGGATTCAATATTGTCGGATACGGTTGCACGACTTGTATCGGGAACTCAGGTCCGCTTCACCCCAACATCGAGCAAGCAGTGACCGACAACGATTTCGTCGCTGCGGCAGTCCTTTCTGGGAATCGCAACTTCGAGGCGCGAATCCATCAGAATATCAAAGCGAACTTTCTGATGTCGCCACCGTTGGTTGTTGCGTTTGCGCTGGCTGGGCGGGTCAACATCGACTTGGCGCACGAGCCTCTCGGCACCGATAGCCAGGGGCAAGATGTTTATTTAAAGGATCTCTGGCCGACTTTGGAGGAAATTCACCGTGCGATGGCGTCTGCACTAAAGCCTGAAGTGTTTCGTCAACTATATGCGGACTTTGCAAGTCAAAACCCGAAATGGAATGAGATCACTTCGTCGAAAGGAGATCTTTATGCCTGGGACGAGAAAAGTGATTACATCCAGGAACCACCATTTTTCGAAAATTTCTCAATGCAGATCAGTGAGATCGCGGAGATCCGGGATGCCCGGCCATTGGGGATCTTCGGAGACTCGGTCACCACTGACCACATCTCGCCGGCCGGTGCAATTAAAGACACTTCGCCTGCGGGGAGATACTTGATCGATCGCGGTGTTCAAAAGATCGATTTCAATAGTTACGGGAGCCGACGGGGGAACGATAGGGTCATGACCCGCGGTACTTTCGCGAACGTGCGAATTAAAAATCTTATGGTCCCCGGAGTCGAAGGTGGAGTGACGATCCACTACCCGAGTGGAGAACAGATGTCGATCTTCGACGCCTCGGCTCGATACCAGAAAGAACAGAGGCCCTTAGTCGTGATCGCCGGGCACGAATATGGCACAGGTTCGAGCCGCGATTGGGCTGCCAAGGGTACCCGATTGCTCGGAGTAAAAATGGTGGTGGCCGCCAGTTTTGAAAGGATCCACCGGAGTAATCTTGTCGGGATGGGGGTCTTGCCGTTGCAGTTTCCGGATGGGGTGAACGCACAGACCTTGAACTTGAATGGTTCAGAAACTTACAGTGTCCTGGGCCTCGGCGGCGATATCAAGCCCCGGCAGGGAGTGACTTTGGAGATAACCCGGAAAAATGGGGTGATCGAAAAAGTTCCCTTAATTTTGAGAATCGATACCCCGATTGAAGTCGATTACTATCGTCACGGCGGCATTCTACCCTTCGTCTTAAGAGAGATACTGCAGGGGAAACGGGACGGCGGAGCGGCGTAGGGCAGGGGAAACGGGTCGGCGGGTCGGCGTAGGGCGTGTCGGCGTTTAGCGCGCTCCGGTTTTTATCCCGGAGGGACAGGCTGACGTAGCCAGGCACGAAGTGCCTGGGCCATTGACTATTGGGGTCATATCACAAGGCGAAACGCCCGTGAAGCCCCGGTTCGGCGCGGAGCCTCACCCTACCTGATTCACACGTGAATCCGACGATCAAAGATCAAAGACCGATAGCCGCCGTTCGGCCGGGATAACCGAAGATCGAGGACGATAACGAGAACGAGAACGAGCACGATTGGGAGAGAAGCCCGCGACGCTCTCCTACGCCGATACGCCCCACGCCGATACGTTCCCCCAACCCCCGGCCCCTACGCCGACACGTCCCCACGCCGACACGCCGATACGTTCTCCTGCTGCCTAATGACCCAGAGATTGCCTGGGATAACCTGAATAATCCAGTCGAGGGCGGGAGCGAAAACCGGCTGATCCGAAGAAGGCATTTGCGAGGGCATGACCACTAAGTCGGTGCCGCTCGACTGAATAAACTCACACGCCGTGAATCCGGTGTTCCCCCGTAGAAGATGATAGTCCAGCTCTACGTTCGGCTGAGCTTGCTCCTTTACCCATAACTCGAGCGTCTCTTCCGCTGAGAGTACTCCGTTGCCAAACCCGAGAGCTTTCTCCTTTGCCTCGGCGAAAGTGGTTTGTACGTGGAGAATAGTAATTTGGCGTCCTCCGCTGCGCCCTGCGAGACTGAGCGCCGCACAAAGGATGTGACGGCTCCGTTCTGACAAATCCGGCACCACTACCAGGATACCCTCCGGGGGTTTCGGATTTTCTTTCGGCTCGGTATAGAGCAAAAGATCGCATGGAGCGCGTCTAAGAAGCTCTCGGGCCACGTCGCCGGTAAAATTTCGGTGAACGGTTTGCGTTTCCATAGCCCCGGCGACTAACAGGTCAATGCTTTCTTCACGCTGCACCTTTAGAATTCCTTCGGCCGGTTCACCGGGCTCAAAGCGAATTGCGGCATCGCTATCAAGTTGCAAATCGCTCAATGCGGAACGGAACCGCGCTTCCTTTTCCGACGTAAACTCGTCAGCGTGGATCAGGCACAGCGGCACGGAAAGAGAACGGCTGATGCGCCCTGCTTCGGCAAGAACTGCCATAAAGCGAGGTGAAAAAGTTGTCGCAACTCCTACTCGGCGATACACGCGGGGGAGGATACGTTAGTTCTTCCCAGCCAACAACTCGGTTCTCTGGAGAATTGCGGTTTTCGAGTGCACCAGATCGACGCCTCGTCCCATTTCGCTGGGATTGGCAAAGCGGGATGCTACCGTCCACGTCAAGACAAATACTTGTTCCGCAGATAATCGATACGATAGCGGGCTTGTGTAGGTTCGCCGGTGGCTCTATACATCAGTTCGGCAGGAAGATATTTTCGGCCGTGTTGATGGACATTTTCGCGCAGCCAGCTCAGCAAAGGCGCATAATTCCCTTGAGCAAGTTGATCAGGCAATCCGGCAATCTGTTTTTCAGCCGCAAACATTAGCTGTGCGGCATTGAGGTTACCCAGGGTGTAGGTAGGAAAGTATCCCAGGGATCCCAGACTCCAGTGGATATCCTGAAGTGCGCCGCGCGCGTCGTCAGGAACAATCAATCCGAACAATTCATGGAACCGGGTATTCCATGCTTCCGGTAGGTCGCTCACCTTCAGTCGCCCCTCAATCAGCGCGAGTTCCATCTCGAACCGGAGCAGAATGTGCAGGTCATAGGTCACTTCATCGGCTTCGACACGAATAAAGGAAGGGGCGATCCGCTGCACCCCGCACGCAAGTTCTGCAGGTGAATAGCGGGCGATGTCTGGTAAATGCTTGCATGCGGTGGCATGCCAGAGATGCCAGAACTGAGGCGTTCGCCCAACATGATTTTCCCAGAGTCTTGACTGTGACTCATGGATGCCCAGGGAAACGGCATCACCGGATGGTAACCCAACCCGATCGGTGCGCAGTCCTTGTTCGTAGAGGGCATGACCTGTCTCATGCATCACTCCGTATAAAGAAACCTCAAAGCGCCTGATATTATAACGAGTGGTGATTCGCTGATCGAACGGGCCGAGGGTAGTCGCGAACGGATGCATGGTGGTGTCGATCCGTCCCGCCGCAAAATCATAGCCAAACGCAGCGGCTATTTTATTGGACAGCGCTTGCTGGCCGTCGATTGGATAATGACCATCCAGAAAAGTCTCCGGAACAGGCTTGTTTTGGATCTGCCCCAGAAGGTTCACCAGAGCAACGCGCAACTGCTCCAGGACCGGTTTGATCTGGCGCGCTGTAATGCCTGGTTCGTAGTCATCGATCAACGCGTCATAGGGGGATTCTTTATATCCCCAGAGTTCAGCTTTTTGACGTGTCAGTTCAACGATCTTCCGCAAATGAGGCTCAAACAAAGAAAACTTGGACTCCGCTCGAGCCTGAACCCAGGCTTCCCGAGCGATAGTTCGCGTCCTTTCAAACTCTTCGACGAGGTCGACCGGAATTCTGGTTGCGCGATCGTAGGCGCGCCGCCACTCGCGCACATTCGCGCTCTCTTCTGACTCCGGGTCGAAGCCAAACTGTTCGGCCGATTTCAGCCAATCGCCAACGCAGGCTTCGGTGAATAGCTTGTGGGCTTTAGCCTCGAGGTAGCTTAACTGATCAGCTCGGTAAGGCACAGCCTTAGAAGGAATGTAAGTTTCGAAGTCCCAGGACAGGACCGCTGCGACAGACCGCAGCAAGTGGATTTCGCGGGAACGTTCAGCGAGTTGCAGGTAGGCTGCAGACGACATAGCTGACCCTATTCCGTCTTGCTCAATGGCTGCAACTTCTTTATAAAACGCGCTTATGGAAATTGTTATCGGTATGGTCGCCGGCGCCTTCGGCTTTCTCTGCTGCTATTGTTTGTTGGGCGGTCTTTACACCATCAACCAAAACGAACGCGCGGTCCTGACGAACTTCGGCAGAGCCGAACGAGTCGGCCACGGAACGACTCTGGACCTGCCTTTGGCCGAGCACCTGCGTCCAGAAGAAAGGGAGCGCTACGTCTATCCGCAGCTGCGTGTGATCGGACCAGGTGGCCCTTATCTCCGGATGCCGTGGCAACGAGTCCATAAGGTCTCTGTGGCAATCCAGACGGTAAACGTGGCCTTTGATCCCGATGCACCTGAATCCAATCAGAAGGGGACGATTCTCGAAGCGGTGACCAAAGATCAGCTCAATATCGGTTTATCAGGTCAGATCCGTTATCGGGTCAGCGAACAGAATCTCTATGCCTATCTTTTTGGGGTAAAGAAGCCAATCTCCCACATCATAGGGTATTTCGTTTCCATCTTGAGAGAACGGATTGCCAATTACGAAGGTCCACCCCCGTCTGAAATCGAGCAGCCGCTCATTGAAAAGCCGAACGAAACTCTGGCCAAGGCCGGGGTGTCAATCAATGACCTCCGGAAAAACCTGAACCATCTCAATGTCCAAATGGATCAAGAATGCGTTTCGTCCGGTGCTCGATACGGAATGATCCTGGACGCCTCGTTGATTACCGGGATTGATCCGCCAGAGGATATTGAATCCGCCTTGGCGGCAATTAACACCGTCCACAACGAAGTTTCGTCGAAGATCAGCCTGGCCCAGGCCAACGCCGATCAGCGGATCGAACAATCCAGAAGAGCGGTTGAAATCGAGACCAATCGCGCTGAAGCCGAAGTTCAGCCGCTACGTTGGATGGCAGAACAGATCGCCGGCTTGAAGCAAAGCGGGGAGCAAGCCTTACCGGCCTATATTCGTAACATCCGTCTCGACCTGTTCTCGAAGGCAAGTCGCGTCATTCTCCGGGGAAAGAACTGATCCGATGAATTTCTTATACGCACTGATCGGGACCTTCACCGTTTGCTGGATCGCGGTTCCGCTGCTTTTGGTTTTTCTAGGGGCGATCAACTTCTACACCACGGTCATGGAAGGCAGCGCCAAAGTATACATTTTGTTTGGACGCGTGCTCGGTGTTGTATCTGAACCGGGGCTTCACCTTCTGTGGCTGCGTCTGGGGCCGCAGGTAGCGCTCGTTCGACTATTCGGGCGGTACTACGAGATCGATACGCGTCTGGATCAGGAATACCTGCGGAGCAATCCGGTCAATACGGAAGAAGGCACGCCGATGGGTGTGGGCGTCTGGTACGAAATGCGTGTCAAGCAGCCCGTTGACTACCTTTTCAAGAATGTTGATCCGCGGGGATCTTTGCGGGCCAATGTAGCCAATGCAACGGTACGAAACTTGAGCAATTTGCCGTTGCACGAAATGCTCGAAAGCCGGCATGCCATGAGCCGCACGGTACGAAAGGAGGTTTCACCAAAGGCGGAAGAGTAGGGGTATCAACTGGGTTCGATTTATGTGCGCAAAGTGCATTTTCGCGACAATCTCATGATACGCCAAATTGAGCAGAAAGTGGTGAACAGATTGCGCCAGGTGACTTCGGCCATTCGGCAGGCCGGAACGAATCAGGTGGACATCGTTACCAGCTCCGCCGAACGACAGGCCGCGACGGAGTTTGCCAAGGCACGGTCAGTCCGGCCTCAGATGATCGGGCAGGCTCTTCGGGAAATCGGACAGGATCCGGACGTCTTAAACGCGGTGTTCGCGACTCTTGAAGTGGAGCGACTAATCAAAGCGAACGCAGAGATCACCCTGATTCCTGACCAGACCAGTGAGACATTAGTCAGCCTGCTGGCGGCCCCAGGAAGGAGCCAAGCCGTCAAGGAGCCAAGCAGCCAATAGATCGGAACAGCCTGATCCCACGTGCTTAACGGGCGAAGGACACAGGCTCCTGTCTACTTTCCTGAATGTCTGGACCTGAGTCGAATAATGATCGGCAAACCATAGTAACCATTCCGGTCACGGATCTTCGACTCCAGGTAGCGTTTGTAATCATCTGTCAGCAGCTCCGGATAGTTAACAAAGAGTACAAAGGTAGGTGCCGCCACCAAGTGGTTCGAAGTTTTGTCGATCTGGGTGGCGTAGAGCAGCTTGAATCTTTTATTCGCCCGGAGGGGTGGAGGAGTCGCAGTCATGGCATCTTGGAGCAATCGGTTCAAAGAACCCGTCCCAATCGACCGAGTGGCATGTTGTTGGATCCTTTCAATGCTGGCAAAAAGGCGATCGAGATTTTCGCCGGTCTGGGCGGAGACCAGGTCAATCGGGGCGTAACTCAGAAAAAAAAGGTTGGCTCGAATCTGGCCAATCAGTCCGTCAATGAAATCGCGAAGACCGGCGGATGGCTTAACCAGGTCGAGCTTATTCACGATGACGATGCAGGGCTTATGGTTCTCCTGGATCAAGCCAGCCACCTTCTTGTCTTGTGCGGTGACACCTTCCAAAGCGTCGATGACCAACGCGCAAATATCAGCCCGCAGAATGCTCTTTTCTGCGCGCATCACGCTAAAAACCTCGACCGAGGTATTATGCTTGCGTCGCGCTCGCATTCCGGCGGTGTCGATCAAGACGTAGTGCTTGCCATCCCGTTCGTACGGCACGTCGACAGAATCGCGGGTTGTTCCAGCGACCTCGCTGACCAGCGTGCGCTGATGGTGCAAAATCGCATTGATCAGGGATGATTTGCCGACGTTCGGCCGTCCGACGATTGCAAGTTTGAGCGGGACGCCAGCCTCAATCATGGCCACCTCGCTGGTCGGTTCCGGTAGATGTTTTTCGATCTCCTCGACCAGGTCCTTGATGCCGCGGCCATGGGCCGCGCTGATTGACAGGATCTGCGAAAATCCAAGTTCGCTAAATTCAGTATCGCCTAATTCGTGCTTCGCGTGGTCAATCTTGTTGACGGCCAGGATGACCGGCTTTTGTGCAGAGCGAAGTTCCTTGGCCAGAAATCGGTCCACAGGTGTGACGCCATCTTTAGCATCCCCCACGAGGATAATGACGTCGGCCATTTCCATCGCCAAGTCGGCCTCCGAGCGAATTTGTGCATCAAAAGCAGTGTCGATGAAACTCTCAATTCCCCCCGTATCCACGACGGTAAACGGACGAGAGCCAAGAAGGCAATCAGCCGCAAGGCGGTCGCGCGTCACGCCCGGTTGATCGTGGACGATGGCAATACGTTTTTGGACCAGGCAGTTGAAGAGCGCGGATTTACCTACGTTGGGGCGGCCGACGATCGCGACGATCGGTATGTTACCCATGGGTGCTTACGATTGCCATTTTTAACAAGTTAACTTCCAGGCTTGGCATCTGCCTGAATCTGAACGTGGACATGAAGGTCACCCAGTCTTTCCGATAATAGGCGCTCGAATGTTTGTTCCGCTTCATCTGGAAGCGAAGCGGCCTTCGCTCGAGCCATCTCAGGCATCTCCTTTAACTCACGATCAATATCCTCAGGCTGAATCTTGTTCCAAAGACCGTTTCTAAGTTCATCGACCTTCACTGTGAGAGGTTCGACACTGAGAATCGAAGCCTTGGGGATCTTGATGTTGACTTCCTGGCCGGCGAGATTGACTTCGAGTTTGTGGGATAAGTCAAATCCGGCTTTCACGCGATAGGTGGCGTGGATCCGGATATTTTTAGTGCTGCCAAACCAGGTCTGGGAAGTGTCACGGGTGATGTCGGTGTCCCGATTTACCACCACCAGCTCGAGCGCGGTTTTCGTTTGATCGAATACCGCAGTTTCATTGACGGAAATTCTCGGCTCCAATTGAAAAAGATCGACGAAGGCATTCTTGATTTTGCGAGCATCAATTGAAGCTTGATTCGAGACGGAATCAACTGCTCGCGCCGGCCAGGATGTCATCTGGTCGACGATCAGTTTGCCGGTGTATGCGATAATCAGAACGACCAGCAAGAAAACTAAGGGTACTAAGTAGGATCTGCGGTGCATCTCTCCAAAAAAGTACAGCCCCCCGCATCCGCTGGATACGAAGGGCTGCTGTTCCCCCCAGAACAATCCGTAAAAATATACAAGACAATAATTCCCTAAGCTGCGGGCGAATTCAAATAATAATTTATGCCAATTAACCGGTCGGTCAAATTTTCTAAAAAGCACCAATTCGCGGTGCCGCCATGTTTTCTATAGGAATGGCCGCATTTCTAGCCGCTGTGCGAACAGAACACAGCCTATGCACTATTGGCTCTCCGGACTGTTGAGTCGTCTCCCAGAGCCATCCCGGAAGCTATCCGTGCACCTGGAAGTGACGACGCTGCGGCGCAAAAGTGGGAACGTCTTCCTGCCTGTGTTCCGTTCGTACCGTTGAGCGGTTGCTTCCAGGGGCAATCGATGATTGCCGCGGGTGAGTGGATGGCTTCCGGCCGAGACGCCGTTTGCAGGAGGGGCGGAATTTGTATTGAACCCGTGACTGGTTTCAGGTCCCAATTGCGGGTGTGCGTCGAGATCAATTAACCAGGCAGAGCAAATGCAAACTATAGTTATCGGTCACCGAAATCCCGACATGGATTCGATCTGTTCGGCAATCGCTTACGCAGAGCTGAAGCGAAGACTGGGAGTTGAGAATATTGTGGCGGCGAGAGCCGGAAACACGAATGAGCGAATTGACCTTGTCCTCCATAAATTCGGCGTCCCGGCGCCTGAATTCATGAGCGATGTCGCGCCCAGGGTCGCCGACGTCATGGAGACGCAGATTATTTCCGTGGCCCACGATTCTTCGATCTATCATGCGATGAATTCGATTGAAGAAAAGCGGATGCGCGGTTTGCCGGTCGTTGATGCGGACGATCGCTGTCTCGGGTTGCTCTCCGGCTGGAAGGTCAGCCAGTACTTATTTCCGCGGCACGCGGACGCGCCGGCTTCGCGCGAAATCTTCGCCTCGCTTTCGGATATGGCGCGTTCTTTCGATGGCGAGTTTCTCGTGGGAGAAACCAAAGATAGCCAGCAGAAAGTCGTGCTGATGGTGGCGGCGATGAGCTTGGCGTCCTTCGGCGAGAGACTCCGGAGATATCGTGCTGCAGAAACGATCGTTTTTGTGGGGGACCGGGAAGAAATTCAACTGGAGGCCATCACGAACAAAGTTCTCGCCGTCGTCATCACCGGCGAAATGGGGCTGTCGGCGAAGGTGCGTTCGGCGGCCAAGGATGCGGAAGTCCGGCTCTTGTCGAGCAAACATGATACGGCGACCACGGTTTTGTTGGCGCGCGGGGCAGCAAAGATCGATTCGATGATCGAACCGCAATTTACGAGTTTGTCGCCCGAAACGTCCTTGCGATCCGCCCGCCATGTCGTGGCGGCTTCGTCGGAATATGTTTTCCCAATTCTGGAGAGCGACAAACGTCTGGTGGGGATTCTGACCAAAAGCGATTTTATTAAACCAATCCCCCGGCAATTGATCCTTGTGGACCATAACGAACTCTCGCAGGCGGTCAAAGGCGCAGACGAGCTGCAGATCATTGAAGTACTTGACCATCACCGATTGGCCAGCTTCAACACCGATATCCCGATCTTGTTTTGGAATAATCCGGTAGGCTCCACCAGTACCCTGGTCGCCTTGTCGTACAATCAACATGGTATCGAAATCGAACGCCCGATTGCCGGTTTACTGATGGCCGGCCTGATCTCGGACACCCTGAATCTTTCCTCGCCGACGGCAACTCCGATCGACGCAAAGGTCCTTGAGAATCTGAGTGCAATCGCTGGTATTGAACCGGCCAAGCTGGCCGAGAATATCTTTGCCGTAGGTTCACCACTGCTGACCTTAGGCCCTAACGAAGTTATTCTAGCGGATTGCAAAGATTACTCCGAAGACGGCTATACGTTCAGTGTTTCGCAAATCGAAGAATTGGGCTTCTCCCATTTCTACAAGAAGCAGGAAATCCTCCTCGAGGCGTTAGAAGCATATCGCTCAAAAGAGGGGAACTTTTTCGCCACCCTGCTGGTGACCGATGTCAACACCCAGAACTCGCTTCTGCTGATTTCCGCGCCGCCTGAGTTCATGGAGACAATCACTTACCCCAGACTGGCAGCGAATCTTTTTGAGCTTAACAATGTCGTCTCACGAAAAAAGCAGCTCGTCCCTTATCTCTTGGATTGCCTGCATAAGATTAACAGCACCGTCGCCTGACCAGTGAGGACACCCACCCTACGAAGCTGGTTCTGGATTTCGCCGGACGACCGCAACAAACCAATCGCCTGGCAGCTCCAATTGCTCAACTGGATCTTGGCTTTTTTCCTGCTGGCGCTCCTTTGCTACTTCTCATTTAGCCAGCTCCGCTATAACTGGAATTGGGATACGGTCGGTGGGTACCGTAATTTTTTCTGGCGCGGGTGGTTGAATACAGTGAAGATTTCGGTGCTGGCGTTGGTTCTGAGTACCTTCATTGGGTTAATCGCCGCCTTGGCCAGAAGATCAGGTTTTCTCGTTTTACGGGCAGTCAGCCGGCTTTATGTAGAACTTGTTCGGGGAACTCCGTTGCTGGTGCAGATCACTTTTGCCTTCTATGTGATCGCGGATGCATTTCATTTTCAGGATCGGTTTACGGTTGGTTTGCTGACTTTGTCGATGTTTTCCGGGGCGTTCATCAGCGAAATCATCCGGGGCGGCATTGAGAGCGTAGGCGCTTCCCAACTCGACTCAGCGCGAGCGATTGGCCTCACCAGAATCCAAACTTATCGGTACGTGATATTTCCGCAGGCGATCCGGCTGATCTTGCCGGCCTTGGCCGGGATGTTTGCTAATCTCATCAAGGATTCTTCGCTGCTCTCCGTAATCTCGATTGAGGAGTTTACCTGGAACGCACAACAGGTATCGGCCTTAACCTACAGCAATTTTGAGTGTTATATACCTTTGGCCTTCGGGTATCTGATCCTGACCTTGCCGATCACGCTTTGGACTCAATGGCTCGAGAAGCGGACCCGATATGAGACTTAAAGCGACGAATTTGTCCAAATCTTTCGGTAGCCAGATCGTCCTGCAGAATATCAATCTCGACCTGGATCAGGTTCACACCCTCGCCTTGATTGGTCCGTCCGGCGGCGGAAAGTCGACGCTTCTGCGCATCATTGCCGGCCTGGAGATCCCGGATAGTGGCACCCTTTTCTTAAATGATCGCGAAATCATCTACCGGGAAAAGGAATTGATGGCCCACCGGCGAACGGTTGGCACCGTGTTCCAGGCCTTCAATCTGTTCCCTCATTTGACCGCTTTGCAGAACATCACGCTGCCTCTGGAAAAAGTGCATCAATGCAGTCCAGTCGAAGCTCACCAGGTCGCAGAGGTCATCCTCGAGCGTTTCGGGCTTTCCGAACATGGTCATAAGCCGCCGGCCCAGTTGTCCGGCGGGCAAAGACAACGGGTGGCAATCGCCCGCGCGATATCCATCAAACCCAAGCTGCTGCTGTTCGATGAACCAACCTCTGCTCTTGACCCTGAAATGACTGCCGAAGTGTTAGAAGTGATCGAAGAATTGCGGAAGGAAGGACGAGATCTGGTTCTGGTGACCCATCAAATGGGATTCGCGCACCGCGTTGCCGACCAGATCGCGCTGCTGAGCGGCGGCCAAATCGTCGAGTGCGGCCCACCCAAACAGTTGCTTGATGATCCGCGCTCAGAGATTACCCGGCAGTTTCTGGCGAAGATCCTCAAATATTGAGGGGAAGGAGTTCAGGAGTTCAGGAGTAGGCGGCATCGGAAAATTGCCTCTAAAGTCAAGAACTTCGCCAGAATTGGCATCCGAATATCACCCCGCACGAAATTCTGCAACTCCTGAACTCCTGGAACTTCTGAACACCTGATTGGTCACTTGTCCTTGCAGAAATTCCCAGACAAATGGAGTTGCGGGTTCTTCACAGACCTCATTGGGCGTCCCGATCTGTTCGATGCGCCCCGCATTCATGACCACAATGCGATCGGCTATCTCAATCGCTTCATCCTGATCGTGAGTGACAAAGAGGGTGGTAATCTTGAGCTGGCGTTGGAGTTGTTTGACCCAACTGCGGAGTTCTTTGCGGACCATCGCATCCAAAGCGCCAAATGGTTCGTCCAGCAGGAGAACTCGCGGTTCGATGGCAAGCGCGCGTGCCAAGGCTACCCGTTGCCGTTGCCCGCCCGACAATTGCGCTGGCAAGCGATTTTCGAATCCAGCAAGTTGAACCAGGCGCAAAAGCTCAAAAACTCGTTCCCGAATCAGCGACGGCTTCAAGCGGTCCTTGCCCCGGGCAACCTCCAGACCGAAGGCGATATTTTTGTAAATCGTCATGTGGCGAAACAAGGCGTAATTCTGAAAGACGAAACCGACCCGCCTGGTTTGAATTCTGAGGCGCGTGGCGTCCTGATCGTCGAAGAGGACACTGCCCGAGTCGGGAAAATCCAAACCGGCGAAGATCCTTAACAAGGTCGTTTTGCCCGAGCCTGAGGGTCCCAATAAAGCCACCAGTTCGCCCTCTTCGATTTTCAGCGAGACATTATCCAGCGCAACGTAAGTTCCGAAGGTTCTGATGAGATGTTTCGCCTCTATTTTCATGTTAAATCTGCTCTTTCACCGCCGATTGAGAGGATGCGTGCCATTCGACCAGACTCTTGATTAAGAGAGTCACCAAGGCCAGCACCGCAAGTAACGATGCCATGGCAAAAGCCGCAACGAAATTATATTCATTGTACAGTATTTCCACCTGCAATGGTATGGTATTCGTCAACCCCCGGATATGGCCGGAGACCACAGAGACGGCCCCAAATTCACCCATGGCGCGGGCGTTGCACAAGATCACTCCGTAAATCAGAGCCCACCGCACATTTGGCAGTGTGACCCGCCAAAAGGTCTGCCAGCCGCTGGCACCAAGCGACAGCGCCACTTGCTCTTCCTCACTGCCTTGCGCCTGCATCACTGGAATCAGCTCGCGGGCAATGAAGGGGAAAGTGACAAAGATGGTGGCCAGGACGATCCCGGGAACCGCAAAGATGATCTTGATGTCGTGCGCTTGTAAAAATGGACCGAGCCAGCCTTGGGCGCCGAAAATCAGCACGTAAATGAGACCCGAGACCACCGGCGACACGGCAAATGGGAGGTCAATGAGGGTGACCAGCAAACTTTTGCCAGAAAATTCGAATTTGGCGATTGCCCAGGCGGCAGCAAGCCCAAATACCAGATTGGCAGGAACCGCGATGGCGGCTACCAAAAGAGTGAGTTGGATCGCCGCGATGGCTGCCGAGTCGTTGAACGAGGCCAAGTAGACGCCGAGACCCTTCTTCAAAGCCTCAGCAAACACAGCGCACAAAGGAACGAACACGAAAATCCCGAGAAATAAGACGGCGACGGCCACTAACGCGAGGCGAACCCTCGCGGGTTCGCGGACCGCGGATCTATTCTTAGGAGGCCTTGCCCGTTCAGCAATCATTAGCGAATTCGACCTGTGTTAGACCAGCGCTGGAGCGCGTTAATGGCCAGCAGGAGGAGAAAGGAAATAATTAACATCACTACGGCGATGGCCGTGGCGCCCCGATAGTCGTACTGTTCGAGCTTTGTAATGATAAGGAGCGGAACGATTTCCGTCTTCATCGGCATGTTACCAGCAATGAAAACGACAGAACCGTATTCCCCAACGGCCCTGGCAAATGATAAAGCAAACCCAGTGACCAGCGGCGGAAATAATTCGGGGCCAACGACGCGTAAGATGGTTTGCAGCCTGGAGGCACCCAGACTGGCAGCCGCTTCTTCGTATTCGAGATCAAGGTCCTCCAGCACCGGTTGAACGGTTCGGACGACAAACGGCAGCCCCACAAAAATCAAGGCCACCAGGATACCGAGTTGGGTATAAGCGATCTTAATTCCCGTCCAAGCCAAAATGGGATAACCCAACCAGCCGTTGGGACCGTAGATGGTGGCGAGGGAAATCCCGGCCACTGCGGTCGGCAATGCGAAAGGGAGATCGACCAACGAATCCAGAGCCTTTTTTCCTGGGAAACGATAGCGCACCAGGACCCAGGCAACGATTGCGCCGAACAGCACGTTGATGCCCGCGGCCAGCAGTGAAATGCCAAAACTGACTTCAAAAGAGGCGATCACTCGAGGAGTTGAGACAGCCCGAAAAAAAGCCTCCCATCCCAATCCCGATGCCTTCAGAAAAGCGGCGGAAAGGGGGATGAGTACGATTAACGACAAGTAGAGCAGGGTGAAGCCGAGAGTTACCCCGAAACCGGGTAAGATTCGCCTCTTCCACCAAAGTTGGACCGATGAGAGGGCGCCCGCGTGTGTGGTCACTGTTACGGTCTGTTTTGCTTTCAAAAATCGGACTCCCGATCACCCGATCGGGAGCCCCTCCGCGCCTGAGTTTTTTTACGGCTGGTAAATCTGATCGAAAACCCCGTTGTCGTCGAAATAGGTCTTTTGCGCTTTACTCCAGCCGCCGAAGAGATCGTCCACTGTAAACAATTCGATCTTCGGGAATTGTTTGCTGTATTTCTCGGCGACTTCCGGCAACCGAGGGCGATAGAAATTTTTGGCAGCGATTTCCTGTCCTTCCGTCGAATAAAGATATTCGAGGTAGGCCGTAGCTACAGCGCGGGTTCCCCTTCGATCGACCACCTTGTCCACAATGCTGACCGGCGGTTCCGCCTGAACGCTGACGCTCGGGTAAATGATTTCGAACTTATCGGCCCCAAACTCTTTCAGACTCAGGAGTGCATCGTTTTCCCACGCGATGAGAACATCACCTAGACCGCGTTCGACAAACGTGTTGGTCGCACCGCGAGCCCCAGAATCCAGGACGGGTACATTTTTGTAGAGCTTAGTGACAAACTCCTTCGCCTTGTCGGGACCATATTTGCGCTGCGCATAACCCCAGGCCGCCAGAAAATTCCAGCGAGCTCCGCCCGAGGTTTTGGGATTCGGAGTGATCACCTGCACTCCGGGTTTAATCAGGTCATCCCAATCCTTGATCCCTTTCGGATTGCCCTTGCGAACCAAAAAATTGATCGTGGAAGTGTACGGGCAGCTGTTGTTCGGCAGACGCTTTTGCCAGTCCTCTGGGACGAGATCGCCGTGGGTATGCAGCGCATCGATATCAGCGGCCAAGGCAAGGGTTACCACATCTGCAGCAAGCCCATCTATCACCGCGCGCGCTTGTTTCCCCGATCCGCCATTCGACTGTTGGATAACGAGATCTTTCCCGGTCTTGGCCTTGTAATCTTTGGCGAAAGCTTGATTGAACGCTTGATACAATTCCCGGGTCGGGTCGTACGAGACATTGAGCAAGGTGGTTGAATCCGCCAGTGCAGCGGCTTGGGTTAGAAACAGAGTCGCGCCTAAAATGTATCGGAAAATGAGGGAATCCATGGCGTGGGGTAGGAGTAAATACTAGTAATGAGGTAGGGTTTTAAAACACACTTGCCCAGTCGAGTAAAGCGATTTTTGCACGACCGCCGTGGGGGAGGGCAGGGTGACGCTCCATCCGAACCGGGGTTTCCTCGTCGTCGTGGTCGTGGTCGATTGCTTTCCTCGGCGGCAGAGCGAGGACGACGACCACGAGGACGATTAGGAACTCTCGCGTCTTACCGTTATCGTCCTTCGTCGTCGTGGTTGTGGTCGATTGCTTTCCTGGCCGGCAGAGCGAGGGCGACGACGACCACGAGGACGATTAGGAACTCCCGCGTTTTTTCCCGTTCTCGTCGTCGTGGTCATGGTCGTTCTCTGTCTGTTGGTGCCGAAGAAATCGAGACGAACGGACGAAAGACGAGCTCGAGCAACGAGCTCAGGCGGCGGTTTGGCCGTTAACCTTCTTCAATCTCTTCCGCGCTTTCGGATGTGAAACCACTCGGGTCAGCAACGGATCAAGCACAAAGGGGTGCGACACCTTGTCTTTGCGCAATTTACGCATCGTTATCTCAACGACATCGGCTAAGGTGTATCGGTCAAGAATGTTGGAGATAGCATTTCGGACGTCCAGCATGAGCATGCGCAGACCGCAATGTTCTTCGTCTGGACAAGTGCATCGCTCGTAAGCGGTTTGGCTGACGCAGGCAATCGGCGCAAGCGGGCCATCGATCAGGCGTGCCACTTGACCGATGGAAATGTTTTCGGGTGGACGAGCCAAGAGGTAACCTCCGTGCTTGCCGCGACGGCTCTCAAGGTAACCTGCCGCCTTGAGTTGCATTAAGATCTGTTCCAGAAACTTGACCGGCAGGTCTTCCTTGGCGGCCAGTTCGCTCACTTGGAGCATTGGACGCCCGATTGCCTGGGCCACACCAAAGTCAATTAAGGCACGCAGGGCATATTCACCCCTCTTGGACAGCTTCACGAATAAGAATCTTAAATTGCAAGTCGCCCGAACTCAACCAGTAGTATAAAATAAAGTACGGGCGATAAAGTTTCGACGCGCCGGATGCCAAGAATTTGGGAAGGGTTTCAACTATCTGGTCTTCGTACACATCCCCGAAGAGCGGCGGAACCGTCGATTGCTTTCCTCGCCAGCAGAGCGAGGCGCGAACAGAACACGGGCTGGACGCCTATGCCTCCATTGGCTTTCCGCACTGTCGAGCGACCTTCCAGAGCCATGCCCGAAGCTACTTACACTGTCTTCGTATTTCGGTCGCGGGAGATCCAATTCTCGGCCGGCACAAAGCGTAACCGCCGTGATTCAGTTCAATGTCTGCAACCATCAAATGGTCGATGCAACTTAAACAGAGGCACCCTAGTTCGTTATCAAAATATCCGAGCGTTCGATAACCACCACAACAGTCGC
>DATHPI010000355.1:0-8440 GCA_035484035.1 Chthoniobacterales bacterium
ACAGGATCGCCAGGCCGCCACGTTGATGTCGATGGTGTCGACCCTTTCAGAGTTATTCATTAGGACCTTGAATCGCTTTCTTTCTGCCTTTACCAGTTTGTTAGAGTCACCGTGTCAATTCGGGTTTCTTGCGAGTTCGTGAAAACGTAACCCGCGATGCTCAGTAATTCTTTACCCAGACTCTATCGCTGCTCGCCCGAATCGCTTTCGCACGAGCTTCCAGCGCTTCAGCTTCTTCCGGACGGCCAATATCTCGTAGCAGAACAGCTTAGTTTTCGAGAGATGTCGACAGCCCGTGGTGCTCCGGGCCCAGCGCCTTTTCCCAGATCGCCAGCGCCCGCTGGTCAAGATCGGCCCGCCTCTGCTTTTCTTTTTCTTCCTCAGTCAGCTTATGGCTCATACTGCTTCAGCAACGCTTTGAAATGTCTGGCGAAATTCCGCTGGGAGCCTGGCGCGCGGCCTTCCTTATCTGATTGGCATCCGTCCTGGAGTGCGCTTTACTAGCCGGGTGTTTAGTTTGACGGTCCTCGGAAGCGGCAGTGCAGGCAATTGTTCGCTAATCTCTACAGACCAGTGCAGGCTTCTTGTGGACGCCGGTTTCAGTGCTCGCCAGATCGCGCGACGGCTTGAAGCGGTTGGAGTGCGCCCCGAAAGCTTGGACGGGATCCTGATCACGCACGAACATAGTGATCACGTCGCCGGCCTGGAAATTTTTTGCCGCCGCTTCTGCGTTCCGATCTACGCGAATCCCCTCACCGCGGAAACGTTACGACGAGGGTCGCTTGCTGATTTTCCCAGATGGAATCTGTTCGCCACGGGTGCCGTTTTCTCCATCCAGAATATCCAGATCCAAAGTTTCTACGTGCCGCATGACGCCGTTGACCCGACCGCTTTTGTCTTCACCACAGATGAAGGCTCAATTGGGTTTTTGACCGACCTCGGTTACGCGCCGAACCTTGCGCTGGAGCGGGTCCGGTTAGTGGACACCCTGATGATTGAAACCAACCACGACGAGCGGATGTTGCAGGAAGACACCAAACGGCCCTGGTCCGTTAAACAGCGGATATTGTCTAGACACGGCCATCTCTCTAACGACGCCGCTGCAAAATTGGTGGCCTCGATCGCGGGAGATCGACTTCAGCGTGTCGTCCTTGGACACCTCAGCCGAGATTGTAATCGCGCCGATCTCGCACTGGGATCCATGCAGCGTTTCGGAATCCAAGGAATAGAATTATTTTGTGCCCAACAAAACGTCGTCAGCCCGACTTTTACCGTATCTGGGTCGCGACCATCAACGGTGGGCGAGGAGATAGGCCCAATTGGCGGTCAGAGCGATTATTACCAGCGCACCCAAGGCACGTTTGACCTTGGATGGCAGGTTGGCTAACCGCAGGCGCGGAAACCGGAAAAGCAAGACGGCTGCGGCGTAGAGATTCACCAGCAGAGTTCCGCCGTAACAAATAAAAATAAGGGGGTTCTGCCGCCATGCACCGACCAGGTCCCCGTGCGTCAGCGAGATGGCGCACCGGGTTGCGCCGCAAGTTGGGCAGGGTATCCCGGTTAAGCGACGGAACCAGCATCCAGGCCAAGGCATTCCAAGCTGCAGGTAGAGATAGCAACTCGCTGCTAGGCCAGTAGAGACCGTCAGGAAAAGAAACTCCAAGTCGGTTTCTTTCGGAGCGAGCGGCCGGAAGTAAAGACCAAGCTTACGGCTAAGTGTTTGTTGCATGATGGAGTGACCCAATGACTCCGGCAATGGCAATGGCAAAGACCACGACGGCTCCCATACAAACGAGCACCGGGAGAAAAACAGCCACTGCGGCACGCCAACCTTCGGTCCTGTGCACTTTCGATAAGCCGATAATTGTCGCCACCAGCCACCAAATGCTTGAAATAACTCCGCCAGCGCACGGCACCAGAGCGAAAATCCAGGTGCTGTAGGAATAACATGTTACCCGATAAGTGGCTTCGTAGCCTTTGGAGGTTCCTTTGAACAGTGCCAGGCAGAGGTGCGTAATCCAGGCATTAAGGAAGGTGATACCGACAAGCAGTGGTACCACCACCACCATCACCCCAATATTGACGAATGGGGGTAACCCACTGCCAAGTCCCTGGATGGAAGTTGACCCGTCGTGGGTCGCTGCCGCTGCCGCACCGCCAACCATCCCGTTGAGAAGCAGTTGATAGATCGTTGTAAAAAAGGCATAAATGACCACCATGGTCAGATTGAACAACAGTGGCGTTGTATACCCGCCAGTTGTCTTCATCCGAGAGAAGCTGACCGCCGGATTGAAGAGGACCTCTTTCCAGGTCTCGAGCAATGCTTTGACAAAGCCTAATTCCTTTCGCCGTTCCCATGCCGGGCCGTCCTCTGCGCCCTCAACCTTCGCCAACGTGTCCTGAGTCAAAGGGGGTGGGACATCGGGGGATAAGGGAGCGCTTGGGGGGAGTGAAGCAGGTACCTGTGGCCCCGGCATCTGCAATCCAGCGAATTCCGCCAGCGGTTTCCAGGTCTCCATCCCTTCCTGCCACGCGAGATCCGTCGGAACAAACTGCCCCTGATTCAAGCCCCGCTGGACCTCTGCTAAAGTAAATGTCCCAATATTTTGACCAGCCCGGTTGATCCAGATCTTCATGACGCATCGCCATGTAAGTGAAACTAGAGGGATCCGTCAAACCGCATCGGGGGGAAAATCCGCGGGTCAGGGGAGAAGCGGGTCGGGGGGGGAAGCGTGTCGGCGTGTCGGCGTAATGGCGTGTCGGCGTATTGACACAATTGACCCAGATGCCCCGCAACGTTCTTAGGTAGAAACTCTTTGGGGTATGCCACTGAACGCCGACCCGCTTCCCCCCGACCCGCTTCTCCCCCCTACTTAGGTCTCGGCGGGTTCATCAGAGCCAGGATGTGGCGTTTCTTGGCATCGTAGGGCAGAGCATGGAAATTTCGGATCTCATCCAGACGGCGTGCACCGTTTAAAGTATCCAGGTAATGGGTATAAGACGAAGCCAACTCCCCCGTTTCGAGATACCGGGCTCTCAGATTTTCATCTCGAAACGCATCTTGGGCCCGCGATTCAAACATGTGAAATCGAAGCCACCGCCGATCCGTTCGCGAGATTCGTTGGGTTTTGCGGAAAAAAGCCACAAAAAGCAGCAGTACTAGATAAGTGTCGACCATGCCTTGCAATTCCAGATTGCGCGCAAAGTCCTCGCTATCGATGCGACGCAGGCCTGCCTTAAATTGGAGCGCGGCATGCAGCGCGTGGTTGATTTCTTCCACGAACATGATCAGCGAGCCAATATTGTTGTTCGATAGGCCGCTGCGTGGGTCATGCCGCTCGAGTTGTTCGATCAGCCATTCGGAGTAATAAATCCCAACGTAAAGACGGTCGTCCGAGGTCCGCAAAAAAGTCCTGGCCAATTCGCTTAACTCCCGAGCAGACACTCCCGCCAGTTTGGTCAGCTGCGAACAACGGGCCCGGTCAATTAAGCATTCCTCAAGATTAATTCCGACCGCGGCATAGGTTCGTTCAAAAAGCCGCTGGACTTCACTAAAAAATGTTTTGTTCATTCGAAGGTCGGCATAAATCGATTGTCGCCAATATTAACAAACTGGTCCGTCAGACAGTTCAAGGCTAGACGGCACTGGTGAAAGTGATCCGCTAACTTCTCGAAAATGCCGCTTAACTCGTACCTCCGAGCAACGTCATGACTCGCTAAAGCGTGAAAATTAGCCCGGCCCATGTCCTCATAAAAAGAAAAACTGGGAGCGCCTCGCTGACTTCGGCTTTCCACATTTTCATAAAAAATGCCGCTGATGAATAAAGCGTAATTTCCAATGTGAGCTCTGATCAGAAATGTCTGGTACGAAGAAGCAGTTTTGAGTGCCAGCAAAAGGTCCGAGAGATAAAATGTTTCGAGACTCTCGACCGGGGCACGCAGTTGTCGCATCTGGGAGAATTTTTCTAGTAAGGCAGCGACATAGTCCGTCAATGTCCGGTCGTCGATCCCCGAACGTTTTAAGACCAGCCGAGCCAGAATATAGAAGTAAAACTGCGGCGAAATGGTCAAGTTCCCTGGCCCTTCAAGCACCGCACGGACCAATGCATCATGGTCTAGAATTTGATCTCTGGCCTCAATATCCGTCAGCAACTCGACCAGACCCACCTTATTGCCGGGGCTCTTTGCGAGTGTACGAACGACGAAATCGAAGTCATCCCCGGTAAATCTTGCCCGACAGTTCGGTTGAATCATCGGAACTACTTACGTAGCAATCGTCGTGCCGAATGTAAATAAAAATAGCGCATCCGCCAGTTTAAGCGTGCGATTTTCCAATGGTGCGGTTTCAGTTGTATCCTCATCTTTGCCCTGGTTCGATGCCAATCCGCCCAATCCAATTTTTTAAATGGCTGACTCTTCTCTCGCTCCTCCTCCTGCTTTCGTGGGCTGCTTACTATTATTATCATCAGGGCTTTGGCAGCCACTGGCGCGCTCTGCTGACAAAAGAGTTTCATGCTTTCGGCCTTGAAATTCGGGTTCAGCGCCTAACCTTAGATCCTTTTCGAGGTCTGGTGGCGAAGGACCTTGAGATCTACGATAATGACCGCCGCCAGAGGATCCTGGCCCAGATCAGTGATCTTTCTCTCGATATCAATTATGCCAATCTGCTCCAGCAAGAGCCGGCATTAAATGCCGTTGATTTGCACGACGCGAAGATTTCGATCCCTATCGATCCGGAGCGACCCAGAGCGGGACGAATACGCCTGACGGGACTTCAGTCGCGGATCTACTTTTTCCCGGGACGCATCGAAGTGCGCCAGGCTTCCGGCGTGATTTTCGGGATTCATCTCCAGGCGTCGGGCACGTTAGTCAATCCCGCGGCTTTCTCGCTTCTTTCCGGTTTCGAGTCTCGCGCCAGGCCCGATGAAAAGCCGGAACAGAATTTCATTCGACTTCTGATCAAAGAGATTGAGCTGCTCCATTTTTCTGGAGATCCGCCAAAGCTTGATTTTACCTTTCAAATCGATCTGGCTGATCCTGCTTCGCTGCGGCTCGAGGGAGGTCATCTGTTTGCCGAAAGCCTCTCCCGAGAGAACTACGAGCTGCAGAATCTGGGCTGCCAATTCTCCCTGGAAAACCAGAAATTGGATCTCCAAAAGCTTTTTATGCGCGACGCGCGCGGAGAATTATTCGCGACAGGCAACTGGAACCTGGCGACCGGTGAAAAAAATTTCCAGGTCCGGAGCGGGTTGGATCCAGCGAAACTGCTGGCCAACAATCCCCGGTTTCCATGGGCGAAAGAATGGATTTTCGATGCACCGCCCGAAATCGAATTAAGCGGTATGGGTCGGCCCGACGGTCATTTGCAAGTTCTAGGTAAGCTCAATTTCGACCGGTTTTCGGTCCGCAATGTCAAGTTTCAGAGTATGACCGCCGAGTTCTCGAAATCGGGCGATTCCTGGATGGTCATGAACGCGCAAGTGACACACCGCTCTGGAACATTGTCAGGAGATGTCTTGAATCAACCCGGCGACTTTCGAATGCGGATCAACTCCGCGTTAAATCCAACCGAGCTGATGCCGCTCTGCCCAACAAGGTTTCAACACGCGCTGGCGGATTGGGAATTTCAGACTTCACCGGTCGTCCAGGCCACTTTGTCAGGAACATCTCCAGAATGGGCGAAGCTTTCAGGAAGTGGACAAATCTGGCTTGGCAAAACAAGATTTCGCGGTGCGCTCCTGAACTCCGCTGCCGCGAATTGCGAACTTCAGAACAAGGTCGTTCGCTGCGACCAAGTCCACGTGATCAGGGATGAAGGCACCGGAACCGGCAGCTTCACCTGTGATTTCGGTCAGGATCTGCTTACTATCCAGGATGCTGAAGCTGATCTCCCTCCTGATGTGGTGGCAGCCTGGATCGATCCGGAGATTGGGAGGATCCTGCACCCCTTCCGCTTTACGGAACCTCCAACCATTCACGCCGCAGGAACAGTCCGCCTCAGGAACAGGACAACGGACAATCTTCGAATCCGCATCGATACGCGGAATCCGTTCACGTTTCAACCGGGCGGGTGGGAGATTCCTTGCCAAGAGGGGTCCGGGGATTTTTCAATTTTTGGTGGTGTCCCCGCGATTTTTGCCGTGAATGGGACGATTGATGTCCAGGGAGCGAAGGTTAGCGGATCAAAATTTGTGGCGCCTTTGCTGGCACGTCTTGAGCCTCTCGGATTTCGTGAACCTTTTGACGCCAAGCTGAAGTTCAAGCTGGATCGGGTATCGTTCCGCATGATCTCTTTGGAAATGGCCTCCGGTTCGCATTCCCTGACTCTTAACGGTTCGCTGTTCATTCTAGGAGGCTTGTTCGATCTCACCGGCGATGTCGATCACGGTTCGCACAGCGTGCGCGGGGTAGGCACAGTTCAGAAGCCGATCTGGCAATTGATTTCGCCAGCACCACAGTAGATGCGAAAACCGGGACAAGATAAACTCCCTTTGCTCGGAGCGCACATGTCGATCGCCGGCGGACCGTCAAAAGCGCTTGCGCGTGGTCGTTCGATTGGATGTAGCGCTATCCAGATCTTTGTGAAGAATAATATGCAATGGTTCGCTAAACCGTTTGCTGAGGACGACTTAAAAGCCTACCACCAGCATCCGGATCGACCCAAGCTAGTCTTCGGGCACGCTAGCTACCTGATCAATCTCGCGGCAACCAACCCGGATTTTCGTGACAAATCGATCCGCGCGCTTAGCGAAGAACTGCATCGAGCGGATCAGCTCGGTCTTCCGTTTCTGGTGCTCCATCCGGGAGCGCACATGGGAGATGGCGAGGAAACCGGTTTGACCCGGATTGTCTCTAACCTGGATGCTGTTTTGGCCTCATGCTCAGGTAGCAAGTGCCGGATCGCGCTCGAAATTACCGCCGGCCAGGGAACTTCACTCGGCCATACATTTGAGCAGCTCGCGACCATCATCGAACGCTCAAAATCCCCGGAACGTCTCGCAACATGCCTGGATACCGCGCACCTGTTTGCCGCCGGATTTGATATCGCCACCGCAAAGGGATTCTGGGAGGTGGTGCAAAAGTTCGATCGAATCATCGGGCGCGACCGTCTGGTGGCCTGGCATTTGAATGATTCCAAAACGGCGCTCGGTTCCCGCGTGGACCGCCATGACCACATCGGAAAAGGGAAGATCGGACTGGCGCCGTTTTGCGAGATCATGCGCTCGGGAGAATTCACTGCCATCCCCAAGGTTCTCGAAACCCCTAAGAAAGAGGATCTAAAAGAAGATGTCGTTAACTTGAGAGTCTTGATGGAGTTGCGAGGTAAGGGGTTTGGCACACACCAGCAGGACTCCTGTCACTCCTGAACTACTGTACTACTGTTTTTCGATGGACTATATCCAGAAAGGCCGGCGGGTTTTACAGATTGAGATATCCGAGTTGGAGCGATTGGCTGATCGATTAGACGGCCGGTTCGAGCGAGCGGTTCAGCTATTGCTTGAGACCGTGCAAGCCGGGCGAAAAATAATCGTGATCGGTGTGGGCAAGTCCGGTCAGATCGGTGAAAAAATTGCAGCCACTCTCACCAGCACCGGATCGCCTGCGTTTGTCCTGAGTCCTGTTAATGCCTTGCATGGCGACCTTGGAATCGTGGCGGACGGCGACCTGGTCATTGCGATCAGTTACAGCGGCGAAACCGCGGAATTATTGAACATCCTCCCGGCACTCAAACGGTTTGATGTTCGGATGATCTGCATGACTGGAGATCCGGAGTCTACGCTGGCCAAACACAGCGAAATTATCCTCGATTGTTCGGTCGAAAAGGAGGCCTGTCCACTAAACCTCGCTCCGACCTCAAGTACGACTGTCGCTCTGGCGTTGGGCGATGCGTTAGCGATGGTACTTCTTGAGGTGCGCGGTTTCGCCGAAGAGGATTTTCTCAAGATCCATCCGGGCGGACGGCTGGGACGCTATCTTCTGCAGCGGGTGCGCGATATCATGCGCGGCGAGGCACGGATGGCAGCCGTCTCGCCGCAGACCCGCGTCCTGGAGGCGCTCCATTCAATGAACGAACACCGAGCCGGCGTCGCAGTAGTGACGGATTCTTCCGGAAGATTGGCCGGGATTTTCACCCATGGCGATTTCGTCCGGGCCTTCGAGAAAAACCCGGAGATGGTTTCCGATCCCGTCGAACGACACATGGTTCGTCATCCGATTACCATCCAAGACCATAAACTTGCCGTCGAAGTCTTGAATATTCTCGATCAACACCGCATCGATGACTTAATCGTCGTGAACAACAATAATGAACCGGTGGGAATTGTTGATTCTCAGGATTTGACGAAATTGAAGCTTCTGTAATGAGTAAACCTGAGAGATTCGGAACCGGCACTGACAATTTTTATTTATGGCAGCAGCAAATGATCTTAGGAAAGGAATG
>DATHPI010000356.1:0-6998 GCA_035484035.1 Chthoniobacterales bacterium
GGTGGACGACAACCACACCAACCGTCAGATCCTGCGCAACCAGGTTGGGGCGTGGAAGATGCAAGTGGACAGCGCCGCAAGCGGTCACGAAGCCCTTAGAACCCGAGTTCAAGAAGGCGCACATCCTCCTGGCGGAAGACAATTTCATCAACCAAAAAATAGTGCTCGCTCAACTAAGTCGATTACACTGCCGAGCCGATGCCGTAGCCAATGGCCGCGAGGTGCTGGAGGCCCTTCAACGCATTTCTTACAATCTTATTTTCATGGATTGTCAGATGCCCGAGATGGACGGATACGACGCTTCCCAAGCCATTCGTCAACGGGAAAAGCGGTTGAGCCCACCGTGCCCGTGGAAGTCGCCGGTCCACATCATCGCCCTGACGGCTCACGCCATGCAGGGAGAACGCGAAAAGTGTCTTGCGGCAGGGATGGATGACTATTTGTGCAAGCCGCTGCGACAGGCTGAGCTGCAATCCGCGTTGGAACGTTGGCAGATCGCGGTGCAGGAAAGACACTCGTCGGCTCCCGCTTGACTTGCACTCGTTCCGAAAAGACCAGAGCCTCGAACTTCCTTATAGCAGTTGCTTTTTGTATGGCTCCATCGCGTGCAGTTTTCGCCAGATTGACCGGAAGAAAGTGGGGCGAAGGCAATTCCTTTGTAATTTAGGATACCGTGACCGCTTTGCTTCGGAATCGACTCACTGTTTCCGGCTGGGCGACTCGACAGGTGAGCGGCGGCAAACCGCGCACTAGTAGTTCCACATCGGCTAACACCATCCGACCGATTTCATAGAACGCCTCCTGAATGCCGCCGGAACGATGCGAGGAAAGCACTACATTCGGAAGGTCTCGAATCGGGTCGGCCCGGGGAAAAGGCTCTTCGGGAAATACGTCGGTTGCTACTTTAAGTTGACCAGACTGGGCAGCGGCGGTCAGCGCCTCGAAATCAACGACGGCGGCGCGGCTCATCAGCACAAAGAGGCCGCCAGGCCGGATCAATGCCAATTCCCGCGCACCCAAAAAGCCCTGATTTTCCGAGGTCACACTAGCAAACACGAACACCGCATCCGAAGAGGAGAGGACCTCATCTAAACTGCCTGGAGTGCAATCATTCTGCAAAATTTCACGTTCGGGCAGCCAGGGATCGTAAACTTTCACCGGACAACGGAATGGTCGCAGCATAGGGCGGAAAGCGCGTGCCAGGTCACCGAAGCCGATAATGCCCACCTTGCAGCCGGTAAAAAGGAAAGAATCCCGGTTACTTTGAAAGCCATACTCCTCCTTGCCTTCCCGGAAGGCGCGGTCATTTTGACTGATCCCTCGCGCCAGATCTAAACCCAGCGCCAGAGCCATTTCAGCTACCGCCACAGCGAAAGCGGGGCTGGCAATCAAGACCCGAATGCCGTGGGAAAAGCAAAAATCGTAATCAATGTTAGGCAAAAAATTGCCTTCGACATTGAAGATCGCCCGCAGGTTGGAAGCCCGTTCCAGGCGCTCTCGCGGCAAATCGGTCTGACCGATAATTATTTCGGCCTCAGGCAATGCTTTTTCAAGCATCTCACTGGGCATCGGACCCGCGTCGAAGACTGTCAGATCGGCGATCGTGGATAATCGACTTTGGGCCTGCCCATCGAAAATCAGATCCATTGTGCGGGGCTGGGGGTCGATGAGGATTTTGGGATTACTCATTGAAGAAAAGGGGTATGGAAACCCGAGACAAAGAATATCGGAGTGGTCGTAAGGTGCGACAGCGGAGGGGGTTTGCCATCGATTTTCTTTCGAGATGATACGCTTCTCAAACAGTTTCTTACCAGAATTACATAGCTTTTCCTTGACTCGAACAATGCTATTGAGAATCATTCTCACATGAACCGTGGAGCTTTTCCCGCTCGATTTTCCCCCCATCGAGGCCCTGCTGAAAATCGAGTCAATTTCTACCTGAAAATGTTGACGGTCGGTCTGCTTTCGATTTTTGGCGGTGCGCATTTCGGGGCTGCAGCCGAGATGACCGGCGATCCGATGGCCCAAATTAAAGGGTTTCTGGTGTTTAAATTGCAGCGAATGGACGCCGCTGCGCACGATTACGTGGCGAACGCCAATGCTTACCAGGCGATCATTGATAAGTGGGCGGGCGACTACGACCGCGCCGCCATAGGGCAGGGCCCGGAGCTTCTGCAACTCATCACTAAGATGCAGGACGACTACCGGGTGTACCATAACCATGGCTACGAAACGATCGAAGGAATTACGGCCGGCACCAAGGCCATGGTAGCTTTTGACACTTATCTGGACGGTGGTGTTGCCAAGTCCGAGGCGTCGACTGATTCACCCTACTCCCCCATGGTTCTGAAGACGCGCGATGGAAGGATAATCAGCGACCGGAGCGGCAATCTTTTCCATTACGTGATCGAACCGGCGCTGTGGGGGACCAAACCCTATCTGGTAAAAAAGCTAGGCCTCGCGGCGGCAGAAAAACTGAAGCCGGTGCAGGTCCTCCCACGTGCCGAGGTGCTGACCGCTTCCGCAGATGAATGCGCTCGTAAGCTCGATGAGCTGCTGGCGGTCGCCAAGGCCTGGCAGCCGACCATGGATGAATGCGTCGGTGCGCTGATCTGGATGACTCCGACCTTGAATGGTTATTTCGATGATTGGAAAAACTCTAGGTACGACCCGGTCGCGTCTCAAGGCCGGTATGTTGCTGAAAGCAGGGTTCTTGATATGCAAGGGATCATGTCCAGCCTGGCTCTGGTCTGTAACGCGATCTTGCCGCGAATCGAAGGTCAGAACGCCGCCTTGGCCAAACAACTGAAGTATGAATACGACGGCATCTTAGGCTTTCTCCAGCGTGTCGATCAACGTGACAAAAGCAGCGGCGGGAAAATGTCCATCCCCCAGATCGAAGAATTGGCTCTCCAAGCCAAAACATTGACCGACCAGCTCGATCCGCATCTCCGCCAACTGGCAGCCGTTTTGAATCTCAAAATCCCGCCCAAACCGACTTTGATCTGAACCGACTTTGATCCGGTTGAGGCTCTTGATTTTTAACCCAGGGTTTTTTCCATTGAAAACGATTCGCCATGTAATGAAGCGTGTAATTCTGGCGATGGCGGCGATCGCTTTCACTGTGCCGCTCTGGTGCCGGGCCGATTTAGCGGATGATTTTCACCGGATCGACGGAGCATTAGACGACGCATTGCTCGATACCTACTCTGGAACGACCGCTTCGACTTCGACGATCGACGTCATTGAAACCTTAAAAGGGTTGAAACCCTACGTCCATACTCCAGAGGCGATTAAGCTGCTCGAGATGAACGGAGAGAGTTCATCCAGCGCCGCGCAAATCGGCCAGGCCCGTGCCCAGATGGAACAGGTGGCCGCCTTAGAGATGATCAGGTGCCAGAAAGCCGGCGATCTTCAAGGAGCCCTGGCGTGGCGGACCCTGATCACCCTCCCCCAATTCGCTCAGAGTGTCTCCGGTGAAATGTTTTTGCAAACGCCGGACATCGAGCGGGCCAAAAGTCCTGAGGTCAGTCACTCGCTGACCAAGGAATATCTGCAATGGCAAACGATGCGCGTTCGCCAACTGCTCGACTTTCTGCAAGAGCAGGTGGCGCAAAATATGGCAACCAAAGAGGTAATCGAAGCCTACAGCGCCGAAATTCGCGCCCTGGCCGATTTTCCATTGAGCTTGCTCCAAATCGGCGAGGTGAAGTCGCCTGGTTCTTTGCCGGGACCAATGAAATGGATCGAGAATAGCGATCCGAAGCAGAACGCCGATGCGATCGCAGCCTGGCGGAGCGAAGTGGAGTCCGCATTACCCAATCTGCTCACTGAAAAGGATATCGGGCGTATGCAGCGTCTGCTCATCCGTTTTATCAAACTGGTTCCCCGCGAATACCAAAACGGTGTGCACAACGGAGAGATGATCATTCCGCTGGAGTATCGAGAAGCGACCCAATTCAGCGATCAAGCGCAAACCTTGGTCAACCAGTTGGCTCCGGTTTGGAAGCAGGAGGGACCACAAGTTTACCAGCAGTATCGCCCGCTTCTGGACCATCGGCTCACCGGTCTGCAATCGATGCTGAAACACCTTGCACCCCAAGAGAAAATTCAGGAGCAAGCGGATACCATTGCTAAAATCCTCGAGAACGAATTTAAGATCAGCGCTCGTCGAACCGGGGATGTCGCCGACGTCATCGAGGAGACCGCATTGGAGGTACGAACGTCCCTGGGCAATTCGCTAGCAGCGGCAAAATCCGACCGTTGGCAGGAAGCGGAATCCAACCGCCTGGATGCCTACACCGGCTTTGATACTGAGATTGAACCCCGAGTTCTGCCGCGTAATCCCACTCTGGGTTATGCTTCTGAACGCAGCTTCATCGAGGGAGACGGTGCAAGTCTGGGGATCAAGGCCTTGCTGGATAGTAGGGCTCCGATGGACCAACTGGAAGCCGCTTACTCCCGCACGCTCCAGAACCTGGATCGATGCATGGAACTGCTCAAGGTGGCGGTTTCGCCGACGACCGTTGGATTTACCGCCTTCAGTATCGTGGGTCGGGAAGGACTGGAAGCCGTTGTTATCCTGGCCGCCCTCTTAGCAGGTTTACGTGGCCAAGGGCACGCGCAAACCCGCAAAGGAATTTGGCTGGGCGCCTGGCTGGCCGTGTTAGTCACGATCGTCACTTTCTGGTTGTCGCGGACGGTGATTCAGTCATTGAGCCGGTTCGGCGAAAAACTCGAAGCGATCGTTTCCGTGCTTGCGGTGATCATCCTGCTGATTGTCACCAACTGGGTATTTCACCGGTTTTACTGGACCGGTTGGAATGCCAAACTGCGCTCCTTATCGAAGGCAGCGCAGAATGTAACCTCTTCCCGTTGGGAGCACTTCGCACTGCTGGGAGTCGGATTTTTGACCGTCTACCGCGAAGGATTTGAAACCGCCCTCTTCCTCCAATCACTGTTGCTGGAGGGCAATATCCCGGCGGTGGCGATCGGGGGGGGAGCGGCCCTTTTGTCGATCGCTGTTGTCGGGCTTTTGACTTTCAAATTCGGAATGAAACTTCCGTACCGTAAGCTCTTGGTGCTGACTGGGTTCCTGGTCGTCACGATCATGGTGAGCTTCATTGGTCAGACTGTTCGCCTCTTTCAGACAGTTGGTTGGCTTTCAGTGCATCCGATTCCAAATGTGCATATCCCGGATTGGGCTGGTCTTTGGCTTGGGCTCTACCCGAGTTGGGAAGGTCTTTTTATTCCGCCCTTGGCTCTGGTCTACGTCGGAGGCGCTTGGCTGATCACGCGGTGGCGTTCATCGGCCGGGAAACGCGAGATGGCCTTAGCGGCGGGGACTGGAGCGCTCCGGCCGGCAAATTCTTACAGTTCAAAAAAATGAAACGAACATTGCTCGTGGTGAGCCTCGCGGTGTTGGCCGGAACCCGGGAAAATCAGGCTGCAACCAACCTTTTTCCTGGACCAGATTATGTGGTGCCAGGCGCGCCTCCTGCAGAAGCCGGACCGCACACCGGACCTGAGGGCCTTACCACCTTGCCAGGAACACTCTGGGAGCGGTCGCAGTTGCTGGGCGATTTAAACGATTGGCGTAATCAGTTGCTCTATCACGGCTTTACCTTTTCACCCACGCTGATCACCGAAGCGATGGGAAACGTTTCCGGCGGCATGAGCCAAGGTGCCATCTTTGACGGGGTTCTGAACATGGGGCTCGATATCGATCTTGAACGATTGACCAACTGGTGGACCGGCGGCTCCATCCACGTCAACAGCCTCTGGATTTATGGACAGAGCCTATCCACCAAGTATGTCGGAGATATCAGTAACACCAGCAATATTGCAGGGTTCAACACCATCCGTCTGCAGGAACTCTGGTTTGAACAATCCTTCTGGCTGCAGCGAGCCTCTTTGCGGGCAGGGGTGCTTGCCGCCGATGCAGAATTCTTTACCGCGGAGCACGCCTCTCTCTTCTTAAGCGGAACATTCGGCGCCTTTACCTTTGTGGCTAACAATCTCCCCAACCCTCCCGTCTATCCGGTCGCCGTACCTGGTGTCAGATTGGCGGTCCAGCCCACTTCCAAATTCTACATCCAGGCCGGGATTTACGATGGCAATGCCCAGAGCCAGCAAGAGAATAACCATGGAGTCAATTTCCGTCTAAGCACCACGGACGGAGCCCTCATCTTTTCGGAGGTCGGATTTCTCCTCAATCAATCCCCGGGCGATCGCGGATTAAAAGGCACCTATAAACTCGGTTCCTTCGTCCATACCAATGAATTTGATACCTGGAGCTCGCAGGCGAAAGCCGCGCTCGGAACCGGTTCTTTGCATGGGGTCACTCCTGACTACGGGATTTACGGGGTGGTTGACCAGGAGCTCTTTGAGTCGGGAGGGCGAACGATTGCCATGTTCCTCCGCGGGGGCGGCGCTCCGCCAAACGTAAATTTCGTCGATTGGTACATCGACGGCGGTCTTAGTTTCAAAGGATTTGTTCCTGGAAGATCGGAAGACACGGCGGGAATTGCCGTTGCCCATTCGTCAATCAGCAGTGATTTCAGCAATGCTCAGGTTCTGCAGGGCAACCAAGGTTTCAGCAGCGAGACCGTTCTCGAGGCGACCTATAGCTTCACGGTCGCCCCGTGGTGGACAATTCAGCCGGACTTTCAGTATATCTGGAATCCAAGCGCCCAGAACGGGTCCAACGATGCGGCGGTCATCGGGATTCGGACGGTGGTCACTTTTTGAGGCTGTTCGCTATTCTCTATAGGTAACTTGGCGGACAGATCTTAAAACCGCTGTGACTTCTGTGCGATGCTTCCTCCCACGATTCACGCAGTTCTCGCCTTAAAGCTACCGTGTCACCAATCCCAATCCCTTTTCCTCTGATTTCCCCTCTGTGACCTCCGTGACCTCTGTGCGATGCTTTCCTCAATTCGCGCAGTTCTCGCCCTGAAGCTGCCGCGTCATTAAAACCGATCCCCGTATCCTCTGGT
>DATHPI010000357.1:0-27797 GCA_035484035.1 Chthoniobacterales bacterium
GGCAACCGATTGCAGAAGCAGGCTTTAGGAGTTCGCTGGACTCCGGGCGCGTGTACCTGCATCCCTTCGGAGCCTGGTTTGGGGCTGCAAGGTTGTCGCATGGGTAGTCCGCCCGCGATTGCAAAAGGATCGTCGTCCTTAACGTACTTTATTGTCCGTTTCGTGCGCTGACCGCAAGCAGTCCCGCCATTGACCTCGATCTGTATCTGAACGTCGAAACGATATCCGCTCATACAAGGTATTTTATGGCGATCGAAGCTAAGAGAGGACCTTTCTAAAAACAGAGACAAATTGCGAGATGCTGAACGGCTTCGCCAAAACCGCTTTGAACCCAATTTGCTCGGCTTTCTTGCAGAGATCGCTGTCCGCATAGCCTGTGCAAAGGATAGCGCGGACCTCTGGGTCCACTTTCAAAAGAGACTTCAACGCTTCTTCGCCGGCGAGCCCGTTTGGAATTGTCGCATCGAGCAACACCGCTGCGAAAGGTTTCCCGGCTGCTTTCGCCCGAACATATTCATTACAGCCTTCGAAACCATCTTTCGCCTCGGCGCATTCGTAACCAAGAGAATTGAGCATCGAGGCTACGACGCTTAGGATCATCTCTTCGTCATCAATTACCAGGATTCGTTCTGTGCTTTTTGCGACCGGTAGGGAGGGGAATGTGACAGGCGGTGGTGCGGGCGAGTGTGGCGCGGCCGGGACCAAAAGCGAAACGGATGTTCCGCGGTCGGCCAGTGATTTGATGGTGATGCCGCCGCGATGCTCTTGCAGGATTGATTTGACAGTCCCCAGGTCCAGGCCAGGACGTTTTGCCGGAAAACGATCCTCGAATCTGCTATTCCGGATACCCTCGGGGATCCCAGTACCATTGTCTTCTATCTCGATTCTCACGTACCGACCGGCTGGCAGATCAAACGACGGCGGGACTCTCCCATCAATATTCTCAGCGCAGATCAAAAGATTGCCAGTCTGTGGCGCAGCTCCACAGGCGTTCATCACAGCGCACTCGATGACTTGCGTAAGCTCAACCGGATCACCAATGACCGGATACAGATCTGGCTGGAGGTCAAAGAGGGGTTTGAGCTTCGACCCGCCGAGAGCCAGAAGGACAGCTGGCGTAAGAATTGCCGCAATGTCCAAATGCTGTTTAATCGGAAGCCCGCCCTTCGAGAAGGTGAGCAACCGACTGGCTAGACTCGTAGCGCGGGCGGCGCCTCGCCTCGCATCAACGAGATGTCTCCGCAACCGATCATTAATGGCTGACATGGAGTTCGCCAAATCCAGATTGGTGATAATCACCTGAAGGATGTTATTGAGATCGTGCGCGATAACGGCGCCGACTGTTCCAATCAATTCGAACCGCTCGGCGCGCAGGAATTGAAGCTCCAGCTGTTTCTTTTCGGTGGTATCCGTGTCAATTACCAGGATGGAACCCGGATTTCCTTCGGCGTCCCGCAAGAGTGTCCAACTGCTGACAACAAAGACTTCGCGTCCAGCTTTGGTGAGCTTGCGCACCTCCCCCGACCAGCGCCCTTCTTTCAGAAGGATCTCTTTCGCCGCAGCGAACAAGATACGATCTTCATCGGCCATTTCCACGAAGTCGCCACCGATTGCCTCTGTAGCACTCCAGCCGTAAAGCTGTTCGGCGCCTCTATTCCAATATTGGATCTTCTCCTCCAGGCTCCGCACAAAGATGGCATCGTGAGCCAATTCAAGGAGGTTGGCTTGCTCCCGAATTTTGTCTTCCGACCGTTTACGGCTGGTGATATCGTGAAAAAGCGCCAGCAAAAAGTGGCGGTCATACAACTCGAGCTTGGAGACAGATACGTACACCGGGACGATTCCCCCATTTTTCTGAAGAACCCGGGATTCAAATCGACCTCCTGAAGATAACAAAGCGTTTGCCGCCGCCCCTTCGTTATGTTCCGGATAGAGTTGGCTTTCTCTCATGCCAAGAATTCCAGCACGCGGCCGGCCCAAAAGCACCTCGGCTTGGGGATTGGTATCAATAATGCGGCTGGTTTCCGTCTCGATGAGGAACGCTGCGTCGCGCAAACTTTCAAAGAGATGCCGATACTTGTATTCGGAAACACGCATGTCTTCTTCGGCTTCGCGGCGCACTTTGGCATCTCGCAACTCACGTTCCATCGCCGGAATCGATCGCGTGAAGTTGTTCTTCATGATGTAGTCATGGGCGCCTTCTTTCATCGCTTGGACCGCAAATCCTCGCCGACCGCTCCTGATAGGAAAATAAAGGGCAGATCAAGGTTGCTTTCGTTGACGATCTCCAGAGAAATCCAGTGCTTCAACAGGACCACGTTCCGCCCAAACTAATTGTGAGCATAACACAAAGGGTATTATATAAAAACAATATTTATTATACCTGGCGCAGATAGGGTGAGGCTCCGTTCAAACCGGGGCTTCCCGCTTGGCTTCGCCCCCAAGCATCACCCTCGCTCTTCCTTTGCTCGTGCTCGTCTTGCCGTCTCTTTTCGCCTGCCACCTTAAAGATCGGCAATGAACACGATAACGAGCACGATTGAAGAGGGAACAGACCATAAGGCGACCATGAAGCGGAGCAACGCGGGAAGCCCCGGTTTGGGCGGAGCCTCACCTACCCCGGAGCTTCGCCCTGCATGCCAGGATGAATTGTTAGAGCTCGATTCCCTTTCATCTTCATGCCATGTCTTGAACTTCGATCAAATTCTATGAGACTAAACCTCACCAAAAACTGCTTCGGCCTGTCGGGTGCGTTCATCTCCATGGCACTCCTCGCTTTGGGCGTTTGTGCCCAGGCCAAGGAAGATGTTTCGAATTCGCCTTTGTCCAAGGAAACGCTGCAAAACCTGGTCCAGGAAGCGCACCGTAAGTTCCAGGACGATAACAGTGGCAAGAACGCCGACTACATTCCTTACCTTGCTTCAGTCCCTTCCCATTTATTCGGTGTGGTTATCGCCACGGTCGATGGACAGATCTTTGCCGCGGGGGACGTGGACTACGGGTTCGCCATTGAGTCTGTCTCCAAACCTTTCACCATGTGCCTCGTCATGCAGGAGCAGGGAGAAGAGGTGATCGTTGAAAAAATCGGCGTCGAACCAACCGGATTGCCCTTCAACTCCGTTACGGCAGTCGAGGAGCTGAAAACGCGTTCCGTTAACCCTCTAGTGAATGCCGGAGCGATAGCATCCGTCAGTCTGATCAAGGCGGCGAATGCAGATGATCGATGGAAGAAGATTTTGGAATGCTACGGCCAGTTTGCTGGAGAAAAACTCTCCTTGAACGAAGAAGTCTATCAATCCGAATCGGCCACCAATCAGCACAATCGAGGCATTGCCGAACTTTTGTTTAGTTATGACCGGCTGTACTGCGATCCGTTAGAAGCCTGTGACGTTTACACGAAGCAATGCTCAGTCAATGTGACGGCCAAGGAACTTGCCGTGATGGGGGCTACGTTGGCCAATGGCGGGGTAAATCCCATCACCAAGATTCGCTGTCTTGATGCCAAGTATGTTTCGAAAGTCCTCGCTATCATGTTGACGGCAGGATTTTACAACGAGGCCGGGACTTGGTCTTGGGAAACCGGTTTGCCGGCTAAGACTGGGGTTGGTGGCGGAATCGTTGCTGTCGTGCCCGGTAAAATGGCCATCGTGGGATTCGCTCCGCCCCTGGATGAGTACGGCAACAGTGTGCGCGGTGCCAAGGCCATTCGGTACATCGATGAGAGTCTAAATCTCAACCTGTTCGACCGGTGCAGATGAGTGTCAGTGCCCCTGCCGGTGTCAGTGTCAGTGTCAGGGGGAGGGTCCGCGGACCAACTCGGACGGGGATCACTGCCGCGCATCGCGCATACGCTTTGAAAGGGCAAAGCGAGGACGCTTCGCTTACTGAGAGAAGGACAGCGCTTGAACGCGCTCGGATTTTGATTGTCAAACCGCCTGATATGCGTTGCCTTGGTTTCCCGAGTCTTGGATTGATGTTAGGCTTTGCTCTTTTTTCAGGCCGGGCAGCCGAAATGAGTGACTTTCCCGATCGATTTGACGCGTTCGGTTTCAGCCTGATCCAGAACCTCGAGACTTCCGGCACGCAAAACATCCTGATTTCGCCGGCGAGCATCGAGATCGCTCTAGGTATGGCGTACGCGGGTGCGAGTGGAGAAACGGCTGAAGCGATGAGCCGTGTCTTGGGAATCGAGCATTCGTCAAGGGAAGCGGCCCTCAACGAACTGGCCGACTTGCAGTCAATGCTGGAGAAACCGGGATCAGGAGTCACTTTGAAAGTGGCCAATGCCGCGTGGATCGATGACTCCATTCACTTGAATGAAAAGTTCTCCACTGAACTGGCTGCGATCTTCAAAACGAAACTCGAAACCGTCCGCTTCAAAGACTCGACAACAATCTCGCGGATTAACGATTGGGTCAGCAATGCCACGGAGGGAAAGATCAGTAGGCTGCTCGAGTATCCACCCAGTCCGCCGATGTTTCTCGCGAACGCGGTTTATTTCCACGCTCGATGGCAGACCCCTTTCCGGAAGGAATCGACTCAAGAACAACCGTTTTACCCTGCGCCCGGTTCAACTTTAACGGTCTCGATGATGCAGCAAAAAGGCCTTTTTCGTTATGCGAAAGGTCCGGATTTTGCGGTGGTGGCGTTGCCCTATGTCGATAATCGTTTCGCGATGTATTGCTTCCTTCCGGACAAAGGTGTGGACGCACTCGTAGCAGGGTTGAAGAATTCTTCCTGGTCTGATTTCTCTCATACCCTTCATCCGATGCAAGGATCGGTGGCGTTGCCAAAATTTAAGATGGAGTACAGCGAGGAACTTAGACAAGCGCTCAGCAGCCTTGGCTTGAGCATCGCGTTCGACCCGGAGCGAGCTCAATTTTCCCGAATGATCGAGGGTCCACACGGATTGTATATTGGTGGCGTCCTGCACAAGACGTTCTTGGAGGTAGACGAAGAGGGCAGCACGGCGGCCGCCGTCACCGGCATCCAAATGATGACGAGCTCTATGATGCGACCAAAAGAAGAGTTTAACCTGGTCTTTAATCGCCCCTTCCTGACGGCGATTGTAGATGAAAAAACCGGGACAATCCTTTTTCTTGGGATTATCGGACAACCGGGGTGAGGGGGCGCGGGTCGGGGGGCGCGTGTCGGCGGGTCGGCGTAGGGGTGTGTCGGCGTGGGAGCGTAGCGATCCTGGTAGGTCAAGGTCTCGGTTTGCTCTCTCTTGAAGAAGCAGGACTGCGCCCTGCTCCGACCGAACGCCGAACGTTGTGCACGCCACGCCTAGACCCGGCTGCGCAGTTCGTCCACCAGCACTCGTTTGTTTTCGGAATAGTCCACCGGCACAGCAACTAGATGAACGCCTCCCGTGCCGAATGCCGCTTCCAGGGCTGGAACCAACCCGTCCGCCGTCTCCACGCGCGAGCCCTTCGCACCATACGACTCCGCATATTTGACGAAATCCGGATCACCGAAGGTCAGCCCCCAATCGGCGTACCCATCGACGGCCTGCTTCCAGCGGATCATGCCGTAGGCGTTATCCTGGATGATCAACACGACCAGGTTTAATCCGAGACGGACCGCCGTCTCCATTTCTTGCGAGTTCATCATGAACCCGCCGTCGCCGCAAACGGCCAGTACACGCCGGTTGGGATATAGAAGGGAGGCCGCCATCGCAGAAGGCAAGCCGGCGCCCATGGTGGCGAGTGCGTTGTCAAGGAGCAGGGTGTTCGCCACCCTGGTACGGTAGTTACGAGCAAACCAGATCTTGTACATCCCATTATCGAGGCAGACAATGCCATCCTCCGGCATGACTTGACGAACGTCGTGCACGATGCGCTGAGGTGTCAGGGGGAAACGACTCTCGCTGCAGCGATCGGCCAGATGGGCGAGAATCTCTTCGCGTAGCGCTAAGAGCGCCGAAGCCTTTTTCAGCTTACCCTGTAGTCGGGCCGCCAGCAGAGCAAGGCTCGGCCCCACATCGCCGATCACTTCGGCATGCGGCGTAAAGACCTCCTCCACCGTCGCTGGTACATAACCGATGTGGATGACTTTTGGTCCCCTGGGACCCATCAGGAAAGGAGGCTTTTCCACCGTGTCATGGCCAATGGAGAGTATCAGGTCGGCCTTATCGATTGCCTTGTGCACGTAATCTCGCTCCGAGAGCGCCGCCGTTCCCATGTAAAGGTTCGACCCGCCGGCTACCGCACCCTTGCCCATTTGGGTATTGAAAAACGGAATACGCAGTGACCGGACAAAATCTGATAGCGCACCTTCCAACCGTGGGCGACTGGCCGCAGCCCCCAGCATAATCAGTGGCCGCTCGGCTTCCAGGATCATTGCCACCGCACGGTCCAAGGCAGCCGGATTTGCCACCGGAATCTCGATCGGATGCGGCGGCACCGGTAGCAAGTCCGGCCCCTCCTCTCCCGCGATGTCCTCGGGGAGCTCAAGATGAACGGGTCCGGGCCGTTCCTGCTGGGCAACTCTAAAAGCTTCTCGGACGATCGATGGTATCGTCGTGGTGCTGACAATCTGGCGCGTCATTTTTGTCAACGGCGTCATGCTGGCGACCACGTCCACAATTTGGAACCGGGCCTGTTTGCTGCTGAGGATCCCCTTCTGCCCAGTGATCAGGATCATGGGCATCGCGCCAAGAAGGGCATAGGCGGCGCCAGTCGAAAAGTTGAGCGCTCCCGGCCCCAAGGTGCTGAGACAGACACCAGGCTTGCCCGTCAGCCGCCCGTAAGTCGCCGCCATGAAGGCCGCCGCCTGTTCGTGCCGCGTAACGACGAATTTGATCTTTGAGCCACGAAGTGACTCCAGCACATCCAGGTTTTCTTCTCCCGGTACTCCGTAAATTCTTTCAACGCCCTCGCTTTCAAGTGCCGCTACCAGCAGATCAGATCCTTTTTTCATTGTACGGTTTCTCCTTCACTGAATTTTCTTATTCCAGGTTTCGGGATACACCTCACTTCCCTGGCCTCACCCTATATGGATGTTAATACCGCGAAGATGTCCAGACCGCTCCTACTTCGCGCGCCGCTTAACGGCGTAACCATATTGAATCGGCCAAGCTGGCTCCTCACCCAGGGCCTGCTGCGCCTTCGACGCCCAATAAGGTTCGCGTAACATTTCGCGGGCGATAAAGACCAGGTTTGCATCGCCTCCGGTCACGATCTCGTTGGCGAAATGAGGTTCGGTGATAAGCCCAACGGCGCCGGTTCGAATATCGGCGCCTTCGCGGATCCTGCGCGCAAAAGGCACTTGATAGCCTTTCGCGACCGGAATTCGGGCATACGGAACTGTTCCACCCGATGAAACGTCGATGAGGTCGACACCTAAGCCCTTGAGCCGAATGGCGAGCTCTACCGACTGCTCGAGATCCCAACCGCCCTCTGTCCAGTCGCTCGCCGAGATCCGCACAAACAGCGGCATTTCCTCTGGCATCAAGCCGCGGAGGCGCTCCACGACTCGCAATAGGAAGCGCATGCGATTTTCCAGACTACCGCCGTAGCGATCATTCCGGTGATTGCTGATCGGCGAGAGAAACTCGTGCAGCAAATAACCGTGCGCCGCATGGATTTCGATGACTTTGAACCCGGCCGTCAGCGCGCGCCTGGCTCCCGCCTCGAAGGCCGTGACGATGGCATCAATTTCTGCCTCGTCCAATGGCCTGGGCACCGGCGACGTTTCGGCGAATGGGATAGCACTCGGGCCGACAACCGGCCAGCCGCCCTCCTCGGGCGTCAAAAGGCCCTCCCCGCCTTTCCACGGCAGCTCGCAACTCGCTTTGCGGCCGGCGTGCGCCAGTTGGATGCCCGCGACAGCACCCTGGGTGTGGACAAACCGGGCGATGCGGGTCAGTGGTTCGATGTGGTCGTCTTTCCAAATTCCAAGGTCGCCCGGAGTAATGCGCCCGTCTGCGGTAACCGCAGTCGCCTCGACCATTACGAGTGCAGCCCCGCCGACAGCCCGGCTGCCGAGGTGGACCAGATGCCAGTCATTGGCAAATCCATCCTGGGCGGAATACTGGCACATCGGTGACATGGCGATCCGGTTCCGAAATGTGACACTCCGAATTTTCAAGGGGCTGAGCAGATCGATTTCGGGTACCTCCCGGTCGTGTTCAGTGCCGGCTTGGCCGGCGCGGGTGGTTACTCGCATAGGTTGGTCTTTCAATCGTTCGGTTAAATGCTCACTCATGTATGCTCTCTGTCTTTTTATTCCTGCGGTGGACCGTACGCTGGCAGAAGAAGTCAACCATTTTGTAACGTTTGGGTAAGCTTGCCGTCATTGCGGTGCGTCAACATTCGTTCCTATGAAGCGGCTAGGATGACTCCTAAGGAAAATCTCTTCCCGCCGTTTCATCCAAGGCATCAGTTGTTAGCCGTGTCCTACGGTGAACGAACTGAGCTGAATTGCAAAGCTGGATGACGTATGGAAAGACGCAAGGCGCAAATAAAAGAAGTTGTTCTGCTGAGCAGGGGCAAATGGGGAATCGTGGCAGACTTTCGGCTCGAAGAGCAGGAACTCATCGGGAAGGATTTGCTGGTTGACTATGAGAAAATCAACGACCTCCACGAAACCCCTGACGGTTGTTTGATGATAGAAACGCTCGAAGTCCCCGTAGTAAGACCTGGGGATACAATCCAGATCACCATTCGGACTCGAACCCGGAAAAAACGAAAAGACGCCCTGCCCGGGGAATGCAGTCGCTGAGCGAGGAGCGAAGTGATACGCGATCAGATAGCCTTGCTCCCGCGCCTCTTCCGAACCTTTAAACCAGGTGCCCTAAATATCTTCAGCATCGGCAGGAATAACTTTATTTTCGCAAAACGCCTTTGTACCGGTCACTCCGAATGGTAATCAGAACAGTTTCCGAAACTTTCTGATGAATCGAATTCCACCGCACCCACAACCGGCAGGAGCGCCCGCGTGAGACTGGTGGCGTTACTGGTCGGTTTGCTAGTTGCGGGAGGGCCGGCCTTCGCGGACGAGAAGAGTGCCATTGAAGTGCCTGCCCCGGAAAAGCAAAACCAAGCGCCTTTATGGGCGGTTGACGTGAGTTCAGATTACACCGCGCCCAGCAAGATCAACAATTCCGGAAGTTTCGGCCCTCAGGCGGTCTACCACTACCAGTTCGAAGCCCTTCGGAATTTCCGATTGACCGACAAATACTATTTCCAATTCGGGGTTGTCTCGGAGCAATTTATTTTCTCTCGATCCAACAGCATTTATCCTTATTCCATTTCGAGCATGGCGGGAGAATTGAGTCTTGCCTATTGGACAGGCGACGATTTTTACCCGGTGCTCAAATTCGAGCCAGGTGTTTACTACACTCGAGATTATATCACCAAAAATTCCTTTGATGTTCCGATTCGGGCGGTGTCAGGGTTCAAGCTTCGGGACAACGTTCACCTTGTGCTTGGAGTCGACGTGGATCCATTCGAACAAGTGCCGGTTATTCCAATTTGCGGTTTTAACTGGAAAATCAACGATCAATACAACCTGCGAGCGGTATTCCCCCAGCCCCGCTTCAGTTACACGCCCGATAAGACACTGGAATTTTTCGTAGCGGCCGATCTGGTGGGTGGCGGATACCGCAATGGTCCAACCGATGATCCCCGCACCAATAACGCCTTGTTGGCTTATTCGGAATACCGCATCGCAAGCGGAGTGAATTACAATCCCCAAAAAGGTCTCTCGTTTGAAATGACGGCCGGCTGGAGTATCGAGCGACGCTATGACTATTTTCGCGGCGGACCCGACGACTCAGCCAGGAGCGCGCCTTACGTTAAACTCGATGTCAGCATCGGGTTGTAATGGCAGGAGTTCAGGAGTTCAGGAGTTGCAGGAGTTCAGGAGTTGCAGAATCCAAGAGGGCTCGCGATTGTCCTCGGTTCCTCCCCTCCCCCTCCGTGTCCTCTGTGCGATGCTCTCCTCGTCAAGTGGTTCTTCCCAAGACCGAGAGACAAAGCTTGACTTTCGAGTCTTCTTTTTTGTTTTGCATCGACCTGAACTCCTGAACTCCTAATTCGCATGTCCGCTGACGATCGCTCCGGCGGTTTTGTCGAGTCTGACAAAATCGAGGACCGAGATCAATGCGATCAGGCCGATAAAGACAAATGCGAGGTGAAAATCCGGAATGGTCGGATGGCTGGCGGATCCGTGACGCACCAGCGCTGAAACACGCAGGGCAATTGCTCCTGCGGCAACTCCCATACCCATTGTCATTTGCTGGACCGTACTGGCAAACGTCGTCGCTGCGCTCATCTGGTTGGAGGGAACATCGGCGAAGCCGAGCGTGTTAAGACTTGTAAACTGCATCGACCGGCAAAGCCCCCCGAAAAACAGGATCGTAAGGATGACCGGCGTGGGCATCGTCGGCGATAGTAAGGCGCAGGCGAACAGGGAGATCGCCGTCAGCAACCCATTACCGATCAATACCCTCCGAAATCCGAAGCGGCGAATGACCGGCGTGGTAACAGTCTTCATCCCGAGATTGCCGGCAAAGACGGCAAGAACCAGAAGTCCGGATCGAAACGCGGTCAGGCCGAAACCGACCTGAAAAAGCAGCGGCAAAAGGAAGGGAATTACGCTGATCGCGATGCGAAAGAGAGAACCGCCCCACATCGTTACAGCAAAGGTCTGAATACTCAGGGACGAAAGGTTGATCAGCGGAGTCGCGTGCCTGCTTGAATGCCAGACCATCAGCACCCCGGTCAAGAGGCTCAGGGTGAGCAGGAACGCTATCCTGAGCCAGGGAGCAGGCTGCTCCTCAAATAACTCCAACCCGTACATCAGCGTCGAACAAGCGATGGCCGACGTAACAAATCCCGTCCAGTCAAATGGGCGATGCTGATCCACTCGACTATTTCCTATCCAAAGAATGGAAAGCACAATGCCGATCAATCCGAGCGGCACATTGAGAAAAAAGATCCAGCGCCACGACGCGTAGGTCGTAATGAATCCACCAACGGGCGGACCGAGCACCGGTGCCACCAGACCAGGCCAGGTAATAAAAGAAGTGGCCCGTAACAAATGTTGTTTTTCTGTGCTCCGCAAGACCACCAGCCTGCCCACCGGCACCATCATGGCGCCCGCTATTCCTTGAACAATGCGTGCCACAACAAACTCTGGCAGGCTGTCGCTCAATCCGCAAAAAATTGAGGAGATGCTGAAGACAGCGATTGCGCCCCCAAAAACCGTTCGCGGCCCAAACCGGTCAGCAACCCATCCGCTCATTGGAATAAAAACCGCGAGAGTCAGCATATAAGCGGTCAACCCGACGTTGAGGCTGACTGGCCCGACATGAAAGGATTGCGCCATCTGCGGCATCGCGGTGGCGATGACCGTGCCATCCAGGTTCTCCATGAAAAACGCGCCGGCAACCAGCAGGGCAATGGAGGACGAATGTCGGGCCGAGGATGACATTCCGGGCGAATTCAGGTTAGTGCGAGACGTTGCTATCGGGTTTCGCAGCTGCTACGACATTGCCTTCCCCGAGATTCCGCTTGAAGAGTTCGAGCGCCATTCCATAAACCATACGGGCGGCGGCTGCATCATAGCGTGCGCCCTCATCACGCATAAAAGCGTGGGCGCCGTTGAACTCATGCCAGCTGAAAATCCGATTCGCATCGGCCAGTGCGTTGTAGATAATCGCTCTGCCCTCACGCGGGACGTGCGGATCCTGCCGGCCAAAAACGAGCATTAACTCGCCGCTAATCTCTGAAATTCGATCGAGCGAGTTGTCGTTGAGCCCTTTCCCGAGGCTCCTTTTATGAATGTCAGTCGGGTAACAGCAGGTCGCAGCCAGCACCCCGGGGTTCATCGCCGCACGAAAGGCCAGATGGCCTCCAATACAAAAGCCCATGACGCCAAGCTTGCCGGTACATTGAGGGTGCGTCTTCAAATAGCTGAGCGCGGCGCGCGCGTCATCATCGTAACTGGACAACTCCTTGCCGATTTTGTCGGCATTGCCTCGATCCGCGCCTGCCTGATCGTATGGCAGGACTGTGCCGGGTTGCTCGAGTTCGTGGAAAACCTCGGGCACCGCAACGACAAATCCGTGCCCCGCCAGCATCGAAGCGGTTCGGCGGATGGGACCCGTCACCTGGAATATTTCAGAAAACAGAACCAGCCCAGGGTACCGGCCTTCGGCTACGGGTCGCAGAACGTATGTTCTCATTGCGCCCGCAGGGGTCTCGAGGTCGATCATTTCGTCGTCTTTGATTGTCATAGCAACAGGGAATAGAGAGGATGAGGGAGCAGGTCAAATCTCGAAGTTCAGGAGAGACCCAACGCGTTGGACTACGACAATTTGGAAATGATAACAAGAGGATTGCGGGAGCATTTCCAACAATCGAGTGAGACGAGTTTGAGTAATCATCTTACAATTCCTGATGCTCTTGGATACACAAACCCTCACCGTTCTGAGAAAGATTGAGGCCTTCGGCCAGTCAAACGACGCACAAGAAACGGATCGCTCTCGACGAATGCTTAATCTCGAGAGGAGCACCGCGGAATTGATTCAAATTCTCGTTCTCAGCAGCGCCCGCAAACTTGTTTTAGAGATCGGGACCTCAAACGGTTACAGTGCGCTCTGGTTAGCATCCGCACTTCGAAGGATCCCGCAGGCTCAGCGGTTGACGACGATCGAGCACGACGCCCATAAAGTGCAGCAGGCCAGGACGAACATTGCAACCGCCGGTCTCAGCGAGATGATCACAGTGTACGAGGGTTCGGCCACGGAGATCGTCCTGACTTTGCCTGGGCCCTTTGATTGCGTATTCTTTGATGCCGACCGCATCAGCGCACCTGAACAGTTACGCATTTTACTGCCTAAGCTCGAGCGCGACGTTCTACTGCTGACTGACAATGTCCTGTCGCACCCGGAGGAGGTCGCGGGCTATCTCAAGGAATTTGAGCATCTACCGGAATTCGTGACCTCGACAGTGACGGTCGGCAAGGGACTACACATTGCTTACAGGCGCTGACGGAAACAGGAGTTCAGGAGTTGCAGGAGTTCAGGAGTTGCAGAATCTGAAGCAGCCGAATCGAGTTTGTCAGGAAAATAGCCTCAAGATAATAGCTTGACTTCAAGCCGCTTTTCCCAGGCTGAACTCCTGAACTCCTGAACTCGCGACAATCCACTTGAAAAGGTACTGTCCCGTCGATATGTAAGGCAGCAGTCTTCCCCGAGTCCCCCCAGTTTCGTGCAGTCCATATGTCGTACGCGAATGTGTCATTAAAGCAACGAGCGGCCGGCGAAACCATGCGGCGCGATGCGTGGTGGACACAGCCGCTTTTCGTGTTTCTCGGGCTTTCCACTTTCATCGTTTATTCAACTTGGGCCGCTTTCCAGGGAACTCATTATTGGGTTAACCAGAACGGCGCCGACTACCTCTCGCCGTTCTATTCACCCGAATTTTTCGGCAGTTCGCCCAATGCAATTTTCGGCGCCAAGCCTGGCTGGTGGCCGTCATGGCTGTTATTCTCGCCCGCGCTTCTGGTCCTCTGGGCACCGGCCGGCTTTCGCCTGACTTGTTATTATTACCGCGGCGCTTATTACAAAGCGTTTTGGGCCGACCCGCCCGCCTGCACCGTCGGCGAGCCACGAAAAGGATATCCGGGCGAAAACTCTTTTCCCCTGATCATGCAGAACATTCACCGCTACTTCCTTTATCTCGCGTTGCTGTTCATCCTCGTCCTTGCCTACGACGCATGGAAGGCGATGTGGTTCAGCGACAGTTCGGGTTCAAAGCACTTCGGAATTGGCCTTGGGACATTGGTGCTGACGATCAACGTTTTCCTGCTCGCAAGCTACACGTTTGGCTGTCACTCGCTTCGCCATCTGATCGGCGGGTTTCTGGATGAGGTCTCGAAGGCACCTGTTTGTGCCAAGGGCTACGCCTGCGTGAGCTGTCTGAACCGCCGCCATATGCTGTGCGCCTGGATGAGCTTGTTCTGGGTCGGCTTCAGTGATCTCTATGTGCGCCTCTGCTCGATGGGCTTCTGGCACGACTGGAAGATCCTGTAGATCTGCCATGATGGAACCGTTTGATCGTTAAGCGGCTCCAGCAACAATCCTAACCATTTAAAGTATTTTAACGCTTCTGCAGACCTAGTGAGCAATTACGCAACTCTCGAATACGATGTGCTCGTCATTGGTGCGGGCGGCGCCGGGTTGCGTTCTGCCATTGAAGCTTCGGCGGCAGGCGTCCGAGTTGGACTGATTTGCAAATCGCTTCTTGGCAAGGCGCACACCGTGATGGCGGAAGGCGGTATGGCTGCTGCGCTGGCCAACGTCGATGATCGTGACAACTGGAAGGTCCATTTTGCCGACACGATGCGTGGTGGCCAGTATGTGAACAACTGGCGAATGGCCGAATTGCACGCCAAGGAAGCCCCTGACCGGGTTCGGGAACTTGAGGGCTGGGGCGCAGTATTCGACCGTACGGCAGACGGCAAAATTCTGCAGCGCAATTTCGGCGGTCACCGCTATCCGCGGCTGGCCCATGTGGGCGATCGCACCGGTTTGGAATTGATCCGCACCCTGCAGGATCACGGCATTCATCAGGGTATCGAAGTCCACATGGAGCACACGGTGGTCACCCTCCTTAAGGATGGCGAGCGCGTCGTCGGTGCGTTTGGCTACGATCGCGAACGCGGCCGATTCAAGATCTTCAAAGCGAAAGCTATCATCCTGGCAACGGGCGGGATTGGCCGAGCCTATCGAATTACCAGCAACTCCTGGGAATACACCGGCGACGGACAGTCACTCGCGTATCATGCCGGTGCAGAATTGATCGACATGGAATTTGTCCAGTTTCATCCGACCGGTATGATCTGGCCGCCCAGTGTGATGGGAATTCTGGTCACGGAAGGCGTCCGCGGAGAGGGAGGAACACTACGCAATAAGGAAGGCGAGCGGTTCATGTTCGCCGATATTCCTGAAGCCTATAAATCTCAAACGGCAGACAATCCCGAAGAAGGATGGCGTTACACGCAGGGTGACAAAAACGCCCGTCGCCCCCCCGAGCTTTTGACCCGTGATCACGTGGCTCGGTGCATCGTCGAGGAGGTCAAAGCTGGTCGCGGCACTCCGCATGGTGGCGTATTTCTCGACATTTCGTGGATCAAGGAAAAGATCCCGAACGCGGCGGAACACATTAAGAAAAAGTTGCCGAGCATGTATCATCAGTTTATGCAGCTCGCCAACCTGGACATCACTAAGGAACCGATGGAAGTCGGGCCGACGACGCATTACATCATGGGCGGCGTCCGGGTGAACGCCGAAAGCCAGATGTCAAATGTGCCCGGCCTTTTTGCCGCCGGAGAAGTGGCTGCAGGTTTGCATGGATCCAACCGTCTGGGCGGGAACTCGTTGTCCGATCTTCTGGTGTTCGGCAAGCGCGCCGGTGAATTCGCTGCCGTTTTCAGCAAAGAGTCCAAAGGCGGTCCAATCAATGACTCCGAAGTGGAAGAAGCCGCTCGCCAGGCGCTGGAACCTTTCGAGCGCGCCGCAAAAATGCCCGGAAACGCCGAAAGCCCTTACCAGGTTCAGCACGACCTCCAGGAAATGATGCAAAATCTGGTCGGCATTGTTCGCCGTGAGGACGAGATGATTCGGGCCCTCGACGGATTGCATCAACTTTGGGAACGGGCACAAAGTGTCGCCGTCTACGGCCACCGCGAATACAATCCCGGCTGGCACACAGCGATTGATTTGAAGCATCTGCTCACGGTTTCAGAAGCCATCACTCGCGCGGCACTCGAACGGAAAGAGAGTCGCGGCGGCCATTTTCGCGATGATTTTCCGAACAAGGATAGCGCGGAAGGCAAATTGAATATCGTTCTCCGCAAAGAGGCAGACGGCTCGATGCAAGTTCGTCGGGAGCGGATTCCCGAAATGCCGCCGCATCTAAAGCAAATCATCGATGAAATGAAATGAATGAAAACGGCCGTCTTTAAAATCTGGCGAGGCGACGCCAACGGCGGAAACTTTGCCGACTTTAGCACCGAGATTTCGGAAGGTATGGTCGTGCTAGATGCCGTTCACGACATTCAAGCCAAACAGGCCAATGACTTGGCCTGCCGATGGAATTGCAAAGCGGGCAAGTGCGGTTCCTGTTCGGCTGAAATCAATGGCATGCCGAAGCTTATGTGCATGACCCGGCTGGACGCGATTCCGATCGACAAGCCGGTCACCATCGAGCCGATGAGGGCTTTCCCCTGCATCCGGGATCTGGTCACCGACGTCTCGTGGAATTTTCGCGTAAAGGAGAAAATTAAAAAATTCAAGCCTCGCCCGCCCGACTCTCCCGACGGCACCTGGCGCATCGCGCAGACAGACATTGATCGGGTCCAGGAATTTCGCAAGTGCATCGAATGCTTTCTTTGCCAGGATGTCTGCCATGTTTTGCGAGATCATCATATGCACGAGGAGTTCATCGGACCGCGCTTTCTGGTCTTTGCAGCCGCCTTGGAGATGCACCCACTGGATACGGAGGATCGCCTATCAGAATTGAAACAAGCCGGCGGAATCGGGTATTGCAATATCACAAAGTGCTGCACGAAAGTCTGCCCCGAGAACATCACCATCACCGATAATGCGATTATTCCTTTAAAGGAGCGCGTGGTGGATGAATTTTACGATCCATTGGGAAGGTTGCTTAAGCTATTCCGCCCAAAAATCTAAAGGAGAAAACCATGTTTGAACTCAAGCGGCTTTCGACAGACGCCATCCCGGCTGCGCTCGAAAAGGCTTTGCGCTATCGACTGTTGAACGACCCTGCTGAAGCCGAAAGCATCTGCCACGACGTCTTGCACATCGATCCCGAGAATCAGCAGGCCTTAGTGAATCTTCTTCTCGCGTTGACCGACCGTTTTGGGAAAGGCTACGCGGTAGGAGTGACGCAGGCCCAGGAAGTTCTGTCCCATCTCCACGACGAGTACGAGCGAGCCTATTATGCCGGCATTATCTGTGAGCGCCGGGCGAAAGCTCAATTGAGTCAAGGGCACCCGGGCTCCGGCCACGATGCGTACGAACTACTGCGCGAAGCGATGACTTGGTTCGAAAAGGCGGAAGCGCTCCGGCCGGCCAAAAATGATGACGCCTTGCTGCACTGGAACACTTGCGCCCGCCTGATCATGGGGAATCAACTCACGGCCAGGGCGGAAGAGAAAGTCGAGTTGTCGTTGGAATAGCGAGATCCGACGGACCGGCATGAAAGGAATCCTGCTTGCTGCGGGCTGCGGCGCGATTTTTTGCGCTCTCGCTTTGTCAGCGAGAGGAGTTCTGCCGGCTGATAAGAATCTCCCGCCTCCAATTCCCGCTCCGGTTGTTCCTAAACATAAATATATCGTCGGTGTGGCCCCCGGCCCTCCGTTTAATATTCATCAGCCCGACGGTACCTGGACCGGTATCAGTGTGGAACTATGGCGGGAGATCGCCGATGACCTGGGGATTGATTTCGAATTTCACGAGACCAATCTGAGTGGGAACTTTGATGGGCTGGCCCAAGGATGGCTTGATTTCGCGGTCGGCCCCCTGACTATTACGGAGGCTCGCGAGGAGGTCTGCGATTTCACCCATGCTTACTTTTCTTCAACTATCGCTGTCGCGGTGCCGAGCAGTCACTTGCCAAGCGAATTTAAATTTCTTTTTGCCTTTTTCGATGTGGCCCTGTGGCTGGCAGTGGTTCGGATTGCGACTGGCTTGTTAGCCGTTATGGCCGCGGTAGCCGCTCTGATCTGGATTTGTGAGCGCAGGGCGAACGCTGCTCATTTCGGGGGCGGCGGCAGGCCCGCGAGAGGATTCGGCGCAGCTCTATGGTGGGCGGCTGTCACCATGACCACCGTCGGCTACGGCGACATCTCTCCGCAGACTTTCAAGGGCCGGGTGGTTGCTGTCATATGGATGTTCATCAGCTTGGTGCTCGTTTCAACCTTCACGGCGACGATGGCTTCGATCCTCACCACGGCGCGACTCAGCCAGGGTGCGAGTATCACTGGTCTGGAGGACCTTCGAAAGGTTCACGTCGGCACCTTCGCTAACAGCTCCACCGCAGAGTATCTGGAGATTAATCATGTCGATTACATCACTCTTCCGCGCGCGGAACTATTCAAAGCCCTTAGTAAAGGAAGAATCCAGGCGATCGCCTACGACGAGCCTTTTCTCCGCTACGTGATCCGCACCGAATACGCAGGCCAGTTCACCGTAATTACCTTGAACGAAGACCCGCAACTCTATGCCTTCGCCCTTCGCGAAGGCAATCCCGCGCGCGAGTCGATCAACCGGGTCCTTCTACGCAAGATCCATGAACCGGCCTGGCAGGATTTGCTTTATCACTACCTGGGCAACTACGCCCGGTAAGGTGGGGTTCTGCCCCCTCAATCGTGCTCGTCCTCGTGCTCGTTATCGTGCTCGATTTTCCGTTTCTTCTTGTTCGCTGACCAAGATCCCAAAATCGAGGACGACGACGAGCACGAGCAGGAAACTCCAGCGCCGCCCGTCTTCCCGTTATCGTCATCGTGGTCGTCGTCGATTGCTTTCCTGACCAGCAGATCGAGGACGACGACGACGAGCACGAGCAGGAAACTCCCGTGTCGCCCGTCTTCCCGTTATCGTCATCGTGGTCGTCCTCGTCCTCGATTGCTTTCCTGACCAGCAGACCGAGGACGACGACGACGAGCACGATTGCGGGGGAGAACCACCCTACGGGGAACTTCGCTCTACTTGATCCCCCACGCTAGATGGGGGATCATTAGCCCCGCAGGAATCACGAACCACCAACGTGCAGTCCAACAGGATATCTCGAATGGGCATTTCAGGGGCGGCTATCCGTTCCAACATGGCGGCAACCGCAGCCACCCCAATCTCCCTGCACGGTTGGTGAACCGTCGTGAGTGGCACAGGCAGAAGACTTGCGTATTCAACATCATCAATCCCGACAATTCTGACGTCTTGCGGAATTCGATATTTTAGCTGGATTAGACCATGCATGAATTGGCCGGCAGTGCGGTCGTTCGCACAAACAACCGCTTCTGGCCGTAGCTTTTCCATGACCATTTGGACTTCACTGACCTGATCACTATCGAGGCTCCGAACCAAATCCAGCGAAACGGAGACACCCGCAATGAAGAGCGCATCGCGATAACCCCCGATCCGGGCCGTAATGGTCGCCGCGGAGTTGGAGTAGCCGACGAAAGCGATCCGCCGACAGCCCAGTTTGAGAAGGTGCTCGGTTATCATGTAGCCGGCCCGCCGATGATCAATTCCAATCAAGTCATGCCTGCTGCGTCTCGGGTATGGCAAAATGCAGCGATCCAGCAGCACCACAGGGATGTTGGCCCGCTCGAGGGCCGCAATCACAAGGTGGTTGGTCTGATCGCTGGCCGCGGTGCGCTCCAGGGGAGCAAAGAAGACCCCGGCGACCTTTTTGGCGATGTATTGTTCGCAGAGTTGCCACGTCTGCTCATCTTTTGTCTCCAGGTCGGGCGCGATATTGCCCCAGAGAAGCGCATTCTTCCGCGCCTGCGGCGCTTGTGACATTCCTTGGCAAATAGGGCCGAAAATCTCTGTGTCCCCGAGATTCGGGATCAGCAAGCCAAACAACAATCCCTCATCCACCGAGGCTGCCGGCCCGACATAACTTCCCGATCCTGCCCGGCTTTGAATCAGCCCCGCCTGCCGCAACTCGCGAAGCGCGCGTCCCACCGTGATCCTGGATGCGCCGAATCGTTTCACGAGAGCCGCCTCGCTCGGCAACTTCTGACCTGGCTGGTATCGGCCGGAAAGAATTTCGCTCTTAACGGTCTCCACAACCTGTTGATATTTGGGTAGTCGAACAGTGGTTCCAGGGAAGGACATTTTTAAAAACCTGCTATAACATGTTAAGTACCTGAATTATAGCCATTTATTCAGGTTTATTGTCTCTTCTCTTCGAAGGCAAACATAAATTTGTTAGACTTGCTTTAGTGGCCTGTCATATTCCACAGCGTAATCAAATTTCTCTGGGCATTCCGGAAAGTGGTCCGATTAGGGCTAACCGATCCAGAATGCTGAGAGAAAGAAGAAAGCAATGTCCCACTGGGGTTTGTCTTTCTCTGGCTCTCAATAATTAACTGAAATTGAGAAAAAGAGAACCAATGGAAATCGTCAAAGACATTCGCGACCTGGCATTTGTGGCGGCGTTTGTTGCCACCGCACTGGCTCCGAGAATCATCTCCGCTTTCCGCGCGGCTCGGAAATCATAGCCCGGTTCAGGAACAAAAAACGGGCATTCGCCCACTGGGATTGCAGCCTGGGCGCACGCCTGTGCGAGCACTCACAAAACAGGAAAAACAGAAACTAGAAATATGGAAACTCTAATATTCGCGTTTATCGCAGCACGACATTTGTTCAATCCTAAAGAAAATGTCATTGCTGAGACCCCGCAATTGCCGCCGTTCGATCTTCAGTCGCTTCGGTATGTATACGGGGCAACAGAAGGCTCGAGCGGCCGGCCAGCCAGTCGGAACGATTCGCATCTCGCTCAAGCCCTCTCCTGATTGACAGACTCATGTGCCAATCAACTAGCCCGGATTCCTCCCAGAACCCTTTTTTCAAGTTCGGCTCTTGGTAGCTGATAAGGATTTCACCCTGCCACCTGATCCAAACTCGGATGGAAAATGAAGGGTGAAATCCTTATGGAATACGAGACAGCGGACAAAAATACCACGAGTGCAAAAAGCACTCTCACCACAATCGTTAAGTTCAATACCGTGATCTGCGCGGCCTTTGCGGCGACCTGGGCGCTCACAGCCTTAATACATCCAGACCCAAATCTTCTGACCGGTTTGTCCGGCATAGGGTTCATGACAGGATCTTTGGTCGCGATTTCAGCCCTTAATACCAGGCTCCGCGTTGAGTTGGAGGAGCCTGACTCTGCGGAGTGAACGGCGTTAAAGCAGGCGAAGCGTCCCCGCTTTGCCTCTTGATCCTCGCATACCCGCGCGTCCCTGAAATGGCCACACGCCTGGCCGACTGACTTGTAAGCGAAGCGTCCCCGCTTTGCCTCTTGGCCTCGCATACCCGCGCGACCCTGAAATGGTCACACGCCTGGGCCGACTGACTTCCGACAGGGGTTCACCTCATAGGCGAGGCCACGCGAGAAGCCCCGGCTCAGACGGAGCTTCGCCCTACCTCAGCCGGCAACGCGACCAACGACAACCGCGCACTCTGACACCGGCGCTATTCAGCGTCCTGGTCCCGTTCCAGCGGCGTGGACAGCAGAGAGACAAATGGAGAATTCTGACGAAGCCGAACGGCTCGTTCACTGGAATCCTCCAGCAATCTAATCACTTGCAGGGGAGAGCAGAGGGTGAGGATGACGTACCATTCCCATTCACTGTCACTGACTGAGCCGGCGCACCTCGCCGTCGCCAGTTTCGATCGCAGTCGCTCGGCAAAGTTGCGGACTAGCGCCGGTTCCTTCCTGAGAACCAACGCGATTCTTCGATGCAAATCCATCCGACAAAAATCGACACTTTCGTGATTCATAAACTTCTCTGACGGCGAAAGAATCGTCTTCCCGTGAGTGGATTGAAAGTTACAATGCTGTTACAATCGGCGGCCGCGCGGCGACTGATATCTTGGCGGCTCAGATCGTCTGCAGGTCAAAGCCGAGAGGCCGATCACGTTTACCTCAGCCACCCACGGCTCAACTGACAAATGCTTTCTTACAACCCCCATGTCGAACGCCTTTAGAGCAGCAAGAGACTTCCTTCTCGCAAATCGCACGGACTACGATACGGCTTACCGGGATTTTGAGTGGCCCAAGGTTGACCGGTTTAATTGGGCTCTGGATTGGTTCGACCAAATTGGTGCGGGCGAAAGACGGGATCAACCGGCTCTCTGGGTTGTCTTCGAGGATGGCACGGAAGCCAAGTTCTCTTTCCTGGAGCTATCCAGACGATCCTCACAAACCGCAAACCACTATCGTGCATTGGGTATCGTCCGCGGCGATCGAGTCATGGTCATGCTTGGAAACGTTTTTCCTCTTTGGGATACCGTTTTGGCCTTGATCAAATTGGGTGCCGTGATCGTTCCCACCACACCTCTTCTCAACGCCAGCGATCTTGCTAACCGAATTGCAAGAGGGCTCGTGCGACACGTGGTGTGCGCCGCGGATTGCATATCCAGGTTTGATCACGTGGGAAAGCATTGCACCCGGATTGTGGTAGGTGGACCGGCGCCTGGTTGGCATGTTTATGAAGATGGGTCCACGGCTTCTCCGCAATTTGAGCCAGATGGCGAAACTTTCGCCACCGATCCGATGCAGCTTTATTTCACATCAGGTACGACATCCAAGCCCAAGCTCGTGATGCACACCCATGTCACCTACCCGATTGGACATCTCTCAACCATGTATTGGATCGGCCTGCGGCCGGGCGACATCCACTGCAATATTTCCTCTCCCGGTTGGGCGAAACATGCCTGGAGCTGCTTTTTCGCGCCCTGGAACGCTGAGGCCACGGTATTCGTTCCAAATCAGTCCCGCTTCAACGCGAAGGGGTTGCTCAAGTCTATCACCCGAGCAGGGGTCACCACTCTCTGCGCTCCTCCCACGGTGTGGCGGATGCTGGTCACCCAACAGCTCGGGGAATACAAAACAAAGCTGCGCGAATTGGTGAGCGCCGGTGAGCCGCTTAACCCTGAAGTCATCGACCAGGTAAAAGCCGCATGGGATCTGACGATCCGCGACGGATACGGCCAAACCGAAAGCAGCGCGATGGCCGGCAACTCTCCAGGGCAGCCCGTCAAGACGGCATCGCTCGGTAGACCGCTACCTGGCTTTAAGTTGGCTTTGCTCAACGCCCGTGATCAAGAGGTTGAGGAAGGCGAACTTTGTGTCGAGCTCAACCCCCTGCCGTTAGGATTAATGCTCGGTTACCAGCAGGAGGATGGATCCTTATCGCCGCTCGAGGGAAAGGTTCATCGGACCGGTGACCTTATGTCGGGCGACGCCGATGGCTATCTCACTTTTGTTGGCCGGACCGATGATGTCTTCAAGGCTTCAGACTATCGCATCAGCCCGTTTGAGCTTGAAAGCGCCCTCATCGAGCATTCGGACGTCGTCGAATGTGCGGTGGTTCCATCGCCCGATCCGATTCGCGCGGCCGTGCCGAAGGCATTTGTGATTCTCCGGTCAGGTGTCGAGCCTACGCGCGAGACCGCGCTGTCGATTTTTCAGCATATCCGAAAGGCTTTGCCCCTTTTCAATCGCATTCGACGCATTGAATTCTCGGATCTTCCAAAGACTATCTCGGGTAAAATCCGTCGAGTCGAGCTGCGTCACGCCGAGGCATTGAACGTCGAGCGTGGCGCGCGACCGCCATTAGAGTTTCGCGAAGAGGATTTTGTGGAATTGCACTAAACAACAGCGTGATATCAAGCTCGTCCTCGATTGCTTTCCTCGCCCGGCAGACCGAGGACGACGACGACCACAAGCACGATCAGGAAAAATTCGCCGCTTCTTTATCGTGCTCGTCCTCGTTGTCGTCCTCGATTGCTTTCACCGCTGGGCAGACCGAGGACGACGACGACCACGAGAACGATCAGGAAAAATCCCGCCGCTTCTTTACCGTACTCGTCCTCGTCGTCGTTTTCTTCAGCCAGCAGACCGAGGACGACGAACGAGCACGAGTACGATCAGGAAATTCCGCGTCTTAATTCGATTAACGGAAGCCCCGAGCTGCACGCGCTCGACTCACCCGAAACGCGGGCAGGCCCGCCACGCGCAGCGCACGCGCTCTGAGACGCTTTGGTGGTTGTCGGAACACTCACAATTCGCTTTATAACGCCCTCTAGATTATCTGCCTTTAAACATGATCACTGAATCAATCAGCTGCGATGGAATTCCAAAACCAATCTCCCGAATCGGCTTGGGAACCTGGGCCATCGGCGGCGCGATGTGGGGTGGAAGCAATGACGGTGAGTCTATCAAAACAATTCAGCACGCGGTCGATGTCGGAATCAACTTAATCGACACTGCACCCGTCTACGGATTTGGCCACTCCGAGGAAATCGTCGGTCAAGCTCTGGCTGAAGGGGGCCGGCGCGACAAAGCGGTGCTGGCCACCAAAGTGGCCCTCGAATGGGTGGACGGGAAAGTATTTCGCAATTCCTCTCCGGCCCGAATTCGCAAGGAGATTGAAGATTCCCTCCGCCGGTTGCGCACGGACCGGATCGACATCTACCAAATCCATTGGCCCGATTCAACGGTACCCATCGAAGAAACAGCTGAAACCATGTTAGAACTCCACCGTGAAGGCAAAGTACTGGCGCTTGGAGTCAGTAATTTTTCGCCGCAACAAATGGAGACCTGGCGCCGTGTTGCGCCGCTCCATAGCACCCAACCGCCCTACAATATTTTCGAGCGGGAAATCGAAGCGGACGTTCTGCCGTATGCATTGAACCAGAAGCTTATCGTCCTTTCCTACGGAGCAATTTGCCGAGGTCTCCTGTCGGGGAAAATGAGTCGTGCTCGCAAGTTTGAGGGGGATGATTTGCGGCTGCAAGACCCGAAGTTTCTTGAACCTCGTTATTCGCAGTACCTGGCGGCGGTGGATCTGCTGGCAAAACATGCACAGGCCAATTACGGAAAGAGTGTGCTCGCCTTTGCAGTCCGATGGATTCTCGATCGAGGAGAAACCATGACTGCTCTTTGGGGCGCCCGGAACGCCGCACAGTTGGACCAGGTCGAGGAAGCGTTCGGGTGGAAGATCTCCGCCGATGACTACACTGCAGTCGAAGAAATTCTTCGTAAGACCATTCATGATCCTGTCGGTCCCGAGTTTATGGCTCCGCCCAACCGGTAGAAAGGAGCAGCCCTGAGGAATAAACGCTCGCCACAGGAGGCGGACTTGAGGAAAGAACGAGAGGAAAACTCATGCAAGTCGAACTGAATTACGGCCGCCGCGGTTTGCCCGTAGAATTGCCGGGCGATCTTCAGGTCACCGTGGTGCGCAAACCCGTGATGCCGGTGCTGACAAATCCGGTGGCGGCGGTTAGAAGAGCCTTTCAGGATCCGTTGGTTCGACCTCGTTGGACAATTTGGCGCGCGCAGCACGCAGCGCGACGATCGCGATCTGCGACATCACGCGCCCGGTACCGAACCATTTGTTCCTTCGTCCGTTGATCGAAACCTTGCTGCGGGCCGGGATCCCGGCGACGGACATTCGGGTGCTGGTCGCGACAGGCCTGCACCGTCCGAGCCTGGGCGCCGAGCTGGACGAATTGATCGGAGATCCCTGGGTGCTCCGCACCGTCCGCGTCGAGAACCATTACGCCACCAGGGATGAGGACCACCTCCTGCTCGGATCGACATCCACCCGCAGGACAGTTGTCCGCCTCGACAGGCGCTTTGTAGAAGCCGACCTTAAGATCGTCACCGGGCTGGTTGAAGCGGTCGGCTTCGTCCGCAAATACGCCGAGGTTCCAGTCAAACGTCGATTCAAGACCGTCGTGCGAGACTCGATGACGGTTGACAAGCCAGGATCGCCTGCGGATATTTTGCAGATACCGGCGACGGTCAGCAAGATTGTCGCTGAAGCGAAGGGCGGAGGAATGGTGTGAAAGTGCCTTTGTTGATTTCGGGCTTGGTGGTGAGCGCCTTTTTGACGCTATCCGCAACTTCTCAGGCGGCCCCTCGCGGCGGGTTCCGCGGTGGTAATTTCCGTGGCGGACGCAACATCGCATTCAACCAAAACCGCCGTTTCTTTCGTGGGAACCGTGGTGTTTTTTTTCAACAGCCTATCTGGCCTCTTTACTGGAACGGGTACGGCTATCCATACGATTACTCCTATTTGGATAACGGGCCGGATAACGATTTCCAATACGCGGACAGCTCGCCAGCGTTTATGCAACCGGAGACCTCCAGATCCGCTGTCAACCGGGACCCGATTGTTATTGTCGTCAATACGGGCAACTCTCGGCCCGTCGATCCGAGCCCCGCTCCTGCATACATTCCTAGCGGCTTCACTTCGACCCAACTGGCGGGGCAGCAAAGAATAATCACCCCGGATCCTAACGAACAAATCGGGCCACAAGCCGATCCAAGGACGGTGGTCCCTCCGGCCATTCAACCTCCTCAAACGGTTGAAAAAGGCGCACAGACGAAGCCGCCAACGCGGTCCGGGCCCTTTGGTAACCTCGTGTTGGTAAGCTGGCTTGAGGACGCTGGAAAAGATGTGATCTATGTCCAAAATACCGAGACGCAAGACGTTCAGAAGATCACTTCTGAACCCAACTTGGATCATTTCCGGATCGTAGAGCTACACCAAAATGCAGATCCGAAGCTGTTCGAAGCGGTCATCACGAACGGCAGCCAGCAAGGAGCGGTGAGATTCCGATTCTAGAGTTGCCAGTGTCGGTAGAGTTGCCAGTGCCAGTTATCAGTTTGCCAGCTGGAACGACTAGCGCCTCGTGATCCCGCTGACAACCGACAACTGACACTGCCAACTCCCTGACAACTGGCAACCGACACAGGCAACCCCCCTCCGAATGCACTTGTATCAAAGTGTTCATCTGCACATATTCGCCGAGTGGACCTGAATGAAAGACAACGAGCTGCGGTCGAATACGGCATCGACGATGGCCGGTCATCGGGACCGCTTTTGATCGTTGCCGGCGCCGGTACGGGCAAGACCAAGACACTCGCCCACCGCGTTGCTCGCCTCGTCCTCGAGGGAACGGATCCACAGCGTATCCTCCTACTGACTTTCACCCGTCGTGCAGCAGCAGAGATGACACGACGCGCCGTGAGTATTCTGGGCGAGACGCGCAAGATGCCTCGGGCGCTCGGGACAAGTGTACGCATGAACGACCTGAATTGGTCCGGAACATTTCACGGAATCGCGAACAGGGTACTTCGCCTTCACTCCCATGCGATTGGGCTGGATCCTACCTTCACCGTTCTGGACCGATCCGATTCGGCTGACCTCCTCAATTTGCTTCGAAACGACTTGGGCCTCGCCCAGAAAGCTACACGCTTCCCGAAGAAGGAGACCTGCCTGGCGATCTATTCCCATACCGTCAATGCTTGCTGTGAGCTAGCGGGAACGCTAAAGACGGCATTTCCCTGGTGCGCCGATTGGACCGATGAACTGAAAGAGCTGTTTCGCGGGTACGTCGAGGCAAAGCAACTTCATAATGTGCTCGATTATGACGACCTCCTTCTCTACTGGCACCATATGATGGAGGAACCCGGATTAGCGGCGGAAGTCGGAGGAAGATTCGACCACGTCCTGGTCGATGAATATCAGGATACGAACGCGCTTCAAGGGATGATCCTCCTCCGGATGAAGCCGGACGGGCGCGGACTGACCGTGGTGGGAGATGACGCGCAATCGATCTATTCTTTTCGCGCTGCGACCGTCCGCAACATCGTTGATTTCCCGCAGCAGTTCTCGCCGCGGGCCACTACTGTAATACTGGAGCAAAATTATCGGTCCACCCAGCCGATCCTCAACGCCAGCAATGCCGTTCTCAGTCTGACCTCGGAAGGCTATGCAAAGCGCTTGTTCTCGACGAAGCTCTCTGGGGAAAAACCCCAATTCATCAGCGCTGCCGATGAGCCCGGACAGGTACAATACGTGGTCGAAAGGATCCTGGAGCACCGCGAAGCCGGCATCGACTTGAAGCGCCAGGCGGTCCTGTTTCGTGCCTCCCATCACAGCGCCGCGCTAGAGGTTGAGCTCGCCCGACGAAACATTCCGTTTGTAAAATATGGCGGCCTGAAGTTTCT
>DATHPI010000358.1:0-4868 GCA_035484035.1 Chthoniobacterales bacterium
TCGGGTAAGCTTTGTCCGGCTCAAGGTGATGAAGAACAAGTTTGCCATGATGGTCCGGGATGAAGATACCTTGGCACCGGGGATTCCGGCGACTCCGAATGCCAATCCGCAGGTAGATCAAGTGGTGATCATCAGCCTTGACGAGGCTGAAGTGATCGCCGCGCTCTAGCTGAGTCGTTCCGCGGGGCGCCATTTATCCGATCATCACGGTTGGGCATCCCATGGCAATCGTGTTGGGCGGGCCGACTGCCTCTAAGATGGTGTCACCCATCCTAGCCGCTGGCAGGTTATTGATCAGAACCGTCGTCGAAGCATTAATCACGACACCGGGTCCGTGTGGCGGAAGCGGAAGCGGAGTCGCACAGGCGTGAATGTCTGCTCCTCCTGCCGCGGAAGTAATCGACGATCCCATGGTCGCTGCCGCCGTCGCCTTAGTGGCCTGCTCCGCAGCCAAAGCGGCGGGGGCGCCGGGTGTGCCGGCAGCTGCGAGGGTGGCTGCTTCGGCGGCTTGAATCACTGCATCAGATGCCTGCTTTGCCGCCTGCAGAGCGGCCGCCGCTGCGGCAGGAACACCACGCCACGCCGGCAAAGCTCCGATCAGGACGGTGAGGCTTCCCGGCCCAGGACTCAAGAGAGGCGGAAGCGGGTGAACGACAAGGTCAGTGACTCGTGCAGCCAGAGGCATAAAATAGTTCCTTGAGGTTGATTCGGGGCTAACGGCATGAATATAGACCCCAATTCGCTTTACTCTCGCTCTTTTTGGGCCAGTAGCAAAAACGAGGTCATCAACCCGGCCAGCGTCCAGCAGATAAGTGACAGATACCCGACCCAGAGTGGACGTTGATCGGTATAGATTTTGCCCGTGATGAGAGTTTCTCCGGTCTTCGACCGGTACCAGTCATTGAGATTGGAGTAAGGAGTTCGATAATCAAACAAGAGATCTCCCGTGATCTTACGATCAAGGAGGAAGCTCACGTCCGCAATCCGTTCGGAGGCAAAACTGGGCATGAATTGACCCACCCAAACCGCCGGCGGCGACATATCTTCCACCGGCGGAGTAAATCCAGAAAGGAGAATCTGCGGGATTAACAATAAAGGAACCAAGGTCATCGCCTGGATGCCTGATTTGGCAAAAGTCGAGACGGTCAGTCCGATTCCTGTGGAAGCAAACGCCAGTAAAATTAATCCGATGACTTGCCACAGAACCGCGCCCTGAGTGCCGAGCCGAACAACGGCAGTAGCCGCATACAGCAGGAGCGACTGTATGGCGGTTAGCCCGCCCATCCACATAAATTTACTTGCCAGATAGCTCCAGCGGCCCAATCCGACCAGTCGCTCCCGGCGATAGATTGGTAGTTCTCGAACAATCTCTTGGGCTGAATTACTGCATCCAAACCAGAGTGTCGCCACATAGGTATAAAACTGAATCAGCGGAGCATCGTGCGTTGTCCCAGCCACCAATGTTCCAATCACGATCGGCTGCGCGAGTAGAAGAACGAGGTTTTTAGGGTCTGCTCGAAAGATAGCGAACTGACGCTGGAGCAAAATGGGGAGGGAAAAAGCTCTTTTAGGTTTCCCAGCGGATATAAAGGCTGATTTTTCCAGCTCGGCCTCCGCGGGGAATGGTGGCTCCACACCGGGAAGTGCCCTCGCTTCGATGGTGTCGAGGGCGTCGAAAAGCAGCGATAAGCGCGAAACCCCGAACTTGGAAAGCGCTTCGTCTGGCGGACCCTGAAAGACCACCCGACCCTCCGAAATGAGGGCGATTTGATCCATCAAGTAAACGTTCTCCATGACGTGCGTCGTGCAGACAACGGTGCAACCTGTGTCAGCCAGACGCCGTAACAACTCCATTAATCTGAATTCCGCGCGCGGGTCGAGGCCAGAGGTCGGTTCGTCGAGGAACAATAATGATGGCCGGTTCAGCAGTTCAACGCCAACGCTGGCCCTCTTCCGCTGGCCGCCCGAGAGTCGGGAGATTTTCAGGTTTACCCGGTCCGAAAGTCCAAGATTGGCAATGGTAAAGCTGACCAGCTTTTCAATTTCCGGACGCGGCGTCCCGGCGGGCAGCCGAAGACGCGCTGCGAACGTCAAAGCTTCGGTAATCGTGAGATCCGGATGGACGATGTCATCCTGCGGGACGTAGCCAAGCATGGAGCGCAACTGATCGAGGTGTTTATACTCGATTCGATCGATCAAGACTTTTCCACTCTCAGCCGGCCTCAGCCCGCTTAAAGCGTTGAGCAGCGTCGTCTTGCCGGCACCGCTTGGACCGATAATGCCGATGAACTGGCCCGGTTCCGCAACGAAACCGGCCTGCTGCAGAATAAACCCGCTGCTGCCCTTTTTTGTTAGGCCTACCGCAATGATTCCACCGGCAGAGAGGCGGCGGATTCGACGAAAATTTAGACCATCATAGATAAAGGCGAAGGGTCTAAACTCGATCTTGTCACCTATAACCAAATCACATTCGTCGAAACGTCGGCCATTGATAAACGACCCGGCTTTGCTGCGGAGATCAAGCAACCGGTAACCAACCGGTCCAGCTTTGATCATGGCGTGTTCGCGCGAGACCAGGTTATCATTCAAATCAACATCGATCTCCTTCCCCCGCCCGAATACCAGATCCGCACTCAGTGGAATGATCTCCGTCGGTTTTCCCTTATAGAAGACCGCACCGGCCTCGGTCACGAGTTCCGCCTTCCTCGAGCTCTCCTTGCTGCCCACGCCGAAAGCCAAGATGACTGGTCCAACTTGGATTTCGTCGCCCAGGCTGAGCTCGGTACGACCTGAGATAGGGTTGCCGTTGACAGCGGTACCGCATCGGCTTTTCAGGTCTTCCACAAACCAGCTTTCCCCTTCGCACGCGATCCGACAATGCCGTCGTGACACCTCTGCGTGTCTCAAGACGAGGTCCGCTTCTTCAGCTCGACCGACGACGATGTTGTCACTCGGAAGAATCTCAGAGCGCGGCGGAAGACCAGAGAGAATGGAGATTTGTGTTCCCAAGTTATTGCATTTGGTTAAGCGGAAATCGGGAATTCTCGGCAACTATGCGGCAAGTACGGTAACCACTGGATATCAATCCTTCAGTCGCTAAAATTGCTCCTGTCGCCGGTCCGTCCGCGCGCAAAGGACACCCATTCGGATTATATTGGATGGTTTCTTAACCACGGCGATTGACCGCCTCCACTGTGCTGCGCATTGTAGTGCACCCAGTTCCTCTATGGCACAACGTTTTGGCAAATGCACAAATTTTTCCGGTTGTAATGTGGCTTTTCGGAACGAAAAAATTGCTGTCGTTACGAAGGATTTCCGGTGTCCAGAATGTGGTTCTCCCTTAGAGAACGTCGGTCGGCAGCAGAAGTCATCCTCAATTCTGATCATCACCATTTGTGTTGTCGTCGTGTTGCTGTTGGCGCTCGGGGCGATCCTATGGACCATTCCGGGTTGTCATATTTTTCACTGGGCTACCCCGACGCCGACGCCGACACCGATAGAAATACCAACACCTACCCCAATCGCAACACCATCTGAAACACCAGCCGAAACGCCGATCGAGACCCCAACTCCCATTGCCACTCCAGTTCCCACTCCGATCGCAACACCAGCGGCAAGAGCAACTCCAATATTCTGGGATTCTTTCACCGGAGCCAATGGGGAGAGCGTTCGGGAGGAGATCCGCCGTCGAATCCAACTCCAACCAACCGCCACGCAGGCAATGAAGGATCGAGTTTCGGCGATGGTAGAGAGTGCGAAGCGAATAGGGCGGTTAGTGGTCACTTATTTCCCCACTGCGAACATTAATTTACCGCCACAGGACGTCGCCTCGGTGCAAGCGCAAATTGCTCAACCGGAGGTGCAAAAACTGCTGGAAAACCCGGCTTTGCTCATCGTTGTTCTTGGTTACGCAGATAAGCGCGGTAGCGAGCAGGCGGACATCGATCTGTCGCTTGGTCGCGCGAAGACCGTTGCGGACATTCTTCAAAAAAAATGCGGGGTGCTGAACGCAGTGTACCCGATTGCGATGGGTGGCACCGATTTGTTCGATCAACGAGAATTCTCCAAAAATCGGGTAGTCGAAGTTTGGGCTGCTTTGCCTTCATGGTGAATATCTACCAGCTATGAGCACCAGTAGCGGTCGCATGTCGGCATACGAATTTCAGAGCTTCACGCCGCCTGTGATGCGGCTGGACTCGAAACCCTTGCCCGGGGCACGATGCTTATCGCTTGAGAAAGAGTGATCCAGATTCTTTTTGCCCTAACCCACCGACCCTGGTCTCATTCGCAACGCTTTATGGCCACGAAACGGTCGTTCTAATATGGCTCAACGCTTCGGCAGATGTACGAATTATTCAGGTTGCAAGTTGGCTTACCGCAACGAGAAGATCGCGGTCGTCACGAAGGATTTTCGATGTCCCGAATGCGGTTCTCCCTTGGAAGCGATAGCTCCCCAGCAAAAGTCGTCCTACACGCTGATCATCGGTATTTTTGTTGCCGCCGTCCTTTCGTTGGCGATCGGAGCGATTTTGTGGACTCTTCGTACAACTCCGAGACGCCACGCCACGATCGTGGAGTTGATACCCACCCCAACGCCTTCGCAGACAACCCGGGTGACACCCGAGCCCTCGCCACCGGAAATCCCCATGGCTGCCCCCACATCAACCCCGGCAGCCAGTCCAGAGATCGTTTCCACACCTGAAAACCTCGACCTGACTGGGGCTGACCTGGAAGAAGTCAAAAGGGGAATCCTCAAGAGAATTGAGCTCCAACCGACCGCAACACGGGCGCAAAAGGATCGGGCTTACGCGGTAGTCCAATCCGCCAAAGGAATGGGACGCATCGTGATCATTTCTTTTGCCACGGCA
>DATHPI010000359.1:0-7152 GCA_035484035.1 Chthoniobacterales bacterium
GCTCCAAAGCTTTCCCAGTTGCTCCAGAATCGATGAGCTGATGTCGCACAGCGCCGTAACCTCGAAGTGATCCGACAATTGATACAAGCTCGGCCGATGCAGAATCTGCGTCACTTCGCCGCAACCGACGAAGCCCACCCGTACTCGACGCTTGGGTGCAGGAAAGTGACCTTCACCGACGGCTAATTTCTTTGCTTGATTGGACATAAATTATCTCTCTTTCTCTAACCTTTCACGGCCCCGGCGGTGGCCCCGGAAATCATGAATTTCTGGATGAACAAAAAGAGGATCAGTGTCGGCACCATCGCCAGGGTGGCGGAGGCCATCAGGCTGCCCCAATCCGTCCCGTACTGTTGCATAAAAGATTGGATCCCCACCGGAATCGTCATCCGGCTCTCGTCACGTAGAAAGACGCTGGAAATAAAGAATTCGTTGTAAGAAAACAGGAACGAAAATATAGCAACGGCGACAATTCCCGGGAGGGTCAAGGGCAGAATGATTTGCACAAAGGTTCGCAACGGTGAAGCGCCGTCCACGGTAGCGGCTTCGTCCAACTCCTTCGGGATGCTGTCGAAATAAGACCGCAGCATCCAGGTGGCGAACGGCAACTGCGTGACCGTGTAAACCAGAATGACGGGAATGTAGTTATTCACCATGTTCAAGCTGCGAAAGAAAATGAAAAGCGGGATGATCGCTAAGATCAACGGGAACATCTGAACAAGCAGCAGCGCCTGGTCATACCCTGATAAAAGCCGTCCCTTGAACCGCGACATTGCAAAACCTGCTAACGACGCCAGGACGATTCCTGTGATGGTGCTGGCGAGCGCAACGATGGCGCTGTTGATCAAGAATACCCAGAAATGCGTCCGCGTGTTGATGTACACGTAATTGGCAAGCGTCGGCTGGGTTGGGATAATACTGCGAGAGGAAAGGATGTTCTCGGTCGTTCGAAATGAATTCAGGGCGACCGTCAGGATCGGGAAATCGACGATGAAAACGATGACCAGACCCATGAGAAGGAAAAGCCATTTGCGTTTTGGTTTCATAGTCAGTAATCCTATCAAGCGCTTTGGCGCTGTTGGCGCATCATGAACGTGGCGAGCACCGTCAGGAAAGCTAGGGTGATCAGCGCGACGGCTGAGCCTCGTCCGACGTCATTGCGCCCGAAAGTGTAACGGTAGGAAAGCAGGATCATGTTCTCGGTAGCGTTGGATGGACCGCCTTGGGTTAAAAGATAGGGAGTTTCAAAATCATTAATGCTCCAGATCACCATCAAGATGGCTTGGATAATGGAGATGTTTTTCAGGTGAGGCATCGTGATGTGCCAGAAGAGTTTCCAATTATTGGCGCCATCTATTCTTCCCGCTTCGTATAAGCTCTTGTCGATGACCTGCAGCGCAGCCAGCAGGCTTAGCATCATGAAAGGAAAACTGCGCCAGATCTTGATCACAATGACCGCCACAATGGCCCAATTGCCCTGACTCAGGAAATAGATGGGGCCAAGGTGAAAGTCACTTAAGAGGATGTTGACGAGCCCTCCGCTGTCCGCAATCAACCACTTCCAGCTGACGATGGAAACCACGGCCGGCACGATCCAAGGAAGTAGCAAAAAGACACGACAAAAGCCTCGCCCGGGAAAATCCAGGTTCAGGAATAACGCCAACGCCAAGCCGATGAGATAACTGAAAACAACGTTGAACAGCGCAAAAATGAAGCTGAACCAGAGCGAGCGGTAAAAATCCGGAGAGCTAAACAGGCGCTCGTAGTTCTGCAAACCGACGAAGGCACCTACGCCTAGTAACGTGCCTTTGTGAAAGCTGTAGGAGACGCCGGAGACGAACGGGTATAACTCGATCAGGCAGATCATGCCGAGTGAGGGCAATAATAGCAGGAAGGGGAACCAGTGGAGTGATGTCCTTCGCACCGAGCCAAAATCCACTGGAGCGGCGTTTTGGCGTTGGGTCGTCTCCAGGGGCATGGCTACGGGAGGCGGTGGCGGTTTAAACAAATGCCGACGCGATTGCCACGGCATCTGCTGTAGGATCAATTAATCCTCTAAAATCGAATTCAGTCGTTCGGTTGCCGATTTGACCGAAGCATCCACATCTTTGCTCTGGAGAATGTTCTGCATCAGGGTCTGCATCACGCCTTCACCTTCCACATCATTGAGCTTTGGAAAAATCTCCGTGTCATGAGTTGCGGTGCTCTTTCCAACCGGCACGTAATTTTCAAGGATGAATTTGGTTTCCGCGTTGCCCTGAAAGTAGGGATCCTCAGCGAAAGATTTTCGAACCGGGAGCTGGGTAACGTGTCCTTTAGTCCAGAGCTCTTTCTCGTGTTCCGACCACCATTTGAGGAACTCCTTGGTCTCGGCCGGGTGTTTTCCCTGTTTATACAGCATGATATTGTTGACCCAGGAAATGGTGCCTTGCTCGCCGTGTGGGCCAGTCAGTGGTTTTAGCATTCCGATCTTTTCGGCAATCTTCGGAAGACGGCCGCTGAGGCCCGGAGCATGGATGGTGATTGCTCCTTTGCCCTGGCTGAAGGCGCTCAACTCATCCTCATCGTGGTAGCCAGCACTCGCAGGGTAGACAGATTGGCTCTTTACGAGATCCGATAAGAACTGCAACGCTTCCATGTTTCGTTCAGAGCCTAAATCTGGTTTTCCATCTTTGGTGAACAAACCTCCCCCATTGTTAAGCATCAAAGTAAATAGCCAATGCGATCCGAGAGTATCCCCACAAGCGACCAAGCCGTACTGATCGGCCTTGGAGTTCGTCAGCGTCTGTGCCGCCGTCTTCAACTCCTGCCAGCTACCGGGCGGCTGAACGTGCGCCTGCTCCAGCAAATCTTTCCGATAGTACCAAACGCGAATGTCGATGGCCCATGGTAGAGCAACGTAGTGGTCTTTATATTTCAGGATGTCGACCGTCTTTGGGAGGAAATCGTCTAATTTGCCGTCAGCTTTCAACTGATTGATTACGTCGTCGATTGGTAGGATGGCGTCTTGGTCATATAGCTGAACAGCCTGGTACCCGGCCCCCGTGCTAATGTCCGGGGCGGTACCCGACCCGATCGCCGTCAGGAACGTCTGATACCAGTTCGTCCAGGGGACGGAGCGATAGGTAACGGTAATGTCCGGATGTTCCTGGTTAAACTGCGCGACGAGCGCTTTACCGGCATCGATATATTCGGGTCCGCCCCAGATCATATCCCAAAACTGGACGTCAACGTGTTCTTTGGCTTGGCTGCCAAAGGGACTGACCAGCATGGTGATCGAAGTGGCGATGGCCGAGATGAGCAGCCGCGTCCTTTGCGAATGCGAGTGTGGACCTTTCATAGGTTTGAGTGGGATTTTTCCGCCGGCTGGACAAGAACGATACAGTTGCGGCCTGCAAGGCTCTGAAATGAGATTCAAACTGTCATGGCAATTCCCCAGTTGATTTTGGGGAGCAACACCGGAATCGGGAGAGCTCGCAAAAGAGAGAAAGTTATTCATGGGGGGAGAGTCGACGCCCGATTCTCGGGCCTCTTGCTGCTGGCTGAATTCTCGCCGCCATTTCCTAAATTGTATAGAATGAATCGCTGCTTTTTCTGTGCGGCAATTCTTCGTCGTAGATCTTTGGCGGCCGATGCAAAAGCCGCCAGGTTTCCGGAAACGGTTTCGAGCTACACTATTGGAATATAAGGATGTTATGGAAAATGTGGCAAATGTGAGCGATACCTTCGATGACTATTCATTTTTGCATTGGCCAATCACGGAATGAAAACAGCAGAACATCGCCGCGTCGCGTACTCCACTAGGTACCTGCGCTCACCAAAAGCATGAGCCACTATGTCAAACCTTGAAGCCACCTTAACTCTGAGCGAAAGACCGCCTCCAGCCTCTCGCTGCCCATTCCACGAAACCGTCGGATCGACCGGCTCCACCCTCGTGTCGGGACAGCCTGTCGGCGCTAAGACCGCCAGCCCGTTTGTCTCTCTCAGCAAATTTGTAGTCGCTAATGACAAGATGGATGAGGTCAAGGAGGCGTTCCGCCATCGCCCGCACCTCGTGGATGAGCAGCCTGGCTTCGTACAGATGGAAGTCTTCAGCCCGCTCGACCGGCCCGAGGAAATCTGGCTGGTTACCTACTGGACCGATGCGGAGAGCTTCAATCTCTGGCACCATAGCCATCTTTACCAGCAGTCGCACAAAGGAATTCCCAAAGGCCTGAAGCTTGTGCCCGGTGAAACGGCGATTCGGCATTTCGAGCATATTTGCTCATAGAGTCTTGGGCGAGCTTTTCAACCTCCAGCTCTGGGTCGCTATTTCCTGAAGAAACCATGAACGAATCGATCGATCTCAGCGACTGTGAGCGCGAGCCAATCACCACTCCCGGTTCAATCCAACCTCATGGCGTTCTACTGGTGCTCCGTGGCACCGGGCTCACCGTCATCCAGGCGAGCGCTAATTTGCCGCTCTTTCTCGATGTCGCGCCCAGCGTAATGCTCGGCCAACCGGTCGGGCGTTGGTTCGATGAGGCATCGGCGAACAGGCTGGACCAGGTGGCGCAACAAGAGGATCTCGGCCGAGCCAATCCTTTGCTTCTCATTGGGCGCTTCGCTCCGGACAAGCGGTTTGACGGGATCCTCCATCGCTGCGGGGCCGACCTCATCCTGGAATTGGAGCGAGTGCAACCTGGCGAGGCCACGAGCTCCGTGCGGGGTGCGCTTTCGAAGCTCCAGGATGCTTTGACGGAGGTGGAAGCCTGTTGGACTGCGGCGAAAGAGGCACGCCACCTGACAGGCTTCGACCGCGTGATGGTCTACCGCTTTGCGCCCGATTGGAGTGGCGAAGTGGTTGCTGAAGATCGGGAGGATGGCGTGGACTCATACCTCGGCACGCATTTTCCGGCCTCCGACATCCCCAGGCAAGCGCGCGAGTTGTACACCCGCAAACTGCTGGGGCTGATCCCCGACGTTGCCTATTCTCCTGTGCCCTTGCTCGCCCTGGAGAAGGGGCCACCTCTCGACATGAGCCAGTGTGTGCTGCGTAGCGTCTCACCGATCCATCTCGAATATCTTCGGAACATGGGCGTGACGGCAACGCTTACCATTTCATTGGTGGTCGGAGGTAAACTGTGGGGCATGATCGCCTGCCATCATGGAAAACCGTGGTCCGGTCCTTTTTCGCTTCGGCAGGACTGCCAATTTTTAGGGAAGGTGACCGCAGCGCAAATTGGCGTGCGTGCCGCGGCCACCACGCAAGCCTTCCGATCTAAACGAACGGAAATGCTAGCCAAGTTTCTCAAGCAAATTTCCGCGGTCGGTGACTTTGCCAGCGGACTGACCCAGGGGCAACCAAATCTTCTGAGCTTCATTGAATCCACTGGTGCGGTCGTCCTATTCGACGAAGTCTGCCTGAGCGTCGGCATCGTTCCGAATGATGCGTCCCTCGTTAAGCTCCGGGACTGGCTCACGGAGCGCTCGGGGGAGCCATTGTTTGTCACCCATACCTTGCCTCTGCTTTACCCGCCGTCTTGCGAATGGAAATCGATGGCGAGCGGTGTAATGGCGGTACGGATCTTGCCTGAACACGGCTGTTACGCACTCTGGTTTCGGCCGGAGGTGATCAGCACGGTCACCTGGAGTGGAGACCCAAACAAGCCGGTCTCCGTCCAGGACGGGTATGCCAGGCTAAGCCCGCGTAAATCCTTCCAGGCGTGGAAGCAAACCGTGGAGTTGCAATCGGATCCCTGGACAGAAGATGAGATCGCTAGCGCCGCGGAATTTCGCAATACCCTTTCCGGAGTCATCATCAGTCAAATCGAACGCGCCCGGGCGGCTGAAATGCAGCGCCAGGCGAACGAACAGAAGATGGCTAAGGAGACGGCAGAGGAAGTCGCCAAGGCCAAGAGCGAGTTCCTAGCCAACATGAGTCATGAGATCCGCACTCCGATGAATGGCGTGATTGGGATGACTGGTTTGTTACTCGACGGCGATCTCGACCCGCGGCACCGCGAGTTTGCGGAAGCGATTCGTGCCAGTGCCGAAGCGCTCCTGACGATCATCAATGACATCCTCGATTTTTCAAAGATCGAGGCGGGCAAACTCTTGTTCGAAACGCTCGATTTTGACTTGGTCGAAGCGGTCGAAAGCACTTTGGAGCTGTTGGCCCAACTCGCCGTCGCGAAAGATATTGAGCTGGCCAGCGCAATCGAGCCGGACGTCCCATCCCGGTTGTGCGGGGATCCGGGGCGGTTGCGGCAGATCCTGATCAACCTGATCGGCAACGCCCTGAAATTTACGAGCAAAGGGGAGGTCGTCGTTCGGGTTTCCAAAGGGAGTGAAACCGAGACGCACGCAGAGATTCGATTCGAGGTACGAGACAGCGGCATCGGCATTCCGCTCGAAACCCAAGCGGGCCTCTTTCAAGCTTTTTGCCAAGCCGATAGTTCCACGAGCCGCAAGTACGGCGGTACAGGCCTGGGACTTGCCATTTCCAAGCAACTGGTGGCCCTCATGAAAGGTAAAATGGGGGTCGAAAGCGAACCGGACAAGGGCTCTACCTTTTGGTTTACCGTCCAACTCGGAAAGCAGACCGTTGAGGCGGAAACGCGGGAGACAGTAGCGCCTGATCAGTTGGACATGCGGGTACTGGTGGTGGACGATAATCACACCAACCGTCAGATTATGCTCAACCAGATCGGGGCATGGAAAATGGAAGTGGGCAGCGTCGCCAGCGGTAAGGAGGCACTTGACCGATTGCGAGCCGCCGCCGCAGAAGGCCAACCGTACGATGTAGCGCTCCTGGATGTCCAGATGCCCGAAATGGATGGCTTTACGTTGGCGGCGACGATAAAAGGTGATCCGTCCATAGCCGGCACGCGGTTGATCGTGCTCACCTCCATGGGTCACACCATCCATCCCGCTGAATTGAACCAACTGGGAATCGAGTCCTACCTGGTTAAGCCGGTCAGACAATCCCGTCTCTTTGATTGCCTGGTCGGTCGGGCGCGGAGCGGACCGAAGGCCGAAGCGGCCGCTGGGCTTCTGGCGCCCTCCGCGAACTTGTCCGAAATAGAACCCGAGTTCAAGAAGGCGCACATCCTCCTTGCCGAAGACAATTTCATCAACCAAAAAATTGTACTGGCGCAACTGCGTCGATTG
>DATHPI010000360.1:0-7202 GCA_035484035.1 Chthoniobacterales bacterium
TTCCTGGATGCGAGCCGCTCCACTGGCATGAATCAGTTCCTCAACGCCGCACGTGACATCCTGGCGGCAGTGCCGTCGCGCGTAAAATCTGCGCGCTTTCATCTTGTGGTCCTTGCTGACGGCGAGATCCGGTGGGCGACACGGAGAGCGAGCGTAACAACTTTTCAAAATGCACTGCTGTCGCTTCAGGCAGCCAGTGGAAAGAGCCTTCTCATCGAAGGTCTCGCACGCTTGCATCGGGGTAAATTGCGGACGGGCAGCTCCGTCAAGGACCGGCTGGTCATCCTTTCAGACGGCTTGGCCACTCCGGCACCAGAGGAAAAGCCCAATGAGAGTTTAACCCGATTGCGACAAATTTTGCGGCGGCTGGCACGCAGTGGAACACCTTGCGCCTGGATTCACCCAATCGCTAAGCGCGGGATGAAGCTCTGGATTCCCAAACTCCTGCATCGTTTACCATTTGCACGTTTCGAGGTTTGAGCCCGGCAATTCGTGCTCGTCGTCGTTCGTGCTCGTGCGCTCGTACTCATCCTCTTCCTCGTCGTCGTGGTCGATCTTCAATCGTTGCCAACGGAAAAAAGACGGAAACGACGACGACGAGCACGAGCGCGATTCAAGAAGTTGTCCTCACCCCCCGGCTTCGAGGTCAGGGATTGCCCCGATACCGAAGGTCTCGAATTATTGCTTTGATTGCGCCTAACGGATTGACTGCTTTATGGACCCGAACCAGAAGGATGAACCTCCAGAAGAAATCGCGGACAAGTACGAGACGGGAGGGTTGGGTGCAGCTTCGTTACAAACTCAAGAGCAATCTTTCGCATTAGGTGACGCACAAACCGTGATGCGAAGATTCAATCGCACCACAACGTGGATCGCGACGGGTCTTTTAAGCACACTGGTTGTTGCGGCTGGGGTTCTCGTGTTTCAAGACGATCACCCAACGGCAGTAAATAACCATGAAGAGGCGAGGCGAACGAGCGATGGACTCGTGTCGGAAGGAAGTCCCGACTCACCCTCCGAAGTGGTTGGTTTGAACGGGAAAAACCCAGACCAAACCACGTCGGGACGGTTGGTAAGCTCTGATCCCGGGGTCGCTCATGAAGCAAATAACGGCGAGTTGCCGACAAAGATAAGCGAGTGGTCTGGAGCGCAGCGGCAAGATTCTCCGCGAGCGATTCGACCCAGGATCCACAACCTAAGACATCGATTTTCCGTACGGTCCAGGGCGGTCGACGTGAAAATGCGATTGATCATGCTCTGGCATCAAAGCTTGGCACGAGCTCACGGCTGGACACTGTTCTCGTACCCGCACCACGCGCGAACCAAGAAAGTTAGTAACACCATCGAGACAAGCCATTGACAGCCTGCTAAGAGGCGATGTGAGCTCCTCAAAAAAGCTTTTCAATCTCGTCCAGTTCGGAGATCTTTGGTCGATTTGTTCCTGCCAGCCACATGCTCAAGTTTGTGCCTGAGGTCCCAACGAGCGTTGCGATTCGATAAAAGCTGAGATCGGAATCTTCAACGTATCGCCTTAGTCGGGCGACCAATTCCCGGCGTCTCGATTCCTCTCTTTCCTTGGAATTTGCAGTGGTACCCATGAATCCGTAGGTCAAGAGAGACGCAGGATGTCGATAATTTATTCGACCAGTTCATCTACGCACGCATTGAGGGCTTCTTTCGACTCTGATCGTTCCGCCACATCAAGGAGTGATAAACGATATTAATTTTTTGAACTGCATCAAAGGGCAGAAGAGGAAACCCCTGAGTTCGTTGGCACTTGCCCCGCCAGTCGCAATGGGGGATGAATAGGTTTTTGAGCCGGCAATGCGAAGACAACCCTATCTATCGCTATTCTAGGATGCTTGGCCTTGTATTCATCTCGACGGGTCGCAAAAAACTCGATGCCATCCTTTTTACTGGAGGACTCATTGATTTGTCGCCAACCGATGTCTGGCATATGAATCCAATCTCCTTGTCGCACCTGCAAAGAACGCCTAATATTTTTACCAACTCCGACTCCCTGACCGGGATTTAGGCGATTACCTTTGGGACCGTACCTGGAAGAATGACCTTCCCACGGATACTGTTCGAACACTTTGTAGCTTTTACCCGACGAGATGACGTTTACCGGCAGACCTTCTACTACCAGATCGGCGACAACAGTGGCCTTTACTTGGTAGACAAATGCGAAACCAAAAAGTAGAATCACAAGTTTCTTCATCAGTTTCATCGTTCAGGGGGGTGACTTTGGTATTTATCTGGCCTCTTCTTTTTCGAGGTTTCAGACGTATTTCGAATCGCCGACGCCGAAAGGTTTTATTTTTAGCTCTTTCCGGGCGACTCAGGAGTCGATTTGCCGTTGATCCTGGTCGACCGCGCATGCAGTCATTAGGCAGCCGGCCTAACTGACGAAAGCGAAGAGAACAGGAGGCCTGTCGGTAAATAAGCTGTCCTTTCCGGGCGAACGTTTATGGTTGGAGAGGGCCTTACAAACGACTCGCTATTCTGTTAGCCGGCGTATAAATTTTCCGATGGAGCCAACCCGCTTCGAGCTTGTGTTTTCTAGGAACGATGGGGATGTCGATAAGACGATGCGTGTCTGCATTGAGCTAAATGTCGAAGACATGCAGGTGCTGAATGGTGGAGAGAACGAGAGGCTGAGTACTCACGCGATCATCGAGCGGACCGGGATCTTGGATTACCTGCAAATCGGCGCCCACGATTGGCACTATTCCGGGAGAGTGCTCGGTCATCGCGATTCTTTGAAAATAACGCCGGTGACGGTGAACGGACGCAGGGTTTGGGTTATTTAGAGCGGATGATGTGCGCTGCGTTGTTTGGTCGAGTCCTTTAATCGTCCTCAAGCCTCGAGCTCATCCTTCGTCCTCGGTTCGAGATCGAGCCGGTTTGCCAGCACGGAAAGGGTGAATGGCGAAAGCCGGCGGCGAGAGATTTGCTTTTGCCACCCCGAAAAAGCCGAGTTCGAGGAGGAGGTGGGGGCGGAATGGGACCGAGCCACCCCGTATAACTTGCGCTCGATCGGTTACTCGGCGATCAAGGAGGGGTTTGCCTCTGAACCGATGGAACCGCTTTACGACATTCTGCGAGGGTACCCTGAGCTGGCGCTGTTTTTAACTCTGGCGATCGGGTTTTCCATCGGCCGGTTGAAGATCGCCGGATGCAGCGTCGGTTCGGTCACCGGGGTCTTGTTGACAGGCTTGGTCATCGGGCAACTCGACATTCCGATCTCCCCGGCGATTAAGTCGGTGTTTTTTCTATTCTTCCTTTTTGCGGTTGGGTACGGAGTAGGACCGCAGTTTTTTCACGGTCTCAAGAGCGAAGGGCTCAAACAGGCGCTTTTCGCCGCGCTGGTCTGCGTGGCGTGTCTGGCTACGGCCTATCTGACCGCTCGTCTTTTTCGTTTGGGAGTCGGTTACGGCACGGGAGTATTCGGCGGCGCGTGCACGGTCTCCTCTGTCCTTGGCGTTGCGACGGACGCAATCCGGCAGCTGGGCGGTTCGCCCGCGACACGCCAGACCGAGGTCAACGCCATGTCGATCGCGTTCGCAATCACCTACATTTTTGGAACGGCAGGAGCTTCGGCTTTCCTGGCAATCATTGGACCAAAAATCCTGGGAGTCGACCTGGCAGCCGAATGCAAGGCCTTAGAATCGGCAATGGGTGGAGACGAACCGGATCCCACTGTCCATTCAGCCTACGATTCGATCAGCGTGCGCGCTTATCGAGTGACCAATCCGGCATTTGCCGAGATTACGGTCGCAGAGTTCGAGTCTCAATTTCCGAATGAGCGCCTTTTCATCGAGCGATTGCGGCAGAACAATAAGATCACAGAGAGCACTCCGGAGACCAAGATCCGGCTGGACGACATTCTGGCCATCGCTTCGCGCACGGAGACTTTGATCGCCGACGCAAACCGGATCGGGGTTGAAGTTTCCGATCCGGCCTTGCTCGATTTTCCCAGCGAAACGCTGGACGTGGTGGTCGTTCGAAAAGAGATTGCCGGAAACACCCTGGGCGAACTTGCAGAAATGCGTCAGGAGCAGCGGTCACGCGGCGTTTTCGTCCGGGCCTTGATTCGTGGCGGCCATGAACTCCCGTTCAATACAGGGACCAAAATTTCAAAAGGAGATGTTTTACGCGTGAGCGGTTCCCAGCGCGATGTGGAACGCGTGGCCAAATCGATCGGTTATCCGATTCGTCCGAGCAACGTCAGCGACATGACTCTCATTGGAATCGGCATTTTTTTTGGAGCAATTGTCGGTTTGCTGAGCATTCGCGTTGGAAAAATTCCTGTTAGTCTCAGCACGAGTGGAGGCACCCTTTTGGCTGGTCTGGTAGCTGGCTGGCTGCGATCTGTGCATCCAAGTTTTGGTAACATTCCCGGTGCCGGGCTTTGGGTATTCAACAATGTTGGCCTCAGCATGTTTGCCGCGGTGGTAGCGATCGAGGCCGGTCCTCAGTTCATTCAAGGCCTTCGCAATGAAGGAATTACGATCTTCGGAGCGGGTGTGATCGTAGCAATTGTGCCGATGGTATTTGCGCTGCTCATAGGCAAGTACATTTTCAAAATGCATCCCGGTATTCTGCTGGGCGCTTGCGCCGGGGCGCGCGCTTCAAGCGTGGCCCTCTCGGTCATTGAGGACGCGGCTAACAGCAGGGTGCCGGCCCTCGGATTCACCGTTTGTTTCGCAGTCGCCAATACACTGCTGACGATCGGCGGCGTGGTGATCGTGCTGTTGTTATCGTAGGCCTTCCACGTCGCCAGCGAGGGCGAGGCGGGACGCCCCGGTTCTCACGGAGCCATCCTGCCGGAGCTTCGCCAGGGGAAAAAGGAAAATCGGCTCGCTCTGTGCCATAATGGTCTTCCGGACAAGGCAGCAAAAAGAGCGCATCCGAGGCCAAGAACTGGTAAGCAAAATACTTAAAGCGGCGTAGTGATGGACTGATTGCCGTTGTCCCATGAAAAAACGAACCTTCGTAAAGACGATCTGAGATCGTTGACTGGTGAACATTATGGACTTGAGCAAATTCACGGAAAAATCCCAGGCCGCGCTGACGGAGGCGCAGGCCATTGGTACACGTCATCAGCATCAGGCAGTCGATGTCGAACACCTAGCCCTTGCTCTGCTGGAACAACAAGAAGGCCTTGTTCCACGCCTGGTAGAGAAAGCCGGTGTTTCGCCCGATTTGCTAAAGAAAAAACTTCAGGAGGGTCTGGATCGGATGCCCCGTGTCTCTGGCGATTCGACGACCGGCCAAGGTGTATACGTGACCCAGCGTCTGAACAAACTGCTGGTGGCCGCCCAGGATGAAGCCAAAAAACTGAAGGATGAGTACGTCAGCGTCGAACACCTGGTGTTAGCGATGCTTGCCGAGCCGGCTACCACGGAGATCGGGAAGATATTCAAATCGGTCAATTTTCGGCGCGATAATTTTCTGAAGGCGTTGACCGAGATTCGCGGCAACCAGCGTGTCACTAGCGCGAATCCCGAAGCCACCTATGAATCGCTGGAAAAGTATGGACGTGACTTGACCCGTCTGGCGGCGCAAAACAAGCTCGACCCGGTCATCGGGCGGGATGCCGAAATCCGGCGTTGCATCCAGGTGCTCTCACGCCGTACCAAGAATAACCCGGTGTTGATCGGCGAGCCCGGCGTGGGCAAGACCGCGATTGTGGAGGGCCTGGCGCGGCGCATCTTCTCGGGTGACGTGCCCGAAAGCCTCAAGGAGAAGCGTATCGTGGCGCTCGATCTCGGCGCTCTGATCGCTGGAGCAAAATATCGGGGCGAGTTCGAAGAGCGCCTGAAGGCGGTGCTGCAAGAAGTCACCAAGGCGGAGGGGCAAATCATTCTCTTTATTGACGAATTGCACACCATGGTTGGAGCGGGAAAAGCTGAGGGGGCCATGGATGCAGGAAATATGCTCAAACCGATGTTAGCGCGTGGTGAACTGCACTGCATCGGCGCCACGACCCTTGTCGAATATCGCAAGTATATCGAAAAGGATGCCGCCTTAGAGCGCCGTTTTCAGCCAGTGATGGTCAACGAACCGTCCGTCGAAGATACCGTCTCTATTCTGCGTGGCTTGCGCGAACGCTACGAGTTGCATCACGGCGTCCGCATCCAGGATGCCGCATTGGTGGCAGCCGCCCAGCTCTCGCACCGCTATATCTCGGATCGCTTCTTGCCGGACAAGGCGATCGATTTGGTGGATGAAGCGGCCGCCAAACTTCGCACCGAAATGGAGTCGATGCCGGAAGAGCTTGAATCGCTGGAGCGCCGGATTCTTCAGCTCGAGATTGAACGCGAGGCTTTGCGCAAGGAAAAAGACCAGCCTTCCAAAGAGCGACTGACTACGCTGGAAAAGGAACTTGCCAACCTCAAAAGTGAGCGAGACGCGCTCAAAGCGCAGTGGGGAGGCGAAAAGCACGCCATCGATGACATCCAGAAACTCCGAGCTGCCCTTGAGTTGGCTCGCAATGAAATGGAACAGGCCCAGCGCATTGGGGACCTGACCCGTGTCGCCGAATACAAGTACGGCAAGATCCCGCAGCTCGAGCAGCAACTGAAGGAGCACGAGGCTAAGGTCAGCGGTAACGGATCGAAGCGACGTCTCCTGCAGGAGGAGGTGACTGCCGACGAAATTGCCGAGGTGGTGGCCCGTTGGACCGGAGTTCCCGTGTCACGCTTGTTGGAAGGCGAAAAGGAGAAATTGCTCCGGCTGGATCAGATTCTTCACGAACGCGTGATTGGACAGGATGAAGCCGTGCAAGCCGTGGCTGACGCCGTCATCCGGGCCCGGTCCGGCCTGAAAGACCCTAAGCGTCCAATCGGCTCTTTCATCTTCCTGGGACCAACCGGAGTGGGCAAAACCGAGCTGGCTCGGGCACTGGCAGAGAGCTTGTTCGATAGCGAGGAGAATATTGTTCGCATCGATATGAGCGAATACATGGAGAAGCACGCCGTTGCGCGCCTGATCGGGGCGCCTCCCGGATACGTCGGCTATGAGGAAGGAGGCCAACTCACCGAATCAGTCCGCCGCAAGCCCTACTGTGTGGTGCTCTTCGATGAAATCGAAAAGGCGCACAGCGATGTGTTCAACGTCCTGTTGCAGATCCTGGACGATGGCCGGCTCACGGACAGTCAAGGCCGCACGGTGGATTTCAAGAATACCATCATCAT
>DATHPI010000361.1:0-18766 GCA_035484035.1 Chthoniobacterales bacterium
TGCTTTATTGACGGGCTGTTTGCTTTCACCGCTGTCGCCTTTGCCGGGACGATGATGACGATCTCCGCCGGCCTCATGACGGCCGTGCCAATAGCTATACGGATGCCCTTCATAATCACCTTGAAATTCGGGTCCGTTCCAGGGATGGCGGCTCAAGCGCCTTTGCTCCGGAAGCCTTCGGCGAAGGTGGGTTGCGCATTGCGAATGTTGAGTATAGCAACCCAACTAAATTGGTATGGCGGTCAACTGCATCGCCAACCGTATACAGTGGATATGAAAATTATTGTAATTTGTGCCGCTGTCTTGGCACTTGCTCCTTTTGCCAAGGCTGACACCGTCGTTGTCGGCCACGAGCGAAATGTGGTGGTGGTGCAGCCCGAGCACCACTACCATCATTATTACCACAGGCATCACGTGGTTGTTGTAGAGCACAATTAAGTTGCACAGGCGGTGTCCCGAGTGGAGGCCGATCGGGTCCCCATTCGACTGTGATCAACGGGGCGACCTCATTCCCAGATCGGTTCCGGGAGTCGTGCGAACCTCCTGCGCGCCGATCAGGATGCGGTCAAAGGTCGTCACAGACTCTGTGGCGATCTCGTTGTTGTCCTTCCCGATAAGATCTTGAGTTTTCGCGTCGCGCGTTTTTCTGTCTCACGACGCCCCTCGAACGACTGACTTAAGAGGGGGTTGACGTCGCTGGCGAGTGCGACGCGGAAAAACCGGTCGGACGGAGCCTCACCCTACCCGGAGCTTCGCCCTCCTGCGCCCGGGTTTCCCGCGTCAACCTGCCCCTTGTATTAATTCTCGTGGGATTGGGCGCCCACGGCCTCCTAACCCCCTCCGTGGCCTCTGTGACCTCTGTGCGATGCTTTCCTATTTTTACAGGCTTCCCGCAGGTGACGCCAAGGAGTTCACTGCGCCCTTTTTCGTCCACCGCCCTCCGGTGGCTATGGGCGTTCCCTTGCGAAAGCAAGAATAGACCAATAATTTTAAATCAGATGTCCTTTTCGGGCGTTCTCGTTCGTTCTAAGGCATGGAAACAACGCATGCGTATGCGTCCTGGACAAGGAAACGAACGGATTTGCTGGGCGTGGTTGGAATCCTTAGAAAGGCAAACATGACTACACCGACAACACCCGAATACATGCTGCTATTTCGAGGTACGGATTGGGATCGCGGCTTGTCTACGGAAGAAATTCAAAATGTTATGAGCCGGTGGATTGCCTGGTTCGATCGATTGACCGAACAAGGAAAGGCCAGGGCCGGTCAACCACTGACCGATCAGGGTAAGGTTATTTCCGGCAAGAAAGGACAGACGATCCTTGACGGTCCGTTCGCCGAGTCCAAGGAAACCGTTGCAGGCTATATCCTGTTACAAGTGGATAACCTGGATGAAGCGGTGGAAATAGCCAAAGAGTGCCCTGGCTTGGATTACGGTCTAAGTGTTGAAGTTCGACTGGTGGACCATCTGAGAGCCTCATTATTTTCAATCAATATGGTCCGCAAATGAGCAGGGAACGTTTTGTGTCCTCGCGGTCGCGACATGCCCGCTTCCCTAGATCGACGCTCGCGGTATAAAGCGTCCCGCCTTATACCCTCTTCGATCCGTCACTGATTCTTGGTGAGAGCGGCGCGCAACGCGAACTTATTGCAGGCCCGCGCGCCGTCCGTCGTATAGCGCCAACCATTCTTGACCTCACTGGTACCCGCCAGCACGCGTCGACGATCTGCTCGCCCGCCATGGCCGCGCGCGCGAGACCGCGTTTAATCGGTTCGTCGAGCGCGCGCCATTCAAAATCGTTGCCCGCACTCAATGCGATCTGGAAGAGCGACGCAACAAACGCCTCATCGCTATCGGCTGTGACAGGAGCATTTAGTGCATCGCTTGGCCAGTACTCGCGCTTAAGTTGATTTCTTGAGCTTGGGTGTGCTCAATGATGACGAAATCTTCTGTGCGAAGTAGTAGGAGTAGGAGTAGGCGCAGGGGTAGGAGTAGGATTGGCAGCAGTAGTAGGTGGAGTAGAAGTAGGTGGAGTAGAAGTAGGTGGAGTTGGTGCAGTTGGTGCAGTTGGTGCAGTTGGGGCAGTTGGGGCAGTTGGGGCAGTTGCGGCGCCTGACGGCGCAAAAGCTCCCAACGTTGCTCCAATGCTATTCCCATTCATATCAACATCATACGGAGCGCCTAAATCCGATCCTGCGGCAATCGGCCAGGAGTTGGCGGCTAGGTAAAAATTCGGAATATATTGGGTAGGATCGTAGCCTGTCGGTATAGCTTCCTGGGTGGTAGCTGGAGCAGTCCCCTTGAAATACGGCCCGACAAAGGGAATGGTGTTGGCTGTGATGGGGTGAGTATCGGCCGCCCCGATGCTTTTTTGAGCATTGCAATATCCGTTGTATTGCGTTACGACAAAAGGATAGGACAAGTTGTCAAAACTGTTATTGCAATTAACAAATAGATTGTTTTGCATGACAGACGAACTTGATACTGCAGAGGCAGCGGGTTGATCGGCAAAAACAGCGTTTTTTGACCAATCGACCCAGGTATTGTTGAAAAAATTGAAAGTTCCCCAAGTCACTCCAGAAAGTTGAGTCTTAATTTCTACCGCGTCGCAACCGTTAGTGGCGGTGTCTCCTTGGAAAAATAAATTGCCGTAGAACAGCATATTTGTTTGTCCTCCTTGGTCGAAGAAATTGCCTTCGGAGACAATGTTAGCCATTACGCAATAGCGTACAGTTAGATCAGTTCCTCCCCCGCAGTAAATCGAGTCTGGGTGCGGATAGTCGCCGTAGACCACTTGTATATAAGAACTAACATTATAAATAGTCGTGTATTCAATTGTGGAATGGCTGGCATAGGTTTTTACCGGAGTATCCATGTCATGGATTTTGCATCCACTGACCAAGCAATTATCCCCAAGAGCAACGCCATCCGTCTCGTATTGAGTAATGTTATATCCAGTTCCGGTGCTTCCAGATGGCGGTCCGGCAATCTCGATATTCCTGGCAGTTATATTGGAGGCGTTTGCCATGTACAGTCCAATATTCATGGCGGAGTTGCTCGGGCTAGCGGCATTATTAATTAATATACCGTAAGTCGTGGGGAGCCCGGGCGGCGTCCATTCATGCCCGTCGATTACAATGTAATCGCCGTTGATAGGGTTAAACCCAGCAGCCAATACTGCCTGCGAATCAAACGAAGCAGACCAACCCGGTGACGCCACCGGGACCGTATCGTCCGAGGTAGCCCGCATAATCGTGACAGGCGCAGAAGCAGTTCCACTCGCAGTAATCGTGTTGATCCGTCCATAGGATCCACCCGCAAGCCAGACCGTATCTCCGGGTTGCACACTGCTCCAATTAATCGCATCACCGGCCCAGGCATTTGACCATGAAGTGCCGTTATTTGAGCCTTGAGCATTCGGCTCAACGTACCAATCCGACGCTTTTAGAGTGGCCGCTGTCGCGCAGGCGAAAAAAATGAGGAGCAAAAGGGCGCCGGTTCGATTCCGGACCTGGCACCTTTCGAGACGCGTAAGGTTCTTTGTTGATTCGACTGAGCGTATTTGGGGCAAAAGGCAAGGTCGGTGGGTTATCATTTTAGAGCATCCATTTGCTTAGTTAGTAGTTGAGGCACGTCCTCATCGGCAGCCATAGGAGACAAGCACCCGGTCTTATTCCCCCTTCGGCTTGCCAAAAGGGACATCCCATTTCTGAGTTAAAACGCATTGCACTAAACTGAGACCGGATAAAAACGCATCATGATAACACGCATAAAAGAGTCTCATTTCGAGCACAATGCCTAACGTGCGGTATGCTTTTAAGCGTGAGTGGGCGTTCTGACAAGTAAAAAGGACAGATTTGCGACAAATCTCAAAATCTATCTCGATTTACCGTGGCAGCGTTTTCTATAAAAACGTCTCTCCGCGGCGGCAATTGAGGCGTCCTGGCCTACTTCTAAACGGAAGCGTTCTTTGCCATATAGCTGCTACATTGGCCTTCCGGACCGTCGAGCGATCTCCCAGAGCCATCGTGGGAGGTATCGCCGTGCACCTGGAGTGACGACGTGACGGCGTTAATGTAGCATAGTCTTCCAGCCTGTGTTCCGTTCACACCGCTGAGCGGTGCTTCCAGGGGGGAACGATGATTGCAACGGGTGAGTGGATGCGGGCGTCAGGAAGATCGGAACGAGGCGGACTGCCCACCGACAAATTGTATAGAAAGCTCAGGGCTGAGCTCAGGGCTCAACCCTGGGTTGAGTCCTATAGCCCCTCCGGGGCAAAAACCGCCCCAGAATTCTAAAATGTAATTGATACGCGCCCGCCGATAACGAGTGCGTTGTTAAGATCCCGGTTGCCGCCGGGGTTTATGATGACTTGCAGGTCGGGTTGAATACTCAACCATTTGGTGATTTGTGCCTGGTAGGTGACCTCGAGCGCCATTTCTGCGCCGACGCCGACTGAACCGGCGTCGATCGCGGCCTGTTGAGCCCCGGTGCTCAGCTGTGCGTAAGCGAATGCGACACCGAGCGTGTCCGCACTTCGCGAGGGAACGAGACCCTTGTAGGTCAGTCCGATGTCGAAATAAAACCCAATAAAATTGCGATCTTGCGGCTCAAAGGCGACCCGAGCGAACCAGCCTAGACCCTGGTCGGACTTCTTCTCCGTGGCTCTTTCGTGCGTGTCGCTGAGAGTACTCTTGCCATCTTTGTCGTCGGTGGCGAGGTTCTCGGCCACTTCAGGCGGTTTGCGATAAAGCATCTGATCGAGGATGAAGTAGAAGCCGTAATTATCGCGCACTAATCCGCTATCATTGACCTCGGAAAACTGTCCCGAATGGAACCAGCCACCGGCTTTGAGTTGACCGGGAAGGCCCGTTTCCTGTGTTTGCTGATTCCAGCGGAATTGTGCTTCGTCGAGAAAGAGAAAACCGTTCTGACTATCGAGTCGCCAACGAAAACCGTGATTGTTTACGTTCTGCGCATAGACATCGCCTTGAAAGACTGCGGTCTGGAACTTGAACCATGTCACTGGCTGAATGGCCAATCGCGTCCCCAGCGTTCCCACTGGGAAGCCCGGCCCGCCTCCAGGCAAATTCATATACATGAAGGCGGGCCAGCCAAAGGTGCCGTTCAGGAACAAGGCGCCGTAGTCCGAAATGACGAATTCAGTGTCAGCGGGCAGCTGTCCGAGGCGAATGGAGATTTTGTTATCCAGCAGATTCTGTTGGAACCAGAGTTCATAATTCCGCAGCGTGTTAAATCCGGCGTTGTTCGAGATCGTGAGAAAGTTCCCGACGAGATCCTCGGATGCATCTTTCCCACTCAGCAGGAGCCATGTCGTGCTCAAACTGGCTCCCCGCCATCCGAACGCTTTTTCGAGGTCGAGTTTCATGCCAAAATCGAGCAGACCGGTGTAGACCGTTCCGGATACTAAACCGCCCCTCGTGTTGCCCCAGACTTCGGCATCATAACTGCCGGTAAATTCGAATCCTCGATCTGTGAGCTTGCTACGGAGTCCTCCCCTAGAGCCTGTTATCCCATCGCCAGAAAGCCAATCTGGAATGGGCGGCAGCAATGAATTCTGTGCGTCCGTGGTATCGATTGCGAGGAACGCCAGGCTTATGGAACCCGCGATAAAGATCGCCTGCGCAAAACAGATGGATCTCAAGTAAAGTCTCCCTTTGCCGATTCGGCCCGGTTGCCTCGTCGCACTGGTCAATACAAGAGCGTAGCGATTTTTAGCGCAAGGTGGATTTGTCGAAGTTGCCTCGATTTGCCAGCACTCTCTCGGCCAGGACACCGAACAACAAACCGAACGTTCCCCACAAGATCAGCTGGATACCAACCGAAACGACCCGGAAACGCCATAGGACAACGGCCGGGAATTGGTCTGGGACTTCGTTGATATCCGGTAAAATAACTTGGGCGAGCACAATGATGACAATAAACACGGCCGCGGCGAGAAGTGCCGCGTTCCAGTTCCCGTACCGAGCGGAAAGACGTGGAGCGATCACGATTGCCAGACTCAAAGCAGCAACCGAGATCAGGATCATCAAGAAAAATAATTCGCTTCGATACCCGATAGTCTCCGGCTGGCCAACTGAGGGGGGATTTGATGGATATTTTAGCTGCGGGACGAGAAAAATGGCAAGAAAACCCGCGGCTGCCAGCAAGGCAGAAGTGCTCCGCGCACTCAGACGTCCGATACGCTGGTATGCGAAAGCAAAGGCCAAAGCGAACAATCCGCCCAATGCGGTCGCGTAGACCACGACACCGGTCATCAAACCAACTCCACTCTGCACCGGGCGGCTGACTAACTCCGGTCCGGGCGTCTCGCCTTTGGCCCGATCCAGCTGATCTTCAAACTCAATAGCGCGCTCGACTTGAGGTTCCCCAAAAATCTTGGCGAACCCGAAGGCGAGCAAGCCAGCGACAATACCAACGACCATCCCCCAGATGAGGAGAGTTCTAACCATAAGAGCTCCTTCCTCGACCTAGTGGCAGGGGAAGGCGAGGAGATGGCGGCCGTCGTGCACAAATTCATGCACATACATGCCGGGAAAGATCGCCGTGGCGCCTTCTTCGACGCCGACAAAGTAAATCGCCAATAGCAGAACTCCTGCGAAAACTAGCCAGGGGAACAATTCACGGATTGGAATAGGAACTGGCTCCGAGGTCGGAGTATAAACCGTCTCTAACATTTCTTGGCCTCCTTGGGATCATGCGTCCGTTAAGAAAACTCATATGCTACGAAGGAAGGTCTGACTTTCGAACCGCATGCCCATCAGGCCGAGGTCGATTACAGTGGCGCGACCGCGCCGGCTTCTCACCGGCTTCCTCGCTTCGTAATTAATAAGCCCGGCCAGATTATGGCAGGCCGCAGAAACTGTCAATATGTCTGTGCAGACGGCTAAAATTGAGCGCCGTGGACGATTCGAAATTCCCCCGGCAGAACCAAAGGGAATTTTCCTGCCAACAAGAACTTCCGCAAGTTACTCGGCGATCGAAGTCAAAGAGTTCGCCTCATTGATGGCTAGGAAGTACAACGGCATTTGCTCCGCTACCTCATCCGGAGACAGGAATCGAGCGCCATACTCTTCAAATGCCCGAATTATAGGTTCGAGATCGGAAGTTGAATAGGTAATGGCCTCAGATGGCAGCTCGAGTCTCTCCGCGCGCGAACTCCTGGCGCGAAAGCACTCATCGAGTCCACCGGGCATGAACAGGACCAGAGTGCGGAGCCGAGGAGACCTGACGACGAAAGTGTGCGGCTTGAGCCTAGGTAGAAACAGACACTCTCCAGCGCCTGCCTTGAAAACTTCGTTTCCAACATACATGTCCATCTCGCCCTCGAGAACGTAAAACAGCTCGTCCTCACGCCCGTGGATGTGTGGAGGTGGTTCGTTGCCAGGCTTTAAAAGCCCCTCAATGAGAGTAAAGCTTCCACCGGTATCCTTGCTCTCCGCGAGAAATGTCAGCAGGCTGCCCATGTACCAGTTCGATGAATCGAGCGATCGGCCTCTTTTGTATGCGACCAACGGTGACAACGTGTTTTTCATGCCTCGAAAAAAGCCCGTTTTACCAGTACCTGATGGTTTTTTGTCCCAATTGCGCAATCGTTGTCTAAGTTACGAGTTGCGTGCCTCGTCCCTCACGGTCGCGTCGTCACTCCAGGTGGACCGGGATGGCTCAGGGAGATCGCTCGATCACGATAAGGCCTTCCGGTCGGCTTGCTCACACCAACGCCAACCGCCGGCAGATCGCTTTTTCAACGTCATTCTTTGACAGATCGGACTTTCGGCACGGGTCGCAAACCGACCAAGCTTATTTCCTCCCTGCGAGAGGATCAACGCTGCAAAATACAAATTGAGAATGTCGCTAGGAAGGAGCTGTACGCCTCGTGGGGCGCGGCTTTTGACCGGACCATAAGGGCGAGCTAGGTTTGGCAAAACGAGAAGCATCACTTCTTAGCTAACGTTGGCACAAGGAGCCCGCGAATCGTGCTCCAGAGAGTTGCATGCCTTTCGTTTCGAGGTCATCACGGTTGAGTTTAATGACGAAGGAGAATCAGATTCGAAGGGCCTGGGCGGGGTTTGTTGAGAACGGCACCGTGTCAATCGGCCTGAGAGGAGTCATTACTGAATCGTGGCAGCGTTCTCAGGATCATGGGATATCCGTCGAACGTAAAGAGGCGCCGCTTGCGCTTGAGCCGGAACTACTTCAACGCTATTCGGCTCATTCGACTCTTGTGGAGGCGGCTCGGCCGGCGCTGAGTCAGGCAGGTCTTTTTCTTGCCGAAGCGAACTCGATGATCATACTCACAGACCCATCGGGACTTATCCTTGAGACTTCGGGAGATCCCCGCACGATCGACTTTGGACACTTGGTTCACCTTGAACAGGGCGGACGCTGGAAGGAGGCAGACATTGGGACAAACGCCATCGGAACCGCCATTGCCGTGTCGGAACCGGTACAGATCCACGGAGTAGAGCATTTCTGCAGCGAAGTTGGCGTTTGGACCTGTGCGGCTACCCCGATTTGGCACCCAAACGACGGTGAGCTGTTGGGCGTAGTTGATATCTCTGGACCTGCGCGAACATTTAACCCACAAAGTCTGGCATTTGCCTGCGCAATTGGACGACAAATAGAGGGCGTGTTCGCTCATTCGATCAAGGACGATCATGAGCGGTTGCTGCGTTATTTCATCACCAAGCGTTCACGTTGGCTGAATGAGGATATCGCGGTGATCGACCGCCGGGGGCGGATCGTCTATGCTACCAACGCTGGCCTTCAGGTTGTCCAGCGACGCGCCGAGAGCTTGATCTGCGACGAGAATATTTCTTCCCTTAAGAAGATTCCATTTGCCGCTTGGCCGGCTCAGTTGAACCAGCTGCTGCCGAACGCCAGCGTTGAGCTAATCGTCGATCATCACCATGAGATTGGGGCAATCCTGGTCTTGCACAGACCACCGCGGACATCTGTTCCGTCGGTAATTGCAGAGCAAATGCGACCGGCCTTGGCACGCGAGCGGGAGATGTTCGCGGAGCAGCGTGCCCTCGAGCTGGCGAGAGCAAACAAATCGCTGCGTGGAAGCCTGGAGGCTCTTGCCGCAGTGCCCGATCTGGATGAGTTCCTCGGTCAAGTGATAGCCGCCATCACACGGCAACTGGGTGCAGCCTCCTCCGTTTTGCGGTTGCGCAACTTCGAAACGAACTGTTTGACCGTGGACCTTGTTTTTCAAGACGGACGTGTGATGACTCCATCGGAGGCGAGATATCCCGAACAGTTGCGATCTATTCCGCTTGATGAGCAGCAGCTCGTTCTGTTGAATCAACCAGCTGTTGTCCAGCACCTTCTCGACGATCTAACGCCGGTTCCCGATGCCCATCGGTCCTGTCTTCTTGAGCTCAGTGTTAAGGCATTGTTAGTCATTCCATTAAATTTAGGTACGCAGTTGATCGGCAGCTTGACATTTGGCTTCACTGAGGATCGGGAATTCTGTCCGGAGGAGATCGAAGTGGCTCGGGCCCTTGAAAGCCAGGCGGCTCTGGCAATCCGGGTCGGGCGTCTAGTAAAAGCAGCCAGGCAATCTGCAATTCTAGAAGAGCGAAATCGGCTGGCTGGCGAAATCCACGATGGGTTGGCGCAAAGCTTTACCGCGATCTGCATGCAGCTGGGAGTTGCCAAGGAGGAGCTATCTTCAAAAGAAGGCGATCCGTGCTACCGTATTCAGCGTGCCGTTGAGTTGGCTAACATTGGCTTGGCTGAAGCACGCCGTTGCGCCCACGATTTGCGTTTAAGCAACGTTGATCAATCAGGATTGGCCGTGGCGCTTCAAGGTTTGGCCGAGCGCACGAGTTTGGCCGGCCGGTTGCGCTGCGATTTCCGGTCCGCCAACATACCTGAGAAGAGTTTGCCGCCTAGAGTACAACATGAGCTATTACGTATCGCCCAGGAAGCAATTCACAACGCCGTGCGCCATGCCAATCCAACTTTGATTGCCGTGAGTCTTCTCTGGGAAGCACCAAACCTTGTTCTTCAAGTCAAAGATAATGGTTCCGGGATCTTCAGGATCCCCGTGGACGAAAATGAAGGCTTCGGATTGAACAATATGCGGGCGAGAGCCTCGCAGATCGGCGGAAGAATGGAAATCCGGACTGCGGCCGGTCAAGGAACGAGTGTAACCGTCGTTGTGCCGGTTACTTTGTGAAATCTTCAAAGATACCGATGCGCACCGGAGAATTCGGCGCGAGGAAATCAGAGAAGATGACTTTTTTCCTCCTGGAGGAGCGGTTCATTCCGACGGTCTGATCTGAGTACTTGCTCCGGTTCGCCAACTGTACTGCGGGTCGTAGCCGAGCACGCGCCGGGCTTTATCGATGGAAAGTAGCGTCTCGTTTGGGCCAACCTTTTTCTTGACCGGCACGCCTGGATAAACTTCAGCGATCAGTTCCGCGTTGGGTCGAGCCATCACGGTATCGGCGTTTGCGATGATAAACGAGTGATACCCTTTGATCGAGGTTTCCAACGATTTGCGGATCGCCTGGGCGGCATCTCTGGAATCGATATAGGCCCACAGGTTCCACTTGCGCAAACGTGCGTCGGCATTGAAGTCGGGAAACTTCGCGTAGTCTTCTGGCTGCATGACATTGGAGAGGCGTAAGGCGACGATTTTCAGCTCCGGATCCCAGCGGCAGAATTGCTTGGCCATTTCCTCGCCCAACAGCTTCGAAAGCGAGTAGGCGGTTTCAGGTCGGGCAGGATACTCTTCGTCCAAGGGGATGTACGGTGGTGGGACATCGAACGGAAGTCCAAGAAGAGTTTCGCTCGATGCCCAGACCAGGTTCTTGATGCCGAGCTTGCGTGCGCTCTCAAACACGTTGTAGGTGCTCAGCGTGTTGGTCTTGAAGGTCATGGCATTTGGATAAGCGGAAGGCCTTGGAATGGCCGCCAAGTGCACCACACCGTCCACAGTGCGGTAGAGTTCGTCAATCCCCGACATGGCATCCATGGTCTGACCAAAATCGGTGAGGTCCACCTGCGTAAAACGGGCGCGTTCTTTCGCCGCTGGCGTCGTATCAAGGTTGAACACTTCGTAGCCATGCTGCAGGAGTTCCTCGATGCAAGCACGGCCTACTTTGCCGCTACCGCCGGTTACAATTACACGTGCCATACGTTTGTCTTACTGAGGAGGTCTTCCGACGTCAAACGTCCTGTTTAAGTCAATCCCTTCCATCTCCTTACGCTGACGGCAGATAGCTCCGTTCGGATTGAGTTGGCAAATCGATAAAACTCGCCAGGAAGACCGCCGAGGTCCCCGCTAGGAAGTGCCCAGGAAAACACCCGGTGAATTCGCAGGCCGGGAATGTGAATTTCCCGCATAATTCCCGTGGCAAGTTCGTTTTGAATCTCCCAACAGGAGAAGAAAGCGATACCGATCTCAGCGATAACCAATGCTTTAATAGCCTCGGTGCTTCCAATTTCAACCCGCTGATCTAATTGCCTAACGTTCAGTCCATGCTCCTTGAGTGCCTCTTCCACCGTAGCCCGTGTGCCGGCTCCCCGCTCGCGCCAAATCAACGGCAGATCCTCAAGATCTCGAGCGGACTTCAGATTCGCAATCGCACGTCGAAACTTTGGATCACGAATTCGGGGCGCACAAACAGCAACAATTTCATCGGGCATAAACTGTTCAAAACGCACACCTGGACTCCGCTCATGCCCCCCTAGTAAGCCAAGCCCGACATGTTGCTCTCGAACAAGCTCGAGCACATCCTTGGCATTTCCAACCACCAGATTAAGACCGACTTCAGGGTGGTGACGACGAAATCGAGCAAAGATGTTTGGTACGAAATGGGCCGCACTGGTCGTGCTGGCGGCAAATTTCAAGATGCCCTTCAGTTCCCCGGGCTGATCGAGTTCGCTTAAAGCCCCTTCCAGGTCAGCGAAAACGCGCTGAAGCCGTTCTTGTAGATGAGCTCCGCGCGGCGTCAAGGTCACTCCATGGACAGACCGAATGAACAGTGGCACGTCCAGTTCAGCCTCCAGTCGCCGGATTTGGGCCGTCACGGCCGGCTGAGAGAGATGAAGTCGCCGAGCTGCTTCCGAGATTTTGCCGACCTCAGCAACAACCAGGAAGGCATGTAATAAGCCGGGACCTAAGCGGTTCAGATCCACAGGGCTACCCAATTGTATTCGTGATCATAGTGAGTCGTTCAATCCCAATGATTTCTTTTAAATTCTTTTCGCGGCGGTCGCAACGCAAAGCCTGGAGCATAGGCGCGAACCCTGGTACCTGAAGCCGCTATCCACGCGGCCATCGGTAGACCCAGCTTACCAGTTCCAATCCAACCTACATTCATCATATAATTTTTGTCCGAACATGTTTCATATAGGTTTCGCAATCATCACAACGGTACCATCCACAAGGCCAGGGGGAGGACTGGTGATGACTTGATCTGATTCCGACAGACCTTGGGAGATTTCCAGTGTCGACCCGAGATCGCGATTAATCACAATTTTTCGGATCTCCACTGTGCCATTCGGATGGACCACGCCGACAGCGGGTTTTCCCGAGGCGAAGAGCAAAGTTCCCGCTGGGATCGTCATGTCACCTTTGTTACCTTCGATCTTCAGAGTGACCTGGGCATAGGCACCTGGGAAGAGCTGGCCCGTTTGGTTGGGCACTTCCAATTCAGTCAATAGTCTTTTGGCCGTCGGGTTGATCGCCCCGGCCGTCCCTACGACTCGCGCCGCAAACTTGCGTCCCGCAATCTGTCCGACTGTCAGGTCGGCCTCGGCGCCTACTTTGACGAATTCCGTGAAGGGTTCTGGGACGTCGACGTACACACGGAGAGGCGAAATCCGAGCCATCCGGAAAAGTTGGGTTCCAGAGCCTAAGGGGATGAAGGCACCAATATCCGTATTTCGGGCCGTGACAATCCCGTCGAATGGAGCCCGGACGATCTTAAACGCTTCGAGGGCTTCCAGTCGGTTCACGTTTGCCTGGTCTGCGATGACGGTACCTTGATTTTGTCCATAGTTGTCGGCCGCAGTGTCGAAGTCCTGGGCCGCAATAACGTCTCTCTGAAAAAGATCCTGGTCGCGCTGGTAAGTCACCTTCGATAGGTCACGCGTTGCTTGTGCCACCTTGAGTTGAGCCTGCGCCTGGGCCAGCTGCGCATCGACTTGCGGGGTATCGATCTCGGCCAGAACCGCGCCGGCCTTGACCTCAGCCCCGATATCAAAATACCACTTCTTCAGATAACCACTGGTCTGGGCAAAGATCGGTGCGTCGGTGTATGGCATTGTCTGACCGGGTAGCTGGAGTGATATCGCCTCGATGGCCCTGGTCGGATGGACCACATGCACGATGGTGCGCGCAGCATTATCCGTGAGCCGCTGAACTTCGAGGGTCCACGCATTCCGCGAATAGATTCCCAGAACAGCAACCCCGATGAATAGCACCCCTCCAGCGTAGAAGAGAAATTTCAGGCCCTTCTTGTTTTTGGTTTCAGGTTTGCCAGAAGTTACCTTTAAGCCATTCTGAGTCACCGCTATTTCTGAGGTACTATTCATCGCGAGATCCACTTGATGTTCATCCAATTAAGCTGGCAGTTGGGCTCCACTAACTGTCTCTGGAGAGGATTTGCTGGTTTGAAATTTCTTACCTCTTCTGATCATCATGAAGACGGTGGGAACGAAGAACAGAGTAGCCCCAGTGGCAAAGATCAGGCCTCCAATGACTGCCCGACCCAACGGAGCGTTTTGCTCGCCGCCTTCACCCAGGCCTAAGGCCATCGGAACCATTCCGATGATCATCGCCAGTGCCGTCATCAGCACCGGTCGGATACGAGCATAACCAGCCTCCAGCGCTGCCCGGTAGGCGTCATGATAATGTTCGAGCTGCTCATTGGCGAAGGTGACCACCAGAACGCTGTTCGCCGTGGCGACTCCCATACACATGATCGCACCCATCAGGGCCGGCACACTCAAGGTCGTGCCGGTGATGAAGAGCATCCAGACGATCCCAGCCAGCGCGCAGGGGAGGGCCGTGATGATGATGAACGGTTCGGTCCAGGATTGGAAATTCACCACCATCAACAGGTAGACCAGTACCAACGAAAAAACTAATCCCAGATACAAGCCGATAAATGAGTCGTGCATGGTGCTGACCTGCCCTCGAAGATAGATAAAGCTTCCTCTGGGAAGGTTCTTTTTAGACGCATCGATCAACTTCTGGATGTGATCGGCCACGTAACCGAGGTCTTTGCCATCGACGTTACCGTAAATGTTAATCACCGGTCGGATGTTGTAATGATCGATGACCGGGAATGTGTTGCTGCGCGAAATCGGGGCGACATTGGCCAGAATCTGACCTTGTCCGGTACCGCCAAGGATGGGCAGGTTCCGCAAAGCGTCGAGAGAGTTCATGTCAGACTGCGGCACTTGAGCGTTGACCTGATAGCTGACACCGTTGGTCGGATCGACCCAAAAGTTCAGGGCATTCTGTTGCGATCCGGCCAGCGCGCCGAGAACAGTGTTTGCTACGGATTGCGCGTTAATGCCAAGGATCGATGCCTTGGTGCGGTCCATCGTAATGTCCAGCTCGGGCGCGTTATTCGGCTCCTGAATCCGAAAATCCACGGCACCCGGGATCTGGCGAATCTTGGTCATGAGATTGTTCGCGAACTCGAAGTTGGCCTCTTGATCGGCCCCGGTAATCTGAACATCAATCGGGGCCGGTAGCCCAAAGTTAAGAATCTGGGCGACCATATCGGCCGGTGGGAACCAAACACCGATCCCGACAAAATCGTGCGGCATGCGAGCACGGATCGCCTTGACGAATTTATTAGTCGGGTCGTGATGTTGGTTAAGCGAAACCAGAATGTCACCGTCCGCGGCACTCATCGTTCCGGTATTATTGTAGGAAGTGTTGATGCCGCTATAGGGAATCCCAAGGTTATCGACAATCCCCTCTAATTGGTTAGCGGGGATGACTTGGCGGATCATCTGTTCGATCTGATCCACTGAGCGAGCCGTTTCTTCGATGCGGGTACCGGCTTTCATCCGAACGTGCATATCGAAAGCTCCGGCATCAACCGAGGGAAAGAAATCCTGCCCGAGAAAGGGGAACAAAACCATGGTGAGCACCGTAAAGCCAAGGACCATGGCAACGAGCTTACCGGCGTTTCGGAGCCCTAAACTGAGCAGATCGCGATAACCTTCCCGGAATTGATCGAATCGATTTTCAAACCAGTGGTGGAAACGGGAGAACCAGGCAAAAAGTGGGAAAGTCTTCCTACCCTTCCCTTGGTCTGACGGCTTGTTGTGCTTCTTGACCCAATACATCGCCAACGTCGGGACCAGCGTTCGTGACAGGATATAGGAGGCCACCATGGCAAAAATGACCGCCTCGGCCAGCGGCGAGAACAAATATTTAGCAACTCCCGAAAGGAAAAAGATCGGAACAAAAACGATGCAGATACACATCGTGGAGACCAGGGCCGGAACGGCGATCTGAGCGGCGCCATCTCGAATGGCGTCCAAGGTGGGCTTACCTTCGGCGAGGTGCCGATCGATGTTCTCGATCGTCACCGTAGCGTCGTCGACCAGAATACCAACCGCCAGCGCAAGCCCTCCCAAGGTCATGATATTAAGCGTTTCTCCGATCGCACTCAGCACAGCGATCGAAGAAAGAATGGCGAGAGGAATCGAGATCGCGATAATCAGCGTGCTCTTCCAATCACCCAAAAAGAGGAGGATCATGATCGCCGTGAGACACGCGGCGATCAGGGCCTCTCGGACGACGCCGTCGATCGCGGCGGTCACGAAAATAGATTGGTCCGAAAGCATTGAAACGTTCAATGCCGGCGGCAAAGTCTGCTTCAGGTCCGGAATTTTATTTTTGACGCCCTGCACAATGTCCAAAGTCGAGGCGCTGCCGGTCTTTTGAATATCCAGCATGGTGGCCCGCTGACCGTTGAAACGAACGATGTTGGTTTGCGGAATGCTTCCGTTAACGATGTTGGCCACATCTCGAATGTAAACGGTCGTACCGTTCGGCAGCGATTTGATCGGAATAGCGTTTAGCTTCTCGATGGTGTCCGGGCTGGAGTTTAATCCGACCAGATATTCGAATCGGCCGATTTTCTCAGTGCCCGAAGGCAAAGTGAGGTTCTGCACCGTGATCGCGTTGATGACATCGTTAGGTGTTAATCCATATCCTTGTAAGGCCTTATAGTTGAGGTCGACCTCCACGTATTTTTGCTTCCCTCCGTATGGGTAAGGAACGGAGACGCCCGGCACGGTAATGAACTGGGGTCGAACAAAGTTCAGTCCCAAGTCATTAAGCTGCTGTTCGGAGAGACCGCTCAAACCGACCCTAAGTACTGGGACGTTCGTCGCGCTGTAGCTAAGGACCAGGGGCGGCGTGGTGCCGCTCGGAAGTTGTCTGAGAATCGCTTGAGAAACCGAGGTGACCTGTGCGATTCCTCTCGGCACGCTGGCGGTTGGTTGTAGATAGATCTTGACCACCGCGATGCCGAAAAGGGATTCCGATTCAATATGCTCGATGTTGTCGACAGTTGTCGTCAATACCCGTTCATAAACAGTGGTGAGATGCTGCTCCAGATCCTTCGGCGACAACCCGGGATAATTGAAGATTACTGAAATAACCGGAATATTGATCGACGGAAAGATATCCTTTGGAGTGCTGATGATCGAAAGGACACCGGCAATCAGAATAAAAATCGCCAGGACAATGAAAGTATAAGGCCGTCTTAATGCTAGGTTGACAATCCACATATGTTTCTACTCCTTCGAGGTCTGCTTCTGCTTCAGGATTTCTACGGTCATACCGGTTGCCAGGCTGTCTGAAGGGTTCACTATCACCTGGTCGGTTTCTGATAATCCTTGCGATATTTCCAATTTATCTCCGAGATTCAGATTGGTCGTCACTTTGCGAATCTCCACCTGACCGTTGGCATCAACGACTCCAACCGCCGTTCCTTCCATCCGGAAAAGCAGTGCGTTGGATGGGATGGTTAGAATGCCGGTGTTATCGCTGGCTTGCAGCGCGATCAGAGCATAGGCACCCGGAAAAAGTTCACCTGTTTCGTTGGGTACCTGAAGTTCGGTCAGTAGGGTTCGGGATGTCGGATCGATTGCCTTTGCGGTGTTAGTCACGTGTCCGACAAACTTTCGGCCGGGAAACTCCTCCAGAGTAAGATCTCCCTCTGTGCCGATTTTGACGAGATCGGCAAAGTCCTGAGGCACGTTGACATAAACCCGCAAGGGGGACGTCTGCTGCATCCGAAAGAGCTGGGTGCCAGAGCCCGCCGCGATGTAATCTCCAAGATCAGTGTTTCGCGCCGTGACAATACCATTGAATGGTGCCCTGATGATTTTGAATTCTTCGAGAGCTTCAAGCCGATTGATGATCGCTTGGTCTGCCAGGACCGTGGCCTGGTTCTCGCGATAGGTGTCAGCCGCTGTATCGAAATCCTCTCCGGCAATCACGAGCCTTTTGAAAAGGTCCTGGGAGCGCCGATAGGTGACTTCCGCCAGGTTAAGAGCTGACTGCGCCACCTTAAGTTGAGCTTGCGCTTGTGCCAGTTCTTGATCGACTTCGGGCGTGTCGATCTCGGCAAGAACATCACCCGCCTTAACCTTACCGCCAATATCAAAATACCACTTCCTCAAGTACCCACTTGTCTGAGCAAAGATCGGCGCGTCAGTATAGGCTTGCGTCTGTCCGGGCAGCACAGGAATCGTGATCGAAGCTTTCTGAGGGTGGACAACGGTGACGGTCATCTCGGCGTCCTTATTTGATCGCTCTTGAATTGGTTGAGTTCTCGAGAACCATGACTCGATTCCAAGAGCGGCCAGCGCAACTAAGACAATAGCCCCAGCTAGAAAAGGAACTCTTAGCTTCCTTTCCTTGACAATTTGTGGAGCGGCTTCACGCTCCTGAACTTCAGCCACAGCCAAGTTGCCTTCACTCATGTTGGTTTGTTTTCTGGGAATTGAATTGTGTTCCAAACTTTGTTCGAAAATCGTCGCAATGTTATGGAGTGGTTAAATTCCTTGGCAACGTTACCTTGGTTCAATTGCTACGGCTAGTGCGCGAAGTGATGCTTTTGAATAGCTCCAACGGGCTATATGCAGAGGCCCTGATTGGTGTAATACGATGTGCATCATCGCCGAGACCGTAGCGAATGATCTGAGATAGCCGTTCATCCTGATCGTGTTTTCCTTCTATCGGCAAGATCGCAGCGCCTCGGTGAAGAAATAATCGCGCTTTGTGATCCCCAATCAGTTCTGCTGATGGAAAGAGCGGAAGATTGTCTTCGGAACGAGTTTCAGGTCGCGTTGCTGGTTGGGAGAACCAACCAATTAAACGGCACGCTCATGACACAGGCTGGAAGCCTATGCTACATTAATCTTCCGGAGTGTGGGTGCGATTTCTCAGAGCCATCCGGGGAGGTATCGCCGTGCACCTGGAGCGACGACACGACGGCGTTAATGTAGCATAGGCTTCCAGCCTGTGTTCTTCGAACCGCCGCCCAAAGAGGGAGCCAGTAAGACGCCGAGTCCTATCGTGCCTGGGCCTGAAGGGCCGTGCCCCAAAGGGGCTGGAGGACTAAGCCGAGGGTTTCAACCCTGGGAACCGCCGCCCAGAGCGATTCGCCCTGAAGGGGCGGCAGGTCGAACGTACTAACAACGCGAAGGTAGGTCCAATTGTAGCACGTCTCAATTGGCCTCTCT
>DATHPI010000362.1:0-17795 GCA_035484035.1 Chthoniobacterales bacterium
CAGTCCGGATGGCCAACGGGTGGTGACTGCCTCCGGCGACGATACAGCGCGGCTCTGGGATGCTCAAAGCGGCGAATCCCTTGGCGAGCCGATGCGGCATGGCAACACGGTTAACTCTGCGCAATTCAGTCCGAATGGGCGACAAGTTGTGACCGCCTCCCAGGACAATACGGCGCGGCTCTGGGCGTCGGCAAACGGTGATCCGACTGGACAACCGATGCGGCATGGAGCCTCAGTTACTTCTGCGCAATTCAGTCCGGACGATCGATGGGTCGTGACCACCTCCGAGGACAATACGACGCGGCTCTGGAACGCTGTAACCGGCGACCCGATCGGAGAGCCGATGCGGGTTGGAGACACAGTCGCTTTTGCGCGATTCAGTCCGATCAGTCCAGATATGGACGGCCAACGGATCGCTACTGTCTCCGTGGATACAGTGCGGCTATGGGACCCTCTGAGCGGCAAGCCGATCGGCAAGCCGATCGGCAAGCCGATGCGGCATGGAGCGAGGGTTCTTTCCGTTCAATTCAGTCCGGATGGCCACCTGGTGGTGACTGCCTCCGGGGACAACAAGGCGCGGTGTTGGGATGCTCTGAGCGGCAAACCGATCGGCGATCCGATGGCGCATGCCGACACGGTGACTTCTGCGCAATTCAGTCCGGATGGGCAACGGATCGTGACTGCCTCGGAGGATAAGACCGCGCAGCTTTGGGATTTTCCGATGATCAGTGAAAAAGACAAGCCCGAGGATTTGCAGATGCTTGCTGAATTGGCTGAAGCGACCAGTCGTATCGCGCTGCAGACCTCGGAGGAGGAAGAGGTTCAGAATGCGCTGACTTCAGAAGAGACCCAGGCGAGACGGGAGAAAATCGCCATCACTTTTTCCAAGCCATCTGCTGAATTGACTCCGCTGCAACGACTGCTGAAGTGGAGTGTTTCGGATCCGAGAAACCGAACCGTTTCTCCCTTATCCCACCTCACGGTTGCCGAATGGATCGAAAACACGATCAACGAGGGAACCCTCGATGGTCTGCGGGCCGCTATGCTGGTCGATCCGGCGAATGCTCGTCTCACCGCCCATCTTGGCCGCCGCCTGGCCGATCGAGCCCTGCGAAGTCGAACTGATCCGGACGAGGCCCGAAGGGCCAGGGCAGAAGCTCATTTTCAGACCCAGCGCGCCGTCCAGATGGTCTCCGATAACGAGGAGATGAAGAAACTACGGGCTGAAGTCGTCGAGTTGCTGAAGCAAAAAGACTAACGTTTTTACGATCGAAGCGCGATTTCCTTTTCAAATTCGACGATGTAGTCTCGCGCCATTCTCAGATAGTGATATCGTTCGAGCGCGACCGCTCGACAGGTCAGAGGCGAGATTCGCTCTATATTCCTCACCGCAGACTTATAGGCATCGGAAGTTGCACAAACAAAGCCCACACCTGGCGTGACAATTTGAGGGCAAGCTCCGTTAAAGCTACTGATGACCGGCGTTCCCGACACCAGCGCCTCTGCCACCACCAGGCCGAAAGGCTCGTTTTGCTGCGTCGGGAATAAAAGGCATTTGGCCCTTGCGAAGAGCTCGGCTTTCCCTTCGCCGGATACGTACCCGCAATACGCGACCCCTTCGTCCTTGAACATTTGAAGATACCGGCCTGGCGATTTACCTGACGGGATCGCTCCCGCCACCATCACCTTAATGCCACATTCACGAATCAGGAACCGAGCTATTTCATATCCCTTCACTTCCAGATCCGCCAGGTCGGCGACGGCAAAAAGGAAATAGTCATCCTTGGCCTCGGAGTAGATAAATTCACCGGGATCGATGGCGTTGGTGACATATCTGTTCCGTCCGAAGGACCGAGCATGGGTCTCCGAAACAAAAATCCAATTATCCCGAACTTGGGACAAAACCGGGTCGTTAGCTTTTCGTGGAGCATGATAGGTCAAAACCCAAGGTACGCCTCGAGTTTCCGGCGACTGCCAACGCTGCAAATACATGACATCGACGTCGTAGCGCCGCTCACCGACGAGTTCAATGCCCGCTGGCAGTGGCTCCGAGGCCCCTGCGTACAATTCATAGAAGACTTTGTGGCCAAGCTCAGCGAATCCTTTGGCTGCCAAATCCGCAAGGCGATCAGAGGCCATCCCACCATTTCGGGCTGGATAGCGGTGACCGGCTCCCATAAATATTCTCATGTCGTCCCTGGCAAATAGAGAAACGAGTATCGGTCGATCACGTCATCGTGCTTCGCGACCGCCTCCAAATAATTGGCGATAACGTCCTTTCGATAGTTCCTGCTCGCGAGATAGCTTTCCGTGCGTTTCTTCCAGTCGGCAATATTTTTGGAATTCCCGCAAATCGTCAGGTAATCAGCGACGATCACATCCCAGTCATGCAGATGCCGGATGTAGGATTTTGAGAAAAGGCGCCGCGCTCCAGGGTCCTGATCCATCCCCCGGCGGGTTTGTTTATAGCCCTTCTCCATGCCTTGATGGAGATAGGTTTTGCTCTTCAGGCGGTTCTCAGGATCGACCTGGTAAATCTGTTCAAGGCACCATAGGGAACTGCCCTCAATTTGCCTGGGGCGCCCTGGATTCCCGCAAATAAAGCATTCGTCGACGACGGAGGCTCGGAAGACGGGGTGTGGCCAGAACCACTCCTCTTCCTCGTCGACGATGTGCAGATTGTCGTGATCCATGCAAAGAAGTCGGACGGTCCACTCCCCGTGCACGAAGGAACACTTCAGTCCGAGATTTCTGGCCACAAAAGATTCGCCGAGAGAGTAGCCCCCTAGAGCCAGCAGTGTGCCCCAAAGCATGCCAAGATCGATAATCGTCGAGGCGTGGTAGCGATCGCCTCGAATTTTGTTCTCCGGAATCGCCCATGCCGCGCGCAGATATTGGGCATGGTCTTCATAAATGACGTCCGGCGCAATGTAGACACCTAAGATCTCGTCCAGAAGAGCATCGGCAAAGAGCTGAGCGTCGTGCCTGTTGTAGCTCTTTCGCTGCAGGCCCTTCTTGAAGTAAGTATCGGGACCCGCTGGCGAAAGAAAGGTGGCCAGTCGGTCAAGCCGATACGAGCTCGTTTGGGTAAAAATACCTTGGCAAGGCATAGCGTGAACGAGAAATCGGCCAGTCATTCCCACCTCGCCGGGGACGTCTCCGAATTCGTTGCCGAATTGCTGGTCGAATGCGGAAACGCAGAGAGCCATGTGCTCGCGCATTTCCGCATGAGCATCGCCAAATACGGCGGGATTCGTGAAATAATCGAGAAGGTTGATCTCTTCGCCGTCCATCGGCACCGATTTGTATCTTGCCAGGCCTAGCAATTTGGAGACTGGTGCTTCCCGTCCATGAGCCAAACGGTAAATTTCGGAAAACCTCGCCGCCTGGGTTGATTCCCATAGCAGGCTGGCAGTGATCGCACCCCCCTGAAGACGATGTGAGGGCGGCAAGGGTTCACCGGTGTCGTAAGTGAAGGCAGCGGTCAGCGGAAGCAGAGCCCGAAGCCCGGTGCGCTTGATCTCGAATTCCCACGGGCTGCCGGGTGGTTTGACCACGCACGCCACCGTATCAATCGGATTCTCGATCATCGAGTTGATTTCCGACGGGGTCTTCGCAGAGACCCAGTAGACCCATCCAGAAGTGGTCAGGCCATCCAATATTCTCGATTCATAGTCGGGAAGACTCGACCGGTAGCGCTCTGCCTCACGCTGACCCTCAGTCCTCATCGAGCTCCTGACCCCTGACGACACCTTCACGTCATCAAGCAGACGTTCCAACACTTCTGCGGGAGAGAAGAGGTATCTGGCCAGGGAAAGCTTGCAGGGCTGTCTCGACAGACAAATGAATTCGTCAAGGCCTCCGGAAGTCGTCTGCTGCCCCTGAATTTTTCGATGAATCCTCTCGAGGCGATTCAAATTACCCAAGAATTGGGCAATAAAAACTTTGCAGTCCGTTGACGTATAGCCTTCACGTAAGACACCGTCGACCATCCGCTTCCCGTCTGCCGAGAGAATCCCGAATTTCCGAAAAAGAAATTTGAATTCTCCTTCGTCGCCTGGGTCAAGGCGGCGGCATTGATTCGCTAGCATCAGTGTCGCGAATATCCTGATGTTCCACGAATCGCCTGCTGACCCGTCGGAAACGCCCAGAAGCATTGTCACGAGGGGTCGATCATACTCTGCGCGAGACAAAAATTCGGTGCAGAGATCGGTCGCCTTGGGGTCTCCATCGAAGCGCGCTTCCAGGACTTGTTGCAGTTTTGCGGGCAGCCGCGGCGCCAGATGTTCTACTTTAGTGGCCATAGTTAGGATCGATCACCGAGGGGGACTCTATTTTCTCTGATATGGCCTTCACGAAAAGCCTAAAATCGATTAGCTTTCCGCTGTGTATGTGTTTAGCGCCGGTCATACGGCCGGAAGAGCCCGCCCAGAAAGGGCAAGAAAGCTTAGCTCAGGGTTTACCCTGAAGGGGCTAGAAATGCGCACGCGATCTGGTTCAAAGGTTCGGAGCCGATTCTCACCTGGTGGCCCCTTCAGGGCTAATTCGGATGGGGGGAATTATCCAGGGTAAACCCTGGGCTATGCTTTCTTGGCCACTTCGGGCCGCGGATTGGAACATCCAATCTCCTTCGGACCGGATGAGCGGCGCTGAACACATACCCCGCTAATCATTGGTTAATTAGTTCACGGCCATGACGCACCCAAGTGATACCAGTTTGCAATATGGCAACGATGGGCTCTGGTTAGTTTTAGTGGTTTCGGCATTCGCGGCCTTTGCGGGCAGTTGGGCGTCAGCCGCCGATTCAGCCAGGACGCCCGAGCCCTATCGTCAGACCGTCGAGAGGAACGGAATCAAAATCAATTTTGAGGTTGCCCACACCGGAGCTTCGCCGGAGCAACGAGGATCGTTCCAGGAAGGTGATCCGGTTGTGTTCCGGTTCGCCATTCGCGATACGACGACCAGCGCTCCAATCCAGGGGGGTGCCCCTGCCGCCTGGCTGGACCTGCGCCGAGACGATGAAATTCCGGCTGCTAATGCGTGCGAAGTTAAAGCGCAGAAATTCATTGCGGGCGGGCTATTCGCTCAGGCTGAACTCGATCTGAACGACTACTATGTGCTCGCCTTAAACGACGATGCGACGATTTCGGTTGTCGATCCGCTTTTCGGTTTCGGAACGACAAAACTTCTGGCGCTGATCCCTCTAACGGCGAACGGATACGACTGGGTGCTGAACAAGGATCAGGCGAAGCTCTTCGTTTCTCTACCGGATAAGGGGCAGATTGCGGCGGTGGACACCGCCACTTGGGAAGTTTCAAAATACCTCGACACTGACTTCCAGCCGACCTGCTTGGCTCTGCAGCCGGACGATCAGTATCTCTGGGTGGTCGGAGGAGGTAGCTCTCAGTCAAGCCTGGCCGCGATTCGCACCGGAACTTTCGAACTTGCCGCACGGCAGCGAATTGGCAGGGGAAGCCACGCGATCGTCACAACCACCGACAGTCGTTTTGTCTTTGTAACGAATGGCGAAGACAACTCGGTTTCAGTGGTCGACACCGGAACACTAAAAATCGTCAAGGAGATCGAGGTCGGAAGGGGGCCGGTATCGGCGGCCTATTCAGAATTGGCGAGCGCAGTTTACGTTGCTCAGACGGACGCCGGATCCATCGCGGTAATCGACGCAAAAAACCTCAGCGTCATCAAGACCATTCAAGCTGACCCAGGTCTTGCGGAAATTGCGGTCGCGCCGGGCGGACGGTATCTGTTCGTTCTGAATCGCCAAAAAGATCTGGTTCAAATCATCGATAGTTCCGTCAACGAAATCGTTCAATCCGGCACCGTGGGGAAGGCGCCGTTCCAGATCTCGTTCACGAAAGATTTTGCTTATATCAATCATCTGGATTCCACCGACGTGTATATGGTGTCGCTCGATCAGGTCGGTCGGAAGGGTGTTCCGCTCACGGTCGTCACCTTTCCGGGTGGACAGCAATCACTTGGGGCGACAGGGATCAATAGTCCCGCGGCGCGGGTTGTGCCGGCCTCCGGGGAGAATGCGGTCTTGGTGGCTAATGCGCCGGACAAGCAGGTCTATTATTATAAAGAGGGAATGGCGGCGCCGATGGGCAGCTTTTCCAACTACGGCCGGCAACCGATGGCCACCCAGGTGGTTGATCGCAGTCTTCGCGAGCGCACTTCTCCAGGAGTCTACCAAACCGTTGCCAAGTTGCCAAAGCCGGGCTTATACGATGTCGTTTTTTTTCTTGATTCGCCGAGATTGGTCGAATGCTTTGCATTCGCCGTCGATCCAAACCCCGCGATCGAAGCAGAACGAAACGCGGGAAGGGTGGTGGTCACCGCGCTGGCGCCTCAAACGCCGCCGAAGCTCGGCGAAAAGTTAACCTTTAAGTTTCAAATGGTTGATCTGGCCACCAAACAGCCGGTCAGCGGTTTAACCGACGTCATGATCGTCACCTTTTTAGCGCCCGGCACCTGGCACCGCCGGGAACTGGCCAAAGAGGAAGGGGAGGGAATCTACAGCATCTCCTTTAATCCGCCCCAGCCAGGTGTCTACTATGGCCATGTCCAGTGCAGCTCGGTCCATCTGCCGTTCGGCAATCCGAATTATATAACCGTCAGAGTGCTGCCGACCGAAAGCTTAGAAGTTAGGTGAACGGAAACAACCATGAACGCGAACTTGTTGCGGGCACGATCGGCTCGGCTCGGACTGCTGCTAACCTTGGTCCTCACTCTGCAACCGATGGTCCAGGCGAGTGCCCAGTCGGATCCGGGCCCCCAGACTGCAACAAGGCAAAATATCCCTGATCTCGAGCTGGTCGACCAGGATGGAAAAACGGTGCACCTCTACAGTGATCTGGTGAGAGGACGAGTCGCCGCGGTGAGCTTTATTTTTACGACTTGTACCTCGATTTGCCCGCTGATTGGAGCAAACCTTGGGCGGCTGCAGACCGAACTTGGTCAGTCGCTGGGAGAGGATATCGCGCTCATCTCGGTGAGCGTTGACCCTGCGACCGACACTCCCCAACGGATGAAGGCGTGGGGTGCCCAATTTGGTGCCAAGTCTGGCTGGAGCCTGCTTACCGGTGACAAAGAGACAGTGGACCAACTTCTGAAGGTTTTCGGACTGTTTACTCCTGATATCCAAAACCACTCGCCATTCCTCCTTCTGGTCAATGACCGCACCGGCGACTGGACACGCGTGAATGCCATTGAAACCCCTCCTCCCAAGGTCGCCGAGATCCTGCGAAAAATGGCAGAGACCGCTGGGAATCGCCTTTCGAAGCCTGAGACTGAGCAGACCTCAGCCGCGGTCGACACAGCGAATTCTAACCCAGCTTCTCCGGCGGAACGCTATTTTGGTGACGCGGTGCTGACGAACCAGGATGGGAAACAACTGAGGCTCTACACCGACATTCTAAAAGGAAACGTCGTTATCGTTAACTCATTCTATTCCACCTGTAACGGTGTGTGCAGGGTGACGATTCCGGTCTTCAAGCAGCTGCAGGATGATCTTGGGGAACGCGTCGGCAAGGACGTTCGGCTGGTTTCGATTACGGCGGATCCGGAAAGCGATACCCCGGAGGTCCTCAAGCGCTACGCCGCCGGCGTCGGAGCGAAACCGGGCTGGGATTTTTTGACCGGCGACAAGGAGACGGTCGATCAGGTCCTTTATAAGCTCGGCTTGTACACGGAGGCCAAAGAAGAGCATTCCAATATCTTTATTGTTGGGAACGAACCGACCGGTTTATGGAAAAAAGTGCTCGGAGTCGCGCCGCCCTATGAAATTCGGCGTTCAGTCGAGAGTGTGCTCGGCGACCGAAATTGAGCAGTTAGAACCGCTGAGAAAGTGGCTCGCGAGAAAGATTAGATTATCAATAGGAAGAAAACAGGGGGTGGGCTCCTTCCAAGGTTTGGTGAGCAAACCGCTGTTTGGGCTCTGGCCCATCTTCTGAGCATCATTTTACTGACAGTTGCGAGTTCGGCGCAGGATGCAAAGGAAACTCCGACAGCCGTGGCTCGCGGTGAGGGAATTTATCGGTATGGAAGGGCGTTTAACGGTGTTCCCATCGACGCACTGGCGGGGGAGGGAAGTGTCAAAGTCCCGGCGGCGGTTCTTAGATGCGCCAACTGCCATGGTCTGGATGGACGGGGAAACCCGGAGGGTGGGATTTATCCGTCGAACATTCGGTGGACGGAACTGAGCAAGCCGTATGCAGTAACGACGAGATCGGGAAGGGAACGGCCGCCTTATAGCGAAAGCCTGATCGTTCGCGCGATTACGATGGGCATCGATTCGGGTGGAAACCGATTAAACGTGGCGATGCCGAAATATCAACTCACTCGCGAGCAGGCCGATGATCTCGTCGCTTACTTGAAGGCTCTGGACAATATTCAGGACCCGGGAATCAGCGACCAATCGATAAAAATCGGCGTTATTCTCCCTCCGGAAGAAACCTTCGGTGGAATGTGCCGCGCTCTGCGCGAGACACTGCAAGCGGCGTTTCAAAAGGTAAATGACGAGGGCGGGTTGTACGGTCGGAGGATACTCTGTGTGTTTAATGCGACCCCGGAACTGCCACGTGCGGAATCATTCCAAATATTCATCCACCAAGAGCAGCCATTTGCGCTGGTCGAAAGCTTCATCGCCGGTCATGAGAGCGAAATTAACTCCTGCCTCAAAGAGGACGGCATTCCGCTTATCGGGGCAATTAGTCTGTTCCCTGACGTTGACGCCCCGGTCAATCGTTATGCTTTCTACCTATTGTCCGGTGTTCAAGCTCAAAGCGAGGCATTGGTGAGGTTTGCTGCTGGCAACCAAGGGATCAAAACTGCGCGTTCCCTCGTGGTCTACGATCAGGAAGAAGGGATCGGGGCGGCTATCGATCAGATCACCAAGGAAGCGGAGACGATCGGCTGGGCGCGCCCTCAACTGGTGCGTGTCCAAGAAGTGAAAAACTGGTCACTGCTCTTGCAGGGTGAAAAAATCGACGCTGTCTTCTGGCTCGCCTCCGGAGAGTTCTTAAGAGCTCTTTTCACGGGAGCCATCGCCAGCCAGGTATTTCCGCTCGTTCTCGCGCCAAGCGCGTTCGTGGGCTCGGAGATCTTCCAAGCGCCCAGGCAATTTTCCGGACATCTTTTCCTCTCGTTTCCGATACTGCCGTCGGATCAGACCAAAGAGGGTGAGACGGAATATCTGGAGTTAGCGCGAACAGGCCGATTCTCTCCGGGAAATCTGCCGGAGCGCCTTGTCGCGCTATCCGCAGTCAAATTGCTGATTTATGGCCTGGAAAAAGCGGGCAGAGACCTCACCCGAGAGAAGATCGTTGAAAGCCTCGAAAACCTTTATCACTTCGAGACCGGCCAGACGCCTCCCTTATCATTTAACCCTAACCGGCGCGTGGGTGCGACTGGCGTGCACGTGATTGGAATCGATCTAGATAAAAAGCAGCTTCTCCTGCCTGATACCTGGATCGAACTCGAATCGCCTTAGCCTTGGAGAACATAACGAGACTTTGAGATATTTCCTCCAATCGATTCACCCACGACAGAAGGAATGTCGAGTTTCCGCTTTCCGGTGAATCGTCAAAGTTGCAACAGTTCGCACCAGGGGGAGCGCCGGCCATGAATCTAACGCGGCAATCTCTCCGGGGGTTGGTCTCGTGAGATAATCGGGGCTAGGAGCAAGAATCAATTTGCAAGATTATCTCTTCATACTTCTTGGCGTGTCCGGAAATCTTCAAAAACCATAGCGCGGTCTTTAAGAGACCCGCACGAAGTCCAGTCACGTTATAGTCGCCAAGTAAATCCTGGGATAAACATATATTAGCGCGAGAGTGTTTGATATCCCCCAAGCGCTCAGGCTCATAGATAGGTGCCTTTTGCGAACCAAAAATTTCATTTAAAAGCTTCACAAGTTCGTTGAGAGAAATCTGCGTTCCGGAGGCGATGTTCAGAATCACGCCAGACGGAACGGAGACTTGGGCCGCACGGAGATTCGCTTCGACGATGTTATCGATGAAGGTGAAATCACGCGTCTGGGTTCCATCGCCAAATATCACCGGAGGGTCACCGTTTGCCAGTCTCCGGATGAAAAGAGGAATCACGGCTGGGTGTCTACTCGAAAGATCTTGGCGCGGACCGTAGACGTTGAAATAGCGAAGAGAGATCGTTTCCAGCGATGTAATGCTGGAGAACTGCGCCGCGTACAGTTCACCCATCCACTTCGAGAGACCATAAGGCGAAACGGGAGACGGAATAGCGTCCTCCGTTTGCATCTTCGCGCCTTCGTTGCCGTAGACGGAAGCAGAGGATGCATTAATTACCTTGCAGACACCGGCCCGACTTGCTGCCGTAAGAACATTTAATGTGCCTGTTACATTTACCTCATGAGTGTTGTTCAGATTTTCAAAACAACGGGGCACCGAAGATATTCCGGCGTGATGGAGAACGATTGAAACATTGTTGAAAGCTTCTGTCAGACCGTCGAGGTCCAGGATATCGACCTCTCGATACTCGACTTCTCGCCTAACCCCGGCGAGATTGGTCGTGCTGGCGGTGGTCAGATGGTCGATAATCCTGACCGTATACCCGTTCTTCACGAACCCCTCGGCCAGGTGCGAACCGATAAATCCGGCTCCGCCCGTGATGGCTGCAAGTTTACTCATCCTTCGGTTTCGCAGTGCGGGATTCCGTGCCTCTTCAAGGCCTTTTATCCAGTGAACAGATCGATTTGTTACTAGTAGAAAGCTTTTGACTCAATTTACCCTGATATGCAAACAAAGAACCTGCTTCAGGTATCAAACCAACAAGGCAACTACTCTGATTGAAGGGCCTTCGAGCGCGCGGATCATTCGAGCACTGCTCAAGTCCCAAAGCCGTAGCGTTTGGTCATGCGTGGTCGAAACCGCGGTAGTCGTCGCATTCTTGGGGATGATCGTTGCCGAGGGATTCGTAAGGATCTGCATTTTTTCTTTCTGCTTAACTACAACCCAGCAGGGATGGAGTTGGAAAGACCCGTTGCCCTGTACCGGTTCACCTGAACCGCCGCCTCCACGCCCAACGCGGCTACTTCACGATGCACGGAGATATAAACGAGCCGCTGGAACAATCTTAACCACGATTGCGTAGCTTGGATCAACGTGCCACCGGATGTCGTCGAGCCGGCGCGCCGTTTTTTAGCCATGGCGGGCATTGACGATTATTTGATGTTCCCAGACCTCGACGGGCTTGCTCGCGACCTACAACGCAAAAACGGAATTGGGCTTCGCGAACCGCACACGCGATCGCCGGACCGTAAATGTCCGTAGCGTAGCGCAACAAGCCGACAAATCGGAAAATAAAACACGGTAAGGAGTTTGGTTCGTCCTGGAGACCTACCCGCGGGGACCACCCCAGGCCGACACAGTGTCGATCACGGCGGCGCGGGCATGTGGTCATCAAGCGCTGGCCGACACAACACACCTATGAATCTCGCTGGGTCGCATGGCTTGTCGTGCGTACGGGCACGGCTGGCTGGCGGTAACCACCGGTATAGCGTCTGCCAGAGAAAGCTTGGTGATCTGACCCGACATACGCCGGGAGGTCACCAGGACGGCAACACTGGCGACCAAGGTACAGCATGAGGATCATCGTAATGCTTTGGACAGGAGGGGCTTGCAGAGAACGCCAGCGCTGGCTATGGCACAAGCGCAAAGGTGCCATAGTCCCGCAAGTGCACCTGAGTTTCGGCCGCAAGCTCCTGAAGAAAACCGAAGACAACTCTCAAAAAATGCTGCTCAATGGCTTCGGCAAACAGCCCCGGTTTTTCTGGCTGTATCGAGCAGGATTTCGATTTCGGTCCCATCAACACATGGATCGTTCCTATATTCGCTTTTCTAGTTTCTTCATCTTTGATACGAATATCGAGAATTTGATGCTGAAGCGAGAACTTCAACCCCTGCGGAACGGATATGCCCGAGGGTGGCATCACAACGGGAATAAGCCAACGCTCCTCTGAAAGCCAGAAATCAGGTTTAGCAAGCCCCCATTAACAACTCATGAAAGGAATTCTGAGCCTGTTTTTGTCGATTACGACAGCACTTTCATTTACTCTGAAAGCCGTCGACAAGCCCGTCTTCAACGTGATGCCTTCGTATCCCGCAGTAGCTTTTCCAGCCTTAAGTGCAGCAAAGGATATCTGGTTTACGAAGTTCACGGTATCGTCATCGGCACTTGGCACTGCCACAACGGACCAGATTCAAGTTTACCTCAAGGAGACGAAGGCGGAAGTCACGTGGGTGTCTGAACTGCCTACGAATCCGAATGCCGATAACCTTTATGGGAAACTTTCTCAAACAGCGAACGAGTTGGATCTATGGTTGCCTTGGCACCCGATTAGCCTCAACTGGCCGGACTATCATGGGATCGTTGCCATTAAAATCGGTATAAGCGGGAACACATCGGATCCCTACCGCCTTGTGATTTCCACTGTTAGGGGGAGATGGTGGCCGGTGTTGATCGCGGCATTAGCGACCTTAGCATTGATGGCAATCCCGATTCTGCTGATTAATACTAAAAGTCTTGGCTACGAGGTGGCGGGTAAAAAGTTCGGCAAAATAGAGGCGCTATTTATAGAGAAGGAGACCGATTCTTACAGCATTTCGCGCTTTCAATTCTACCTGTGGAGCGCAGCTGCGATCTTCGGGTATATTGTCCTTACCGTCGCCCGAACCCTCATTCAAGGAAGTTTCGAGTTCGCGGACATCCCGCAGGGTTTGCCCGGGATCATTTTTATCAGCGCTGCTACAGCGGCTACGGCCCAAGGTATCACAAGCTCGAAAGGCGCAAAAGGTGCTGGACCCATCTACCCTTCCTTGAGCGACTTTGTGACGACCGGAGGGGAGGTAGTTCCGGAACGATTTCAGTTTTTCGTTTGGACAATACTCGGTGTTGTTGTCTTTCTGTTTCTGGTCGTCTTTCAAGACCCACAGACATTGATGGATCTGCCAAAAGTTCCGGACGGTTTTCTGGCGATAATGGGAATAAGCTCTTTTGGCTATCTTGGGGGAAGATTGGCTCGCAAGCCTGGACCAATCGTGGACACGATTACGGCGGTCCGGGCGAGCCTTAGACTGACCTTCTCAGGAAGGAAGCTTTCTTCTGATTGCAGTCTGAAGGTAGACAGCACCCTGGTTGACCAAGGAATGGTTAAGACATTAGCTCAGGACCCTGATGACCAGGGACAGCCTCCGGAATTTTACAAGACAATAATTGCTAAAATAGATCCGGGCGATGATCCAGTCGCTACGAAGTGGACCAAAGGTGGCAGGCACTCTAGCACAATCATCAATGCAGATGGCCAGCAGGCTCAGTGGCTTTATCGACTTGATTCCATTCCGCTTATTACCGGCATTCTTCCGAGAGTGAGTGCCGGGACATTAACCCTGACGGTCAGAGGCGAACAGCTATCCGATAAGGCCATCGTTAGCATTAATGATGTCGATGTGGATAAGGACCAGATCGAGCTTTCTGGCTCGGAATCGGACGAGGAGTACGTACCCCCGAATCAAAAACCGGAGCTGTATAAGAGTTTGGAGATAGATATAGCGAATTGGCAAGATACCTTGAAAAGCGCGACGAAACTCGTCGTCAAGATCACCAACCCTGATAAGTCGATGTCTGGATCCTTTAATGTCAACTTGTCGACGCCCACCCTGACGAAGGTGGAGGCCGAGAGCGCGGAGAAAAGCCTGAGGCTAATACTCACAGGCGAGGAGTTGGCGAAGGATGCGGCATTTTCTATCAACAATAGCCTTATCGCTTCCAATAAGGTGAATGTTACCCCTGAAGACCCGGAACAATCGAGCGGGCTCTTTAAGAAACTGACTATTCTTATTAGCGATGCCAGCAAACTTGGGGACGGTGTTACAGGAAGTGTAATCCTGACAAACCCAGATGGACGGAAGGCTGCCGGCTCGTTCGACAACCCTTTTAAGAAGGTTTAGCGACTCACTTCAATGGTAAGGTCATCGCATCAGTTTTTGTCTTCAAGCTTTTGAATCAAGTACCGGAGCTCAAAGGATTCGACAAGAGGTAGATCACCGCTTCGTGCCGCAATCGGTGCGGTTCCCGCGATGTTAACGTGTTCTCTTCTTAAATGACTAACTGATTGCGCTTGCGGGGGGGATCAGGATAAGGACTTAGCTTGAGCCGTACCCATCCAGTATGCTGTATGTTCTTCCCAAAGTCAATTGCTTAACCGAACTCTTGTTCAAGCCGAGGGGTCTGGAATACTGCAAGTGATTATTGTTGCAATCTAAATATCTGAGTATCTCCTGTTCGATTCGGACTTACCGCCAGTATTGCAATATCCAGCAAGCATTCCACGACAGAGAACACTCCGCTGCGAATTAGAATTCCATTCCTCTGACGTTTAATATTGCAGCGGTCATCTCAATTAAACTACACTCTTCTGCGCTTTAACAGCTTCAGGTACGGGAACATCAATCCCACGAACTGTGGCGCTTATTTTATGGCAACAATCGCGCAATTCGACCCTCCGGGCGGTTTGGACGACTTCGATTCCATCCCGCGTCAACGGCAAGCATGGAGTGAATTCCTTTTCAACACAATCCAAGGGAATATTCAGGATATAGAGCGAATGGTTGGGCCTGGCAACAGTCAATTCTATAACCCCCAACTGACCGATACGCCTACGGCAAATGTTCACAAGAAGATTCATTGGCGTGGCTTTCCGTTGTTGATCGCGGAAAAACATTCTGGAAATAAAAGGGCGGCTTGGAAAGAAGCCGAGCAGCTCCTTTCGAACGGCGAACGACCACAAGATGAATATCTGGAGTGGTTTGTGACTCGAGATGCGCGAGGTAAAATCGCGAGGGTAACCTTTACTTGTGAGGGTCCTGAATACTGGGAGGCGATGGCGCACGGGTATCCTCTCGATTACAAGGGCCCTAAAGCTGCGGGAGGCGCAGGCGATAAGCAGAAGGTCATTACCCTTTATCGGCAATTTATCGACCCGAATGTGCAACTAGATGACCTGTTCATAAATGGGATATATAATCGGTTAAATAAATGGAATACGACGCAGGGAGCCATGCATCTTAACCAGAAGAATAATACTTTAAGTGCGGAGATTAACATTGCTGCGCGTGCGACGCTGTTGAGGAAAAGCAACGGCGATCTATTGACTGATGCGGACGACTTAATTAACTGTAAACCGCGTTATGGTCAACCCGGTCGGGCGAGCGATCCTCTCATCGGATCAGACATCAACGAACTGGCACGCAAGGGATTTGCGATCGCGTTACTTAATCCCGTCGGACTGTATATCGACTCCTTGGACACCACCGGCTGGGAGACTCCAAACGGCAAGCCAGCTTCTCTGTTTTGGAAACCAATTCGTGGCACGGACGGGATGACTGTACGGGCGATTTTTGAGGTGCCGGCTTCTGAAGGATATACGGTGAGCGAAATTAAGATTGGGGGTTCGAATATTGATCTGGGCGGACAGCTTGCCGAGTTTGTCGACGTAAAATTGACAGGTGTGGCCTGCCAAGAAGGTCACTTCCACAATCCAGCCTTTGAGTGCGAAGACGCGGGTGCTGCCCATATGGGGCTTTTAAACATCCCTGATGTTTCCCATTTGCGAGGGAGTAGGACGTAATGTTCTTGATTAAAGCTTAACTGCAAAAGTAAGTTGAACAGACGTGTAACTTCGCGACGAGCATGATTTCAAAACCCTTGTCGGCTGATTCTTCCTCATTGTCACAGACGCAGGTACCCACTGTGTCTGGTGCTCCAGAGGAGCCAATGTTAGAGGTCCAAGAAATCCAAGGCAATGTCCTAGTGGGCTTTAATAAGGATCACCAGCACTTTATTTTTCTACAAATTCGCAAAGCTGATGTCGCCGTGCGTTGGCTGCGCATGCTGATTCCTCAGATCGCCACCGTGGAGGAGACCCTCACCTTTCGACGTCTTTTTCGTGCGCTTCGTGCTCGCCGCAATGTCGAACCTGCAGGGATGATTGCTACCTGGGTCAACATTGCTTTTACCTATGAAGGCATCAGGAAACTAACGTCTGACCCTGAGGTGACAAAATTTACGAGCGAGGCATTTGCGCATGGACTTGCTGAACGTTCCAGTATTTTGGGCGATCCGACTGATGCGAGTGCTCCGGGACATCCGAACAATTGGGTAGTGGGAAATGCGAAGAAGCGTCCTGACATTCTGCTGATAATCGCCAGCGACAGTGAGATCGAACTGAAAAAGGAGATCAAGCGCGTCAAGCAAGAAATCAAGGCGCTTCAAGGCGTAGCCGCTGGACGACGTACGAAAACGGGAGTGCGGATTCTCTATGAGCAACGAGGAGCCAATTTGCCTGGCGAACTCGCCGGACATGAACATTTTGGGTTTAGAGATAACATCTCGCAGCCTGGCATTCGCGGACGTGTGCCAGGCGGCGAGCAGGATTTTCTTACGCCACGTTTAGTTGATCCTAAGGATCCTCACGCTTTGAAGTTTGCGAAGCCAGGCCAGCCGTTGATCTGGCCCGGCCAGTTCGTGCTCGGTTATAGTCTCCAATCAGACAGCGACGAGGTGAACCCGGCTCCGCCAAACACGGACAGCCTGCCATGGCCAGAATGGGCGCGTAACGGCTCTTTTTTGGTGTTTCGGCGTCTTCGCCAAGATGTGGCCGGTTTTTGGACGTTTGTCCGTGTTCAGGCTGGTCTGCTTAACCAGAAGCCTGGTTTTGAAGGAATGACGCCGGAGCGCTTTGCTTCCTTATTGGTTGGCCGGTGGCCGAGTGGGAGTCCGATCATGCGCAGCCCGGATCAGGATATTGCCGGCTTGGGAGCCAGCGGTGAAGCAAATAACAACTTCCGGTTTTCGGAAAACACCGAAGCGATTGTGTTGCGCGCCGATATTTCACACCATCCCGACACTTTTCCTCAAGCGATCGGAGACGCCGAAGGCATCCGTTGTCCTTACGCTGCTCACATTCGGAAGGTCAACCCGCGCGACGATTCTACGGACTTAGGTGGAGGAAGACGAACTTTGCGAAAACGAATATTGAGGCGCGGAATTCCCTACGGTAGTCCTCTGGAAAGTCCAATTACGGCGCTCGATGACAAAGTGGATCGAGGTCTTCTTTTCCTATCGTATCAGGCTTCCATCGAAGAACAGTTCGAGTTCCTAACGCAGAATTGGGGCAATAGCCGTAATCTGCCCAAGGACTACGACCAAGACGATCACGCTGCCGGTCATGATCCGGTGATTGGTCAAAGCGAGAATGCTGGCAATCGAGCGCGTGTCTTTACATTGAGAGGCACCGACGGAAGTTTTCAATCTATCAGACTTGCCACTGACTTCGTAATTCCGACCGGAGGTGACTATTTTTTTGTCCCGAGCATCTCAGCTTTCCGAGATGTACTCGCCCATGGCGCCGCGCCAGAAAGCTAGAGGTCATGTGTTTGGCAACTCGGCAGCACCGGCACTCAGGGCCCGAATTGGACTCGGGGCCCACAAGTCCCCCGGCCACTACCTGCGACCGGCATGGAGATCACCGGCGGGAGCGCACCCGACCATCTGCTCGGAGCGACCGCCTTTCTGATCAGCCGTCCCGATGAGCAGTCGCACGAAATAGCCTTGGTCGCCAACCCTGTTTTTGCCCACATCGCCTTCAAGGTCTCTTCACTTTCCGAGCTCCGATCCTTCCACGCGCGCGTTGTGGAGAAGAAGATCCCGATCAAGCTTGTATTCAACCACCACGAGTCCTTCGC
>DATHPI010000363.1:0-9977 GCA_035484035.1 Chthoniobacterales bacterium
CCGGCTTCGTGCGGACTGATCGATTGAGAAAACGCATCGAATCTTCGGCTGCAGAGTTGGGTGTCACAATCACGGAAGCTGAGCGGGTGATGATCAGCGAGTCAAAAGTTTCCCGCCTGGGAGAGCCCGAGGATATCGCTCGCCTTGTTACATTTGTCGTTTCACCGGAGGGCCGGTTACTGCACGGGTCGCTCATCGACATAGATGGCGGCCAAACGAAGACGATTTGAAACTTGTAGGCGAAGCGCACCCGCTTTGCCTCTTTAGCGGCAGCGCCGCATGGAGACGCGAAGATTCCCGCTGCCCCGCCAAAGAGGCAAAGCGGGGACGCTTCGCTTACTACCTTGCATAGACCCGGCCTTTCCACTCGGAGCGTTTACCACGCCAATAACGCAGCGCGGACGACCATGTCATCAGAAGAAATAAAGAACCGACGAAGGGAAGCATTGGTGCCCACAGAATCGCTCTCTGATAGTAGCGCAGGGTGGGCAGGTAAGTCGAAATCATAGCGCAAAATCCGGCGACGGCGAAACATCTGACGGCGAACGACGAAGAGAACAGGCCTAACCAGGGAAACCAAAAGACGAGTGCCATCACGAACGTCGTCGCGAGCAGAAGCCAGATTGAATAGCGCAGCTGGGTGAACGCGGTCCGTTCAACCATTTCCCAAAAATTTGAAAAGTGCGGATATGGGCGATGGCTTCGCACCGAAAGACTAAGACCGGTCCAGGTACGGCCGCCGGACTTCTTGACGCTGGCGGCAAGCGCACAATCATCAATAATGGCGTCCCGGATCGAAGTAAAAGCACCTGTTTTCCGGAGCGCGTCCGAGCGAATAAGAATACAACCGCCGGCTGCCACTCCGAGAGCTGAACTCGGATTATTACCAAGAGAAAAGGGATAAAGGAGCTTAAAAAAATAAATGAAGGAAGGCGCCAATAGCTTTTCCCAAAAGGTTTCCATCCGCAACCGCGCCATGATCGAGATCAGGTCGAGCTTTTCGCTGATCAATTTTTGCTTCAGCGCCCCGATCATTCGGGGATCGAGCTCAATATCCGCGTCCAGAAGCAGAATTAGTTCGGTTCGGGTGTTCCGCCAACCTTGCTCGAGAGCCCAAAGTTTACCGGTCCAGCCGGAAGGAAGCGACTTTCCTTTGAGAACCAACAGCCCGGCGCCAAGGGTCGAGACGGCAAGGGAAGCGGTTTCGTCCGAGGACTGATCATCGACCAGAATCACCTGCAAACCGTTGCTCTGGTTGCCAAGAGCCGAGAGCGTGCGCTTTATGACCGCGGACTCGTTCCGCGCCGGAATAAGCACGGTCACATCGCAAAGGTTCCTCTCGACCTGTTCGATCTCCGGTTCGAGACATTCCCTGGTGCTCCACGGCCGCCAAGGTACCACAAGCAGTACCACCCACAGCAAGGAGCCCGCCACGACCAGGATTTCCATTCATCCAAGACCGAACCGGCGCTATCCTTTGGGCGGTGCGTCCTCTGGTTCGCTATGTTCGGAATTGAGATCCCCGCAAAGGATAAAAACCCCGATCAGCGACAACACAAAAAAAACGACACAAAATCCCAACCAGATGTTCCTCCAGACAAATGATAAATCCAGCATCGTCGTGAACATGGCGGTCACGAAAAACAGCAATCCGAACAGCGCGGAGAATACCATTTTTTTCAACACGATACTATCTTGCATAATTCAATGATTTCCGGGGTTAGAATTAGACCCTTACTGAACGGCACCTTTCTGGGACCATAGCCGCTTTGGTATTTGCGTTAAATCAAAAAAGCGCGCTTTTCCGGCCTCCGCGATTTAAATGCTTTGGAAAAGGAGAGACGGCGGAATAAATAAAGAACGCGGGGAGGACCGCCGGAGGGTGAATAGACAGTCAGTCATTTATGAAACGCATTGGTATCCTGACAGCAGGGGGAGATACACCGACGATGAATGCCACAATTCAAGGGGCAGTCGTTCGTGCAAACCAGTTAAAGGTCGACATTATTGGGTTAATCAAGGGGTTTAACAGCCTCTTTAATCCGCGGGTGCCTCACGTTCATTTAAACCCGCTCTATCAAGAGATCCCGGAGTTGGACCCGACCAAGGGCGGCACCATGATTGGGTCGTCGCGGGATTTCGTTGACCCTAATAAAACCGACGAACTCGATATGGTTGCCCACCGTTTGAACCGGCTCGGGATTGAAGGGCTGATTTGTGTGGGCGGCGACGGCACCCTGAACGGTTTGCAACCACTCGCGGAACGCCTTTCGACCGTTCTGGCTCCCAAGACGATTGATAACGACCTCGGTCTTAACTATCCGGAAGAGCCAAATGAATGGGTTCGCGTCCATGATCCGAATGCGAAAAATGGTTACCATTACGAGCATCGAGTCTCGAGTGAGGATTTCGATCTCGACTATATCGTGAACTATGTCACCCCTGGTTACGCGACAGCCGTGTACGTTACCGCCAGCGGCGTGGAACGGGTCCGGACAACCGCGGAGAGCCACCGGCGAATTGCCATCATCGAGGTCATGGGCCGGCATTCCGGTTATCTGGCGCTCGGATCGGCCTACGGGCGTCCGGACATCATTCTCGTTCCGGAACACCCTCTTAGTATCGAGCATCTGGTCGAACGGGTAAAACATATCTACGACTTGCAAAAGAACGTCGTCATTGTCTGCGGTGAAGGCATCGTCGACGAAGAAGGGAACGAACTCGGAGCGGAAACCAGGACCTCCGATCCGGCCGGCAACATCGCCCTGAGCGGCGCAGCCGAAGCACTGCGCCACAAGTTTATCCAGATCATTGGTGACAGGTATTTCCAGCTTTACCGGCGGGGGGAATCGGCTCGCGAGGCAATCTTCACCAGAAAGGTCGGACACACTCAACGAGGCGGAAGGCCGATCGCCTTCGATCGCTTCTACGCCGCGCAACTCGGCGCAAAGGCGGTCGAACTCCTGCTCGAGGGTCGCAACAATTCTGTCTCAATCCTGCAGTACACGGACGCCAAAGGATTTCAGGTCAGCGGTTACGATGCCAATCGATTCCGCGACCGCTGGGGGTATATTCATGCGAGACGGATGCATTCCCAATTTTACGATCCCGTCCTGATGAAACCATCGAAGCTGGGAATCAACTATCTATTGCCAATTTTCACGGGCGCCATCGGTGACGACGACATGGAGCACGTTCGGAGTACACTTTTTGCTCCTGGCAACCTAGCCCAGCCGTACCATTCGGTTAATACGGATATCAACAAGCGGATCCGCTACCTCCAAGAAGAAAAGATACTCGCAGCCTCTTAATACCAAATTGTCCCTGGCTATTCTCGAGCGTAACGATTGTAGATGATCAGACCGCGAAGCGCATCAATGGCTCTCGCCAACTGGGAGTCTGGTGTCTCCTCCACCAGCTTTTGCTCTTCTGCGCTCAGCAGACCGCCTCGTTCCCTCAACAGCAAGGCTCGTTCTCGGTCGGTATCGATCGTCGATTCAATGTCAGGAGCGATTCCCTTTTCCTGAATCACTTGTTTGCCCGGCGTATAATATTTGGCGGTCGTCAACCAGAGCGCAGAACCGTCCGGTAGCGGCATCGGCGTCTGGACAACCCCTTTCCCAAAAGTAGTCTCGCCCACGATGATTGCCCTTTTCAAATCCTTGAGCGCACCAGTTACAATTTCGGCGCCGCTGGCACTTAACCCATTCGCAAGCACTGCCATCGGAAAGGTCGCCCTCTGCTTGTTGGCATTGTCGGTGTAATATTCACGGCGTTGGGCGGCGTCGCGACCCTCGGTGTAGGCAACCAGCGTTCTAGGCGGTAGAAAAAGCCCGCAGACATCCACGGCGCTGGTTAAAAGGCCGCCTGGGTTAAAGCGAAGATCCATGATGAGTGCCTGCATTCCAGCGCTTTCCAGAGAATCAAGCTTCTCGGATAGCTCGCGCGCAGTCGGTTCCGTGAATTCGGTGATCCGGAGGTACCCGATTTTGATGCCACCCGTCTCTTCCGGATTGAGTATTTTAGCGTCCACCACGCTCGCGATTTTGATCATCTCGCGTCGCATTTCATAATCCCTCGTTTCTCGGGATGACGGCCTGTAAATTGTCAACGATAGCCTCTGGTTTGGCTGGCCGCGGAGCAGTTGGTTCAGATCCTCGAGGGGAAGGTTGAGGGTAGATTTTCCGGCGACCGCGACAATCTGGTCTCCTGGCAGAATGCCCGCACGAGCACTGGGACTGTTTTCCATCGTCGACAAAACGGTCACGGATTGGTCCTTGCGCGAAATCGTAAAACCGAAGCCACCAAATTCGCCCCGCGTTTCATCTTCTCTGTCTTTCAGATCTTCCGGCTCAAGAAACTGGCTGTGCGGATCGAGGTGCGGCAGCATCGCGTGGAGGGCCGCGTAGGTCAGCTTTTTGTAGGATACGGCGCTTCGATCGACATAATCCTGTCTGATCACCTGGATAGCTCTGGTGAACCCGGCGATCGCCGCGTAATCAATCCCGTGATCGTCCGTTGCGGCGCTCGAACTCAGGATCCTGAATCCAACCAACAAATTTAAAAAAACACATACGACCAGAAAGCCGCAGAGAACCGTCCGCTTCATTAAAGTGCAACCGTAGCACAGGTCCGCTGTTGCGCGAGCGGGGGCAAGATCGTAATTTTGCGGATTTACAGAAACGCCGTCTGCGGGCCAATTTTGACCTTGACGATGGAGGCAAAGGTGCCGATCTTCCGAGCTCTTCACCAAGAAGGACTCTTTATGTCTAGAGAATGCAGTATTACAGGTGCCAAACCGAGCAAGGGCCACATCATCCACAGGCGCGGTATGGCCAAGAAGAAAGGGGGCGTTGGTCAGCACGTAACCGCGAATACCCCCAGATTGTTCACCCCTAACCTGAAGACCAAACGGATCTGGGTTCCGGAACTTAATCGCTTTGTGACTGTTAAGCTCACAGCCCGCGCCTTGAAGACAATTTCCAAGAACGGTGCTTTCGTTACACTGAAGAAGGCCGGTCTGGTGTAAAACGATATTTGAGCATATTGATAAGAGCGATCCAGGCAGCCGCAGGATCGCTCTTTTTCTTTTCTTTATGACGCCGCAAAAAGTGATCCCAGTCAGCATTCTCACCGGGTTCCTCGGTGCAGGTAAAACGACCTTGCTGAATTATATTTTGCAAGAGCAGACCGATTACCGGTTCGGAGTGATTGTCAACGAGATTGGCGAGATCGGAATCGACGGGAAACTTGTCGAGACGCAAGCCGAAGATGTGGTCGAGCTAAGCAACGGCTGTGTCTGCTGCACAGTCCGTAAGGACCTGGTAAAAGGTGTTCAGAAGCTTTTGAAGAAAAGTCAGCTCGACTACATCCTGATCGAAACGACCGGAGTCGCCGATCCCGGACCGATTGCCCAGACGTTTTTGAATATTCCTCAACTTCAGCAGTATGCTCGTCTCGATTCGATCATCACCGTCGTTGATGCCGAACACGTCTCAGCCCAATTGAAAGAAACGGAGGTTGCCCGGGAACAGATCGCCCTGGCGGACTTTGTCCTGATCAACAAAGTCGATCTGGTCAGCGCGGACGCTCTCGCGATTCTGGAACAACAGATCTTAGGGTTAAACCCGCACGCGCGCATCTTTCACACCGACCATTCCCGCGTGAATCTCAAGCAACTCCTGGATCTGAGCGTCTTTGATCTGGATCGAAAGCTTTCCGTAGCTCCGGCTTTTCTGGATGAGCTCAAGCAAAGCAATCACTCAGATATCACTTCATTTTCTTTTAGCTTCGATCAACCATTTGCGATCGAACGACTGGAAGCGGAATTGCACGAACTCTCTGAGAAGGCCAAAGTCTACCGTTCAAAAGGCATTCTCTGGATTGAAGGGACACCGCGGCGCGCGGTTTTTCACGGGGTCAACAACCGCTTCACCGTCTATTGGGACCGTTTGTGGGAGAAGGAAGAATCGCGACTAAGCCAACTCGTGTTCATCGGCAAGGATCTCGATCGATCGGCGATCGAAAAGTCGCTCCGGAGCTCCTTGGCGTAGAGAGGCTCCTCTTTTCTTCTCTCCGATTCTCCAATCGTCCTCGTTATCGTGCTCGTCCTCGTCCTCGTTTTCCGCATTTAGGGATTCGATCAAAGCTCGAGGACGAGGACGAGCACGATTGAAGATTGAGAGGGATCGCCCTGGTTCCCGAAAATTCAAATCAGCGGAGAACTTTCAAAGTGAGGGAATGGATGGTGATGCCGTGGACGGCGTTAGGGTCCCCGGAGTATCCGATGGTCAAACGTTCCAAAGCACGATGAGTCCTTGCGCCGGGTTCTTCGATAACGACGTAAGCGTTAACCGAATCGTAAGCCATTTCGCCATCGTTTTCGTGTTCGAAGGTATTCCAATAGACCGACCAATCTTGTCGGCCAAACTGACGAGAATCATTCACAATGTCATTGATGATGTATTGGACTGACACATGACGATGACCGAAATAGTTGGTCTGCCCGTCGATGAAATAAGGCTCAAGCGTCCGCCAATCGTAGTTCGCCATCGCGGTTATAATTGCTTGCATTTGATCAACCTGACGGCCCGCGGGAGAAGCGGCGACGTCTTCGCTCTTGATTGAGGGTGGGTCGTCCGGGATCGAATCAGCGGTTTCCCCGTTTATAACGTTGGTTCTAAGCCAGCGCAGGATGACAGACTCTCTGGCGTATCCTTGGTAGTGAGCTATTTCTTGACCATCTGTCTTCATAAGGAGAAGGGTCGGAAATGCGGTGACGTTACAGCGGTTAAGCAGAGCGACAGCCGCTGGACTTCTACGTGACTCCGGCATGGGGTAATCCATCTTGAGGAGAATGAGATTTGCAGCGGCAAACTCTTTGAAGTCATCACGTGAGAGCACCTCGTCATACATTTTCCTGCACCACGGGCACCAGTCAGCATCGAAATCGACGAGGATGACTTTACCTCGCAGAGATGCCTGATTGATTGCTGCGTTCTCGTTCGTCAACCACTTGCCCTGAACCGGAGCCACAGTCGGAAGTGGAATAGGCTCGATAGGTGCAGCAGGGTTTGGATCCGCTTGATCTACAAGCGGGGATAATTGCGCATAGGACCCGGTAACGATTGCCAGGCTCGCGAGGGCCATAACCGTCAGCACGGCGTACCCGGAGAAGACGCGAGTGCCCGTACCCGTCGATGAAGGACGCGACGATCGACATTTCATCTTTGTCAAAAGCCTCCTGTAGTCTACCAAAACAGTCTTTCTCCTCGAACTCGAAGACAGCGCGAGCGCTGCCACTGCTGTTCTGGAGAAAGTCCCTAAAAGTCGTAAATCGGTGATTTTCTCGAAAGCTGAAGAGGGTTTTTTCGTGGATTTCGAAAGAAAAAGAGGAGTTTTGCGCCACCCGAGGGCTAACTCCGGCTTGCGCTATCTTTTCTGGGCATCGCGAATCAAAAGTCCGGCAAATTCACGATCGAAGATCGCAATAAGTCACTTTGGCTGGCGATTAACCGTCGGATACCGGTTTCCCCGAGGGCGATCATCTGATCAAGCTCCGCTCTGGAAAAAGTCGCTTCCTCTCCCGCTCCCTGCACTTCGACAAAAGCACCCTTGCTGGTCATGACCACGTTCAGATCGACCGATGCGTTCTTGTCCTCCTGGTAATTCAAGTCGAGCAGGAGACGTTCATCGACGACGCCGACGCTCACGGCAGCAACGAGACAACGCAACGGCCACCGGACCAGTTGACCGCGCGCTTGCAATGCGGCGCAGGCCAACGCAACGGCAACCGAGGCACCGGTAATCGCTGCTGTCCGCGTCCCACCATCTGCCTGCAGAACATCGCAATCCACCCAAAGTGTCCGCTCCCCAAGGGCGTCAAGGTCTACCGCAGCCCGCAGGGCCCGCCCAATCAAACGCTGAATTTCAACGCTTCGTCCATCCAATTTCCCTTTTGAAACGTCCCGAGGGCGACGCGTTAAGGTTGAATAGGGAAGCATCGAATACTCCGCCGTGATCCAGCCACCGGAGACACCCTGCTCCTTCATCCATCTCGGAACGGATGGCTCCACCGTTGCCGCACAAATGACCTGAGTATCTCCAGTCGCGATCAAAACAGATCCATCGGCGTTTGGAGCGATCCCGGCAGTGAAACGCAGGGGCCGAAGTTCATCATTCGAGCGGCCATCGGGCCTCCCCGCGACCAAATTGGATTGAGTGGACATTCTTGGGGAAGGAGTCAGTTCAGGAGTTCAGGAGTTCAGGAGTTACAGGAGTTGCAGAATGGATTGCCTATTCCGCCTAGTCAATGTTTGTCACTTCGAACCTTTGGACTAGATTCGACCCTTGAAACTTCGCCGCCGCAGCGCTTGAACTCCTGAACTCCTGACTCCTCCCCCAAGAATGTCTTTTTCTGTTCAAATTCCAGCATCCACGACAAACCTGGGTCCAGGGTTTGATTGCTTGGGCATCGCCCTCAAGCTATGGAATCGGATCAAGGTGGAGCCAGGTCAGAGCGACGCTCCGATGCCGGGAATGGTTTCGCAGGCGGCAGACCTGTTTTTTGAGCATACTGGCCAGAAGAAATTCCCGTTCAGCTTTTCCATTGAGGGCGAGGTCCCTCAGGCACGAGGGCTGGGCAGCAGCGTTACCCTGCGCTTGGGAATCCTGATGGCCTTGGACCAGATTACCAGGACCGGTCTTTCCAAGGATGAGGTTTGCGCTCTTTGTGGACAATTGGAGGGTCATCCGGACAACGCCGCGGCCGCTCTTTTCGGAGGGTTTACGATTGTCACCAAGACCACCAACCGAGTCGCACGGTTTAAGGTGGACCCGGCACTGAAGTTTGTTTTGTTCATCCCGAATTTTGAAGTGAAGACCCAAGACGCGAGAATGGTGGTCCCGGCCAGTTTTTCGCGACAAGACGTGGTCGAGAACCTTGGGAACAGTAGCCTGATCGCCGCCGCATTCGCTTCCGGGGAGTACGAACATTTGCGCGGCGCGTTTGCGGACCGGTTGCATCAGCCGTTTCGCGAGAGATTTGTGCCATTTCTTTCCAAATTGCTCCAGGCCGCGGCCGGCGCGGGCGCTTTAGGAGGATTCCTGAGCGGCTCGGGGTCTACGGTAGCCTGCGTTACACTCGCGGGCGGCGAAGCGGTGGCCTCCGCGCTCGAAGCGGCTGCACCGGAACAACGTGCAAGAATCGTGATTGTCAGCGCTGACAACGAGGGAGCGCGCATCGTCTAGAAGAAACAAGCATGCCGCTGCGCTTAGATGAGCTCGAACAATACGCGATCGAAGTCATCCTCGACAAGAGGCACGGTTTCCGGGCCGCCCTCTTGCGGGTGGCGCTTCGGCTTCTCTCGTTCCTTTATCTCGGGATTGTCCAGTTCCGCCTTTATCTGTATCGCACAAGAATATTCAAAGAACGGCAACTCGGGTGCCTCGTTATCAGCATTGGCAACCTGACGGTCGGCGGAACCGGAAAGACGCCGGTAGTCGAAAAATTTGCCAGGGCTCTCCAAAAAGGAGGTCGGCGAGTTGCGATTTTAAGCCGCGGGTACAAAAGCGTCGATCGGCGCCGTAAAAAGAGCTTGTGGGAGAGCCTTCTATCGCAAGGGCCCGAGAATCCGCCCAGAGTTGTTTCTGACGGAAAGAGTGTGTTGCTGGATTCAGCGACGGCCGGCGATGAACCGTTTATGCTCGCTTCGAATCTCAGGGGTGTGGCGGTGGTCGTGGACAAGGATCGAGTGAAAGCCGGGTTGCACGCGCTCAAAGAACTCGACGTGGACACTCTGTTGCTCGACGACGGTTTGCAATATCTTCACCTGAAGCACCGTCTGGATATTGTCCTGATCGATCGCCAGGCACCCTTCGGCAACGAACATCTGTTGCCCCGCGGCACCTTGCGCGAACCGCCCCGAAACCTGCGCCGAGCCAGCTATATTTTTATCACCAAATGCAGCGGCGAAACA
>DATHPI010000364.1:0-5147 GCA_035484035.1 Chthoniobacterales bacterium
AAACGCTGGCGCCCTCTATCGCGTGGTTTGATCTTCGGACCACCGCGGAATACAAATGGATTCGGGACACGATCGGTTACGAAACTCTGTTCAAAACAACGGGCCTCAATCCCGACCCGATGTTTGGTCTCTGTAAAATTCTTTGGGTCAAAAAGCACAATCCCCTTGCCTTTAAGAAAGCCATGCATTGGCTCCACTTCGCAGATTACGTGGCCTTTCGCCTATGCGGAATTCCGGCGACCGATCCGAGTCTGGCCTGTCGCTCTCTAGCGTATGATTTGGGCCGAGGAAACTGGTCGCGCGAGATCCTGGAGGCCGTTGGCTTGCCGCCTTCAGCCTTCCCTCCAGTCTGTCAGAGCGGAACTCCGCTAGGCCGAGTCAAGGACTCAAGCACGACAGAGACGAACCTTCCAAACACCGCGGTTGTCAGCGTGGGCATCCACGACCATCTGAGCGGGGCGTTTGCCGCCGGAGGACTCGGCCCCGGGATCTTGTTTGACAGCATCGGAACTTCCGAGTCGTTAAACACCGTTTTCCCAGAACCAGTTTTCGATCAAAGCATCGCTGCTGTCGGGTTGGCGCAGGGAGCCTTATGGATTGACAAGCCAACCTGCTACTTGACAGGTGGCCTTTTGACCGCAGGCGCAGCGATGGAATGGTTCAGACGTGAACTTGGGGGGACGGCGGGCATTGCGGAACTGGTGGATGAAGCGGCAAGGGCTGACCAGGCTGTACCCATGTTTCTGCCTCATTTGATCCGCAGCCTGACGCCCCATCCTGATACTCAAGCTTCGGGCGCCTTTATTGGCATCCGATCGACGACCACTCGTGGTGCCATGTTCAGGGCGGTGCTGGAAGGATTGGCTTTCGAAGCTCGAGCTATCGCGGACGCGATGGGCGCGGTCGCCGGCCTACCCCCTTTCGAAAAGATCCTCACCATTGGAGGTTCACTCCAAAACTCTCTTCTCACCCAGATCAAGGCGGATGTTTATTCCTTTCCGATTAGGGTCAATCCAGTTCGGGAAGCCGTTAGTTTGGGAGCAGCCCTTTTGGCGGGTCTAGGTTGCGGCCTGTTTTCGGATCCTTCGTCAGCTGTTCGGGTAGCGCGCCGGGAAGAGATTGCAGTCGAACCAAACGCGCAGGACTCCAAGCGGCTACAAGCCCGCTATCAAGAAGTCTATCGAAACCTCTACGGGCACCTTCGAACAGCCCATCATCGCCTCAACACCTTGCCTTGATGTTTCATCAGTGGCCAGTTTTTAACAGGGGCGTCTAAGAAAGTTGATCCACTGTGTGACCTCCGTGCGATGCTCTCTCTTCTGGCACAGCGCCATGCAGGGCAGGCTAATCAAAAAAATGCCGGATTGACCCTTTTGTCTTTTTCCCTTGAGGACCGATAATGACTCCCGCATTCGGCGTAAAAACGAAACAATGAAGAATCCTCCAATCAAAACGGCTGTTTTTTTTCTGCTTCTCTCCTCGCTTTTAACCGCCAATCTTCACGCGGCGCCCAACGTGCCGCCTGCCGGTCCATCAAAGCCACCGGCTGCCCCATCAAAGTATGTGACTGACAATGCTTCCGTTCTACGCGGAGGTACCGCCGACCGTCTTAGTGGGCAGCTTGCGGATTTCTATCGGAAGAGCGCCGACGAGTTAATCATCGTCATCAATCCCAATCTTCCCACCGGAGTTACGATCGGAGAATACGCGCGGCAGTTGTACGACGGCTGGAAGATTGGTCAGGGAAAGGATACAGGTGCGCTGCTGCTGATTTGTACCCAGGAGCGCCAAGGTCGCATCCATGCCGGTCGAGGTCTGGCCACCAAACTCTCCGAAGATGTTTGTAAGAAAATTTTTGTAGAAACGATCGCCCCGCGCCTGGACGCAGGGGACTATGACGGCGCCTGCAAGGCCGCGGTGACGGCATTGATTGCGGCACTCTCACGGTAAACAAGGCAACGGGCGAGGCCTTCCCTCTCAGAGGATTTGGCCATCCGGAGTTGTTCGGGACGGGAGACAGCCGCTCTAATTAATCGGCTGACGAGAACCGGACGTTCGCCCTTCGTCCAGGTCAACGAAATCAAACATGGTCAAAACCGTGCCGATTGGCCAACCGGCTTCCTGCAACCGTGTATGGAGGCGCGGTGTGTACCGGTCCCGCCAGCACCGCTTGGATAGGTAGTCGTTCCAGATCTCCACCTCCTCGTTGGCCGACTGGCGTCCATTCACGAAGGCCCATTGGAGCATCTGATAGTCCCCTCTTCCTTTGACTGTCTCCGCCTCCAATGCCTTATAGTCAACTTCTAGAAAACCGCAACAGGTGCCGTCAAGCCCGTTCGGCAAACCCCTCGACTCAATCCAACCCTGAGGAAGTTTTCCCTGATGGAATAACCGGATTTTGTCAAGCATCCGGCCAAAGTGAAAAACTCCTCCCACCTTATCCCTGGGGCTCCGCAGACCGGGAATCCGATCGCCGCCCGTCACTGGCTCACCGGACGGGGTCGGGTCGTCGGGGAAACGGGCGGGACGCCCTTCGTCTGCATCGAAATAGTCAAAGAACGTCGAAACGACGCGATCCTCTATTCCTGACTCCAGGACCCGTTCACGCAATCGACTGGAACTTTCGTCGCGCCAACCGCGCTTCTGCATAAAGGCATTCCAGACTTCCACATCTTTTTCGGATGGTTTTCGGCCGTGCGCGCAGGCCCACTGGAAGATTGCCGTATCAGTTCCTCCTTGAAGAGCGATGGCAGCAAGCGCGGTAAAATCGATTTGGAGAAAGCGGCAGCAACGCGCGTCAAAGCTCCGGGGGTTGGCATTGCCCAATAACGGTTGATATTCACTGGGCAACAATCCGGCAGCATGAAGTCGGATCTTGTCGATCATCCGGGCAAAATAAACTAACCCTTCAACCGGCTCGTACGGGCTTCGCAAGCCGTGAATCTCCATCAGTCTTTCCTAGAGATTATGCCTCAGCTCCGAGATCAGGGCGTCGGGCTTGGGCCTGGCGTTGGCGCTTCGACGGGCGTTGCCGTTGGATTTGGCATGGCTGCTTGGCCCGGAGTTACCGTTGAAGTTGGCAGGCCACCGATTTGATCACCACCCGCTATGTTAACCGTGGGCGAAGCTGGATTGACAGGGACTTCGATCGTCCCAGTAATGTTTTCAATCGGACGCTTGCTGAGATATTTGCTGAGCGTCCAAAAGGTTCCGTTTAGCCCGGCGGAACTGAACTGCGTCATACCCGAAGCTTTGTCCTCCTGGAGCACCTGAACGACAACTCCCCGGATCAGGAAGTAGGCTCGCAATTGTTCGACCATATGGAGTTGGTCCGTGTCACTTTGGTCTTTGAGCATGCGCTGGACATCGTCCTTGGCAGGACAAGCGTACGGCCCATCGGTGTTTATCCAGCGAAACCCTTTTTTTACCAGATCATCGTATTTGTCTGCGACTACAGTCGAAGCCAGTCCGACGGAGGCAGCCGCGATAGCGAGTATTGTCCGCACTTTCATCATTTTCATACTATCATCTCAGGCAAGAGAGAAAGATAGCCACTCTGGAAAGAACAGAACAAGGGTTTTTGAGCGCCTGCAGAGACGAATAAAGCCATAACGGACATCGGGCGTTTGCGGGATAGCAGGCGCCCAAAGCCCGTAAAATGCTGGACTGGCTTTTACAGCCGTGACCACCCACTGATGGCTTCAGCAGAGAGAAAATCTCGATGGGCCGGTCGTCACGAAAAGATCCGAACTCTGGGCCCCAAATCTCTGATGCCTGGTGTTCGCATTCGTTCCGTCGCGCCGGCAATCAGCTTTTGGTCTGAGCAGTTTCCGGGCATGGAGCTCGGCCGGATTCCAAGGATCGGCCTGACGGTCGTTGCTGAAGATCAAAGCCGACTTAGGTAAGGGATGAGCCAACACCAATCGTCTGCATGGCGAGTTGAGCCTTTCACGCGCGGCAAGGGTAAAGTTCACAGCCACAGTACGGGATATCAAAGCGCCATTGACCCGATCCGTGATCACCAGTGTAATGAGCGATCCGTTTGGGGGAACCTGGCCTGGCTGTGTTGGATTCGTCGTCGTGGCCAGCAAGTAGGAAAGTGCCGGGGTTACGTAAACAACTTTGGCATCACTGGCTTGGACCAAGAATTGACGGGTGCTGTTGCGAAATGCCGCTGCCACCAATAGCTGCGCTCGAGCGACGCTCGTAGTGGGGGCTTTCAGGATGACGTTCACATCTCCGCTGCACCTGCCGGCACCGAGCTCAAAGTCCACCGCGCCACCCCATCGGTGCCCAGAACTCCACCTCCGTTCGCGGAGACAAAGCCCGCGGTAGTCGGCAGCGGCAAACTCAACTGCGCGCTCGAAAGCGCCCTGGCAGTCCCGTTGTAGTTTTGACGAATCCGAAAGCAGGATCCGAAGACTAGACATCTCCGAGCCGCGATGGAATTACCTCTGTCGCGCCACTATTTTCTGAAAACGTTAAGACCCGCAAGCTCTTAGCCCCTTTCATTCAGCTTCTACTCCAAACGGTACTAAACGATTAAGCCTATTCATCATTGGCACGCTTGCTGCTAGCTTTTCATTTTGTCGCTAACTAGACAGAAAGACCATTTCGAGACCGGAGAAGAATTCTATAACATTCCTAAATCCCCTGCTATGAGCAAATCGACCGAATTAGTTGCGGAATTTGCAGGCTCACTTTAGGATAGTCCGATCTTCCAGGAAAGGGAGGACCGGCTAGCAGTTCTCTCATATGGTTAGAGAGTAGAGAAGAAGGCGTGACTATAAAAACGAAGACGTTGAACTGGGCACCAATCCATATTTGCTATGAGATCGAACGAAGTATCATCCCCGGCAGCGAACGACCAGGCAGCGAAAAATCTAAAAAAAGGTAAGCGCATTTTAATTGTCTCAAACGAATTATTTCCAGGACGATTGGTTGAAAAAAAGGCCAGCATCATTATGTCAAGTACGCAGCGCCGGAAAGCTTTGGCTGAGAGTGGAATCACGGTCGTGGCCCATGTCATGAAGGACCGCGAATTGGTTGACTGGGCGCAAAACACGGGCCGGGCCGTTTACATCGGTCGAAATTATCGCGGATGGCGCGACGCCGGTTGGGGCAATCCCTTTCGACCACAGACGCAC
>DATHPI010000365.1:0-5906 GCA_035484035.1 Chthoniobacterales bacterium
CGAGCACGATAACGATAACGAGCACGAGCACGATTAGAAGAGAGAGCGTGCGATCCCGCATGGCCTTCCCTTATTTTCCTCACTGAAAACCGATTTTCCTCACTGACAACTGGCAACTGACACTGACAATTCACCAACCTACTCGGGTGTGTCGTCGTCGTCTTTCTCGACTCGGAGGTCGTCCACCCTGATCAACTTGCCGTTTCCAGCGATTTGGAGTTCAAGTGCCGGAACTCCTTCCACATCGATCTCAACCTTGAAGATGACGGCATTACCCCAGCTGAAACTTTCCGCACTTTTCGCCACGCCGTCTCCTTTTTCCGTGTCGATCGTTTCTTGGACAGCCAGCGGCAGCGAATCGAGAGGAACATCGTCGGCAAGCAAAAGAAGCGGCATCGCGATAACGAACAGGAAAACGATCAAACGCATCTTCAAAAATACCAATCCCCTGACAAAATCTAGCTCTTATTTATCGCGACCAACGGTCGTTTCCGAAGCCTCCGTTCCTGACACTGACACTGGCACTTCCCCCACAACGCGGACCGATCCGGAGTACGAATTAAACCGGTCCTCACGCAAAAATCCAATCAATGTCGAACCGTACCTTCGGGCGAGTTCAACGGATAGACTCGATGGCGCGCCGACCGCGGCCATGAACGGGATACCGGACATGATCGATTTTTGAATCAGCTCAAATCCGGCTCTGCCGCTCACGAAAAGCAGCAGATCTGAGAAATCACTGCGGCCTCCGAGCAATTCCGCTCCCACCAACTTGTCCACGGCATTGTGCCGGCCGATATCCTCGCAAATCCGGATAAGATTTCGGTTCGCATCAAAAAGTGCAGCGGCATGAAGTCCGCCGGTCCGATCAAAGATAGACTGCTTGTCGCGCACCATTCGGGGGGTTTGGACCAGAAACTCGGCCGTGTGCTTCGGCCCGGATGGATCGAGATGAATTTCCCGATTCATCTGTAGAGCCTGGAGCGAACTCTTTCCGCATACGCCACAGCTCGACGATGTATAAAAATGACGTTCCAGCCGCTTCAAATCGAGGTTTCCGGTAACGGCAACAGTGATTGATGAATCCGCGCCGGTTGTGACCTCCTCAATGGCGTTCCGATGATGAACGATGCCTTCTGTGTAGAGAAAGCCAACCGCGAGTTCCTGATCCTGGCCCGGGGTACGCATGGTGATCGAAATTGGTTTGCGGACAAGCATTGTTCTCCGGCGAAACAGGATGACAATTTCGAGCGGTTCCTCGACGGCGAGATGGTCAACGTCATTTGTAGTCTCTTCGGTTAAGCTGTGCCGGCGGACTGCAAAATCTCGAATGCCAGGGGAATCCATGATAGATCTGTTTACCCTTCAAAGAGCAGCGTTCACGAACTTACGTCCCTTCGCTGATCGCCGCAAACGGGTTGCGCCGGAACTGAGCTTTACCGGCAAATCAGCTCGGACTATCCTCCAAGTGTGCTTTGCGTTGACTTTGAGATCCTTCATTTGTTCGTTTCCGGTGGGCACAATTACTTCCGTCACCACCAACGACCGCCCGATGACCACGCAATCGTCGAAGTAGCAGAGATTCAATGCCTGGCCGGAAAAGGGATCGCCGGAGACAGGTTCTTTGACCACAAAGAGGGTTACAAGGGACAGATCACCTTCTTCGAGGCCGAGACGTACCAGGATCTCTGCATACAATTTGGGGTTTGGGACCGCGGTCCGGAAGCATTTCGTCGAAATGTGATCACCCGCGGCATTCGTCTGAAGGAATTGATCGGAGTGGAGTTTGAGCTTCAAGGCGTCCGCTTTTATGGCACTGAAGAATGCCGTCCCTGCTACTGGATGGACATTGCATTTGCCTCTGGAGCAGAAAACGCCCTGAAGGGTCGCGGCGGCTTGAGGGCCGAGATTCGCACGGACGGTTTTTTGCGACGGTCGGGATAGCCGGTGGCCTGGGCGCTCGGCGATTCATTGATTTTTCCGGAAGGGCGTGCAATGTCCATACTACGCCAAACCCTACTTCGTGACCTCCGTGCGATGCTCTCCTCTTGCGCCGACTTCTCACCTGCAAGCGACGGTGTCCACCGAGCAGTTCAACCGCTATCTCAAATCCTACTCCATTCGTGCAGAACAAAACGATCACACTGACCATCAACGAGATCTACCGATCGATTCAGGGGGAGAGCACCTGGGCCGGGTTACCATGCGTCTTCGTGCGGCTGACGTTTTGCGATCTGCGCTGCTCCTATTGTGATACGGCGTATGCATTTTACGCCGGCACTAAAATGAGTTTGCCGGAAATCGTTCAGAGAGTGCTGGCTTTTGACTGCCCGCTGGTGGAAATCACCGGAGGCGAACCCCTCCTGCAACGGAACGTCCTGCCACTCATGACGGAGCTCTGTGACCGCGGGAAGACTGTTCTGATCGAGACCAGCGGAGCGCACGACATCTCCGGAATTGACCCGCGCGCGCATCGCATCATGGATTTCAAGACGCCCGGAAGCGGAGAATCGGGACGCAATCGGTACGAGAATGTGGCATACCTTTCGTCGCGTGATGAGGTGAAGTTTGTCATTGGTTCTCGTGAGGATTACCTCTGGTCCAAACAAAAAATTGCTGAGTTCGATCTGACCGATCGTTGCGGGACCGTCTTGTTTTCTCCAATCTTTGGCCGGATCGATCCGCGTGAGATCGTCGATTGGCTGTTAGAGGACAATCTGAAGGTTAGGTTCCAGCTGCAAATGCATAAATTTATCTGGTCCCCGGAAACGAAGGGTGTATGAAAGCCAGGCTGACTAAAGATTTCTTTTTCGAAGCGGCTCAGACCTTGCCAAAGGTGCCTTCCGACCACAAATGCGGCAAGATGCACGGGCACAGCTTCCGGGTCGAAGTTTCGGTGGAGGGAGTAGTCAACGCAGCAACGGGATGGATCTACGATCATGCGCAGATCGGTGAGGCGATGAAACCGTTGGTAGCACAATTGGACCACGCCTATTTGAATGACATTCCGGGATTGGAAAACCCCACCATCGAATTAATGGCGGCCTGGTTCTGGGAGAAACTAACCCCCCACTGCCCCGGTCTCTGTGAGATCGTCATTCACGAAACGCCCTGGGCACGCTGCAGCTACCGAGGGGAATAAATCAGGAGTTCAGGAGTTGCAGGAGTTGCAGGAGTTGCAGAATGGAGACGGGAGTCTGCGGCTACACCTCGCAGAAATGCTGTAATTTCAGAACTGCCGCGACTCGCAAAGCTTGCGGTCGCGATATCGCGCTGCCCATTCTGCAACTCCTGCAACTCCTGAACTCCTGATTCAGGCTTTCCCTCCGAAACTGACGTAATCATCGATGTCAAGAAGATCAAACCAGGTAGCGATATCGTCTCGGTCTGGGGCGAATTTCTGAAGCGTTTCGTTGAAATGCTGGCGGCTCTCGTTATCGGTCGGTCCGCGCCGGCTATGATATTCAGACCAGTATAAGATTTCCCAATCGTTCTGCTTTGCCTGTTCCCGGATCCATGCTAGCACCTCGCCGTCCGATTTTCCTTGTTTCAATAGGTTCAAGATGTCTGCGGCAGCTAGTCCTGTGAATGAGAGGAAATGCTGATCGAGCGGACAAGCGAAATGGTATTCACCTGCTTTGCCGTCCAACTCGGCCCTCCCTTTGTCGAGCATCCTCGGCAATATGATGTAACCTCCCAGCTTCAATCGGGGGCTTCTTGGAGGGCGTTGCGTGAGATCAGTCGTATTCATAGGATCCAATCTGAGGGCGGATGGAGAGAAGTCAATCTGTGGCCATTCCACTTAAAACGTTTTCCTCAAGTTTGCGAAAATGCGACTCAGGGTTTGGAGAGGCGCCGCCATTTCGACGAGGTCTTAAAACGGAACACCATCCCACTGACAACTTCCTCTGTATTTGCTTGCCTCGCATTCATCGTCGGATTACTAAATGCGGCGCATGAACCGCAGTCATGTCACGGTTGCTGCCGTAATGTTTTTTCTGGGCGCGCTTGATTGTTGTCTGGCGGATTCTTTTACCTTTGACCTCAACGCAACGGGTCACCTGGAGTTCCCCGGCTGGATTCCGGATCGGCCATTGGCCGCTCCGAAATCGCAGGCCGAGCTTTCATTCCCCGTAGTGCCGGGCGCCGACGACGATGACCTGGTCCTCACCGTGGTCTTTCAAGAGCAAACGGGAGGATTTCTTAGCGTCTATTGGCAGAACGCCCTTGGCAAACGAGAATTGCTGGCCCCGAACTTATTTGAAAATACTGGTTTGGCTAACCAGCGGACGTTGTTGATCAATCGCCCAACGATGGGAGGGCCAGGCAAGGTCGTGCTAAAATCAAGCGAGTCGGTCCTCAATATTTTGCGGGTCCGCTTGGATTGGGCGCGTCCCGGAGTGGTGCGTCTGGTCGACAACATCCCGAACGGTGCGTTGGTCACGACCGGCGGAAAAATGTTCGCGCCCGAAGAAGTGGATGGCACTCCGCTGACACCCATCGCCGACTCCTGGGAGGGTCGAATTCTGACCACCTCAGTGACCGATCAAGCGGAGCGAATCGAGAAAGGCATCGATTTTTCAGTGTCCGTACCGAGTAAAGTGTCCCGGGTCCGGCTCGAAGTGCTGGTCAACGGTTTGCAACTCGATCAGACGCTCAATCTGTGGCTCAATGGCGTAGTCGTTGGCACGCTGGCTTTGCAAATTCCGGACCTGACCGATCCAGGGTACGAAAGAGGGGAAGACGGCGTCATGCGCTTTACCGGCTGGCGCAAGGGAGTCTACCTTTTCAGGGGCGACCAACTTCCAGTGGGAGAGAATCATATACAATTTGAAACGCCGCCCGGCACTCAGGTTGCGATCCGAGATTTCCTCTTGCAGCTTGAGTACGCCGCCAATTGACTTAGCTGTGCCTTGATCTAGGTTTGGCCGGTGAGTTCTTTGCATATGAATAAGGCCCCCTTATTTCGTTCGAGGGTCAGCGGCTACACCTTGATGGAGATCATGTTGGTCGTTGCCATCATTGCCGTAATCGCTGGCGGCGTAATCGTCAAGATGACCGGAGCTCTGGACGTTGCCAAGATCCAGCGGACAGAACAGGATATCAACAATCTCTATAGTGCTCTGAAGCTTTACGAATCTCGCAATTATCAAATGCCCGATCAAAGCCAGGGATTAGAGGCGCTGATCAGTATGCCTACCACCGGTAACAAACCGGCGAACTGGACGAAGTTGATGGATAGTATGCCGGTTGACCCCTGGAACACCCCCTATCAATATCGTAACCCGGGCAAACGAGATCCTTCCGGGGTCGATGTCTTTTCTTTTGGAGCCGACCGCAAAGAGGGGCCTAATAACATCTACCGGCGGGTGAATTGACTTTCCCGCCATGAGAAGCTCGAACCCCCGGTCGCTCTACACTTGCCGCCGGCTAGTGTGCCGTCTCCTAAATCCCTTGAGTTTCGTTGCGTTCAAAATGGGTCGTCTGCGAGGCGTGAGGAAGGAGCATATCTAGATCGATACGTGACTGACGAGCAACGAAGCAGCCGACCCATTTTCATCGCCACCCTCCGGGACGCGGCCAGTTGGCTGTTTCTCCGCGTTGCTCGCTCGACCCGTATGGCACAGATATGGGCACTTCGCTCGCGCCTTGAAAAACAGCCAACTGACCTGCGGCGAAACTCAAGGGATTTAAGAGCTAGGCATAAGTGTCACATTGGCCGGCGCGAGTGGTGAATCATGAAAGGCTTCCATTTCGAGCATAGACAGTGAACTGGTCAGAACGGACATTCGTGCGTCCGAGTTCTCGTGCAGACATCCGATCGACCTCATCTATGCATAAGACCCTTACGGAAGGGCACAAGCAGCGAATCTAAGAAGTTGGCACTAAAAATGTCTGCAAGTTCC